>JAFURY010000066.1 GCA_017480795.1 Succinivibrionaceae bacterium
ATAAAGCATGCGAAGAGGCCATCGATCAGATAAAACGAAACAGATACGACTTCAACCTAAAACAGAGCGGATGCGTCCGAATTCTTAAATACGGCATAGCGTTCTGCGGCAAAAGCTGCACTGTGAAGCTGGCTGAAGACTGAGAGTCGCCATGCTGTCAGCATCAGCCAGGCCAGACCGCTTCTGAAGACAGTTTCAGCCAAATGACACAGAAAGAGGATTTTGCCAAAACATGGTGTTTGCAATAATCCTTCGAATCCCCAATGGCGCATGAGCATAAAATCGGCATAGAGACTGGTCGGCAAGGACAGCGCAGGATTGAGATTTGCCGTTGGGTTGCATTGAAAGAAACAAACAGCCTAATCAGAATCGAAGAGTTCATCAACCAGGCCTCGCTTAAAGGCTTGAACGTCATCGTCAACCGGCTGGAAGTCGAAAATCAGGTCGGCATCTATCAAAAATTAAACGATGAGCTTGTTTTTGACTGAACTCCGTGCGCCCGTTCGTGTTCATGTTCATGTTCATGTTCGTATCCGTACTCTCCACCATCAAAACCGGCTTTTGGCAAAATCCGGCTGAAGCTCGAAGATGTTTGCAAGGGCCTTGAATTTTTAGAACGAAGACAAAAAAAAGAGTCATTGATCAAGTCATCGAAGCTATTGGAGAGCACTGTCAAAGTCGCCTGAAACCGGTTGTAGGGACACGAGCCCGGAGAATTGCCTGAGTCATCCGGGCCCGCCTGGCTGTTCTGACCTGGCCGGTCCGGTGAAATACCAGCCCCCGACCAAGCACCAGAACGGCATAAGCGAGCGTTTGGCAGACGCGCGGATTTTGGCAGTGCGCAGAATGTTCCTGATTTCCCTGCCGTCAGTCAACAGACGCCCGTTTACCATCGGAGAATCCGGGAGCGGAAACATAATTCAGATCTGATACAATACCCGTGAGATCGTATCTTATCTTATCTCCTCCGCGCGGTTCCAAACCGACCATGACATTGCAATTTGTTTCGACCTGGGAGTTCGAGTGATAAAAATTTCCAATCTGGACTACATGATAGCCGCCAACGAGTTGTTTCATAACGCCTCGGCCCAGATCAATCCCGGCGAAAAGGTAGGTCTCGTGGGCAAAAACGGCAGCGGAAAATCCACCCTGTTTTCTCTGATCACAGGCGAGCATGCCCCTGACGGAGGCGAAATTTTCATACCCGACGACTGGGTCGTGGCCTCCGTCGCCCAGGAAACTCCGGCTCTTGCCACCAAGTCCATAGACTACGTCATTGAAGGCGATCGGAGGTATACAGAGCTTCAGGAAAGACTGAAGAGAGCCACGGCGGACAACGACGGCGAAGCCATCGGCCGGATACACGCCGAAATCGAAATCGCCGACGGCTATACCATCAGATCCCGGGCGGCCGTTATTCTCTCTGGTCTGGGTTTTTCCGAAGGGGAGCACGGCAAACCGGTAAAGGAATTCTCGGGCGGATGGCGCATGCGCCTGAACCTTGCCCAGGCGCTGATAGTGAAGTCCGACCTTCTGCTCTTGGACGAACCCACCAACCATCTTGATCTTGACGCAGTTATTTTTCTTGAAAACTATCTTGCCGGCTACGGCGGCACGCTGTTGCTTATCTCCCACGACCGGGATTTTCTGGATCACACCGTAGGAAAAATTATCCACATCGAAGGCCGGCAGCTGCACGAATACACCGCAAACTACTCGGGCTTCGAGGTGATGCGGATGGAAAAAATGAATCAGCAGCAGGCACTGCACGAAAAGCAGCAGGCCGCCATCGCCCATATGAAAGCCTTCGTGGAACGATTCAGGTACAAGGCCACCAAGGCCAGACAGGCACAGAGCCGCCTGAAGGCTCTTGAACGGATGGATCTCATCGCCGCCGCCCACTCCGATTCAAACTTCACCTTCGCCTTCAGAGAGCCTGACGCTCTGCCCAATCCTCTGATCCAGATGGAGGAGCTTTCCCTGGGCTACGGCGAGCGCGTGGTGCTGTCGAAGATCCATTTCAATCTGACCTCCGGCGCCCGCATCGGCCTGCTGGGCAAAAACGGCGCCGGCAAATCGACCCTGGTCAAATGTCTTGCCGGGGAGCTGGCGCCGCTTAAAGGAAGATACAGATGCTCCTCCGGCGTCCAGATCGGATATTTCGCCCAGGAGCAGCTGGAACACCTGCGGCTGGAGGATTCACCCCTCAAACATATGCAGCGTCTTGCGCCTGAGTGCCGGGAGCTGGAACTTCGGAGCTATCTTGGCTCCTTCAATTTTTCCGGCGACAAGGTGAACTGCCCCGCATCCGTGCTTTCAGGCGGCGAAAAAGCGCGCCTCGCCCTGGCGCTGATCGTCTGGCGGAAGCCGAATCTGCTCCTTCTGGACGAACCCACCAACCACCTTGATCTTGACATGCGGGAGGCGCTGACGCTGGCGCTGCAGAACTACAGCGGCGCGCTGGTGGTGGTGTCCCACGACCGTCATCTGCTGAAATCCGCCACGGATCTGCTTTATCTGGTGGATGACGGCCGGGTTTCGGAATTCGACGGCGATCTTGACGACTATCAGAAGTACCTGCTGGACAAGCAACGCAGCCAGCAGGCGCAACTGAAGGAATGCAGAATGCTGCAGAAAAAGGCCGAGCAGAAGTCCTCGCCTCAAATCAGCCGCGCCCTGATGAAACAGCTGCAGTCAAAATTCAGAGACGAAACAAAGGATCTGCGCAAGGCCATAGCCGATCTGGCCGCAAAACTCGAACAGATCCAGCGCGACGAGAGCGGTTACGAGCAGGCTCTTGCCGACAACGTCATCTACGACGCTCAAAACAGGGATCGGCTCAACGAGCTTCTCACCTCAAGAGGCGAACTGCTGAAACAGAAGGATCTCGTCGAGGAGATGTGGCTTGAACAAAGCCAGCTGCTGGAAGAGAAACAGAAGGAATTTGATATGCGGCTCAGGGAGATGCAGTCATGCTAAGCTACCGTCACGCCTTTCACGCCGGCAACCATGCCGACATCCTCAAGCATGTGGTTCTCACCAGAATCATCGAATATCTCAAGAAGAAAGAAAAGCCCTTTGTCTACTTCGACACCCACGCAGGCGGCGGGCTGTACGACCTCAAGGGAAACGAGGCCTCCAAGACCGGAGAGCATGAACATGGCATAGCAAGGCTGCTTGAGCGCAGGTCGGAACTCGGTCCCCTCTTTGCCCCGTATCTTGAGATTCTGAAGCAGCTGAATCCGGACAGCGCGTTGCGGATCTATCCGGGATCTCCCGCAATTGCCGGAAAACTGCTGAGATCTCAGGACCGGATGGCGCTGATGGAGCTCCACAGCAGCGAAATCCAGATTCTGAAAAAGAACATGAACGCCAGGGAGGATCGCAGGATCGCCATTCACTTCCGCGACGGCTTCGAGGGGCTGGTGGCCCTGACACCGCCGGAGATCAGACGAGGACTGGCGCTTATGGATCCATCCTACGAGCAGACGGAGGATTACGCCAAAGTCGTGGATACCGCGCGCAAAGTTCTGAAGAAATGGCCGGGCGCGACGCTGGCGATCTGGTACCCCCACCTGGCTGGCGACAAGGATCACTCCCTGTTCATGAGAGAAAAGTTCAGAAAACTGGCCGCTGAAGAGGTGCTGGAGGCAAGTCTGTGCCCCGCAAGTCCCCAGGACGGCGCGGAGGGAATGTACGGTTCGGCCATGATGATCGCAAACCCTACCTTCGGTCTCAAGGAAGAGCTTGACGAAATCATAAACATACTGCTGCCGGCGCTTAAAACGGGAGAGCGCGCATCGGGAGGCGTCAGATACATCGTCGGCGGCTCCGGCGGGATCTGACGGCTGGGTGGCCAGAACCGGCGGGGATCATGCCATGATCCAATGTTCCAATGGTCCGGTCGCGGCCGGTCAGGAGCATTAGAAGCAGCCTCTGCCATAAGGCTTTCCGCATTCGTCCGTGCGCGACAGGTCAGAAGAACGTGACATGCCATAGAGTCAGTCTCGGGCGGAACAGATTAACCGAACATGGCAAGCCCGGAGCGTCCGGTCCTGGACAGATCAGGAGAGCATTGCTTGCCAAGGGCGTCCGGTCTCGGGCCGAACAGGCATCAGCGACGGATTGATTCAGTTTGCCCGAAATCAGAGTATGATTGCATGCGCTTGCGTTTTGAGGAAAAGACCAAAACAGCAGGGAGTCAAATCGGCAAAACGTCAAAGAAACAAAACACCATAGCAGCAAAACCGCAAAAAGACCAAACGCCAAAGTGTCAAGTTCAGACTTGGGTGACGGAATTGAATTAAGGATACCCTATGAAAGACATAGCCCAGACCCAGTGTTTCAAGGACTTCAACCGGTACAATTATGTCTACATCGACAAGACCGAGCAGATCGCCGCTCTTCTGAAAAACCGCAGAGTATTCATTTCCCGTCCGAGGAGATTCGGAAAATCACTGATGCTTGACACCATAGCCACCTTGTTCGAGGAAGGCGTCGAGCCATGCTTCAAAAACACCTGGATTTACGACCAGTGGAAGGACACCAGGTATCCGGTGCTGAAACTGAATTTTCTCAAGTACACCAACGAATATGACACGTTCTGCCAGCTCTTCTCTCAGACAATAGCCGTTTTTGGAGCAAGTCTTCACCTTGACGTCTGCAGGGAAAAGCAGACTCCCAGCGTGGCCATGTTCAACCTGCTGGAAAAACTCAATCAGGCGTCCATATCCGTGGTGATCCTGATAGACGAATATGATGCTCAACTGACAGCTCACATGGATGATCCTGAATTGTATGAAAAGTTCAGAATCGAACTCAGGAACATGTACGGGATCCTGAAGGGAGATCCATGTATCAGATTTCTCGGCATCACCGGAGTCACCCGACTGAAGGATGTGTCGATTTTCTCCGTCGGCACCGATATCATGGACCTGAGCTACTACAGTCCGGTGTCCGACATCGCCGGTTTCACCAGAAACGAACTTAGGAAATATTACCTGGATCACATAGACCTTGTCATCTCGCTGGACAAAGGAATATCCAGAGAGCTGATCACAGAGGAACAGCGGGACGAATTTCTGGACCGGCTTTCCGATGAATATGACGGTTACTGTTTTGATGACAGAAACAGAAAAAATGTTTATTCCACCTGGTCGGTGAACTGTTTTTTCGCGGATGCCGTTTCAAGACAGGAGGTGCTCTTCAGCAATTACTGGTACGAAAATGGCGGAATGCCGTCTGTGATCGTCAAATATCTGCAAAATCACAAGATCAGTCTTGAGGATTATGCCCAGGACATCTGCGTGGATATCGACGACTTTCTGAATCCCGGCTCTCTTTTGAGCATGAAGCAGGAGGTTCTCATGTTCCAGGCCGGTTATCTTACCCTCTGCTCCACCGTCCCTGACGGCGGCTCGGTAACGCTGAGGATCCCCAACAACGAAGTAAAAAACTCTCTGACGCGACTAGTATCCAGGAAGATGTTCGAAGGGGTCAGGTTTTCCAGAAGCGGCGCCGAAAAGATCTTTTCCCAGGCGCCTGCGGCAGAGATAGTGGAAAAACTGAACGCGCTCATGAACACCATAAGCTATGAGAACTACGGCAGCATTAACGAAAAGACCATTCAAGGCATGCTGCACGCCTTCTTTATCGGAGCCGATCAGCCGGTGCGGACCGAACTGCAAAGCGCGGTGGGCAGAAGCGATATCGTGCTGGAATACGAAAAACGCAGACTGGTGCTTGAGCTCAAGTATGCCGAAGGCGAAAACGACTGCCGGACACAACTGCAGGATGCGATAGTTCAGATACAAACAAGAAGATACGGATCGCTGCTTCCTGTAAAAGAGGAGCTTCTGCAGATCGCGCTGGTCTTCAACGGCGCAAAGGGAGTCCGACAGTTCACTCATTATCAGACGGTTGATTAGACGAACCGGAATTTGCCCCGCAGCGCTGCAAGCGGCTTCGCCTTCCCTTACCTCCACTGGCCACGCGCGTCCGCTTCCTCCTGCGCTTTGCTGCCAAACCGCAAGCCGGGGGAAGGATCTGTCGCGCAAAGTTCCCCGCCGGACAATAACCTAGATGCGTAAATACGATCTATAACACAGCGCCAGACGGCTTTCGGCGATCTGGCGGACTCCAAACTGAAACCGCGCAGACTATCACCAAAGGCGCTGCAGATCTTGAGCCGGCTGGCCGTTCCTGAAACTCCCCCACACTTTGCATAAGCGCCTCCCTGGGTTCTGTCCACGCTACAGCTCCTGCGGCGCCTCAGCCACATGCGACATTCAGAAAACAAAGGCTCCCGTCCGGGAGCCCTTGTGAATGTCGATACAAATACAACCAGAGATCAGTGGAAGATATACTGCCAGGACTCAACCCGCGGACAGTACTGAGGACCGCTCATGACAGTGATATCGCCGCCGTTGATCTGGGTTGCCACATGAACCTTGGTGCAATTGACTTCAACGCCGGTGCGCTTTCTGATCTCTTCCTTGGATCCATCCTCCTTGTCAACGCTTACCTTGGTGCCGGACGGCCTGGTATAGGCGGTGGTGGCCTTGCTCATGATCTCGCGAGAGTAAATCTGCGACTTTTTCGGCGAGTCATAGAAGTTGGAGGTAAGGACATTGAAGTCATACATATGACCGGTGCCGCCGCCGTCGCAGCGGTCGTCATTCGGAGTCATGGTGGTGACATAGACATGACGCTCCTGAACCGTTGAATTGACCACAACCCTCTCGCCAGGCTCCGATGCCAGATCAACCACCCAGCCCTTGTAGAGGGTGGAGTCGTAAGAAAGCGGTTCGCCTCCCGAAGTCTCGTCGATGACGATATCCCGGAAGTTCTCGTACTCCGTTCCGGATTCGGCAAAGGCGGTGGTATGAACCTTGTAGAGACTGTTTCTCAGACAGGTCAGGCTGGCGCAGGATGCCGTTATCACCTGGTCGCCGGTGCTGTAGCTGCTGTCCTCCAGGGCATAGATGCTCTGGACCGCGCTGTCGCTGATATCGGCAGCTGTCAGATACTGGCCGGTGCCCACGACCACCACCGGCTTTCCGCTGACGTTGCCGGCAATGGAAGGCTTGGTGGTTATCGGCTGAACCGTATATCTGGTTTCGGTCGGAGTCACAGCGGATCTGACCGCAGTGAAAATTCTGGTGAGATACCAGTCTGCCGGCGCCTTGTTGGCCATGGTGAGCCGATATACGTTTCCATAAAGATCGGTGACGTATGCGTACTCAGGCATGAAGTCATGATCCGGATCGAACGGCGCGACGGTTGGGTTCATGCCGTTGGCGTAGCACTTGCCGGTCTTCGCATCGGTGAAACGCTCGTAGAGTTCCGGATGAGCGTCGTCCCGTCGGCAGTCAGGAAGACTCCACTGGGCCTCCTTCACCACCTTTTTGACTTCGCCGGAAAGGGCGTTGACCACCACCAGCGAAGAGCTGCCGTCGGCCGCGGCGGACGACGGATCCAGATACTTCTCTTCAGGAGTGTAGGCATCAGGCTCCGAAGAATTGTAGCCGTTGCCGAACACCGCATAAAGAGCCCGCTTTTCGCTGCCGGATGAACGAATGCTGTACGGGAACACGGTGACAGGGGCGTTGAAGCTTCCCAGCTGGCTGAAGGCGCGAACCTTGCCGTTCACCTCGTTCTTCGACAGCTCCCACAGCATGGACAGCGGGGTCCCGTTCTCAAGGCCGGAGAGATCCAGCGCGTAGACGCCAGGCTGACCAAGACCTCTTGAGCCGTAGGCGATGTACTTCTGGTTGCCGCCCACCGATACGGAGTACACATTGATCTCGCCGTCAAGAATATATCGGGTAAGGTCGTTGCGGACCGCCGCCTTTGGCATGTCGTGCTGGGCGATATACGGAATTATCGCCATCACCTCGTTGCCGGTGGCTTCGTCAAGAAGATGAACCATGCCGTCATTGGCGGCGAAGATCACGTAAGTCTTGCCTCCTACGGCAAGCACCTGAGGGGTCGAATTGATTACCGAGCCCAGTTTCTTGCCGTTGCGCTTGTGGAAACCGAGAACCTTGTCTCTGCCTCCGCACCTGAGGGCCGGATTGAGAGAGCTGTCAGCATCGTCGTCCAGTTCGTAGGTGGCGTCGCCCAGAACGTAGTTTGCATACTTTTCCACGAACCCTTCAATCTCTTCGGCCGAACAGGACGACAGGTCGAAGCCGTCGGTCAGACCTTTGTACATGCGAGGGAATTTATGGTTGCCCTCCGCATCCTTGCTGAGAATTGCCGCGGCGCTGAACGCATGCAGACTGCCGTCGGCGGAGGCCAGGAAAACCTTTCTTGAAGACGGAAGCGTTCTTGCCAGTCTGTCGCTGGCAGACCAGATCTGACGATCGGATTTGACGGCCGAAGTCGAATCAAAACCGGACAGAGACACCTTTCTGACTTCGCCGGTCCAAAACTCGGTATCAAAGGAGGCGATAACCGTTTCCGCGCTGTCGGTGGAAATTTCCGCGCTCGGGAAGGTGAGAGAGGTCGAGGACCTGCTGCCTGAAATGGTCGCTCTCATGGCGGACGACAGATTGTCGGCCAGGGTCGCGGCGTTGGTCACATAGTAGTAATTGCTCAGAGAGGTGTTTTTGTAGCCGTATTTGGCGGTAAGCTCCAGAGCGGAAGGCAGGAACTGGCCGTCGGTGCCCTTCACGTAAAATCTGCGTTTCACGGTGGACTCGCAGTATACCTTCGATCCGTTGCCCTCTGCGCCTACTCTCGGCAGCAGAGGCAGCTGGAAATTGCCGTCAAGACCGGTGATCATGGCGCCGTCGGCATAATCGAACACGCTGCTGGTGTAGCATTTGCGCGGATTGAAGTTGTCGTTTCCGCCGCGGTTCTTCACCGTCTGGGTGATGGAGTTTTTCACTCTCTCGGTCTGGGAGTACGACGAAAATCCCACATAGTTGATGTCGTAAAACGGATCGGACTGCAGGGCGAAAGCCACCTCCCCGGCGCCGGTTGGGATCTTGGTGCTCTTTTCGCTTCCGTCCTGATATCCTTTCATGATGTCAAAGAAAACGGTTTTGTCGGGATTGTGATTCCACGTCTTGGCGGAATGGTCGTATTCGAATACGCCACCGGTGCCGATCACCACATAGCCCAGGATCATCGGAGCGTAGCCGTCGGAGTAGTAGCCGCTGATCTCCACATTCATGATATCGGCGTTGTTCGGATCCTGATGGATTTTGTAGCTGGCGGCCACGTCCATATCAAAGTCGGAGCCGCCGTCGTTGTCCTCGTAGGTCACTCTGAACTCAATCCCGGTAAGCTGTCCCTTGGAATTGTACTCGGATCCCACGTAGAACACGTCGCCAATGCCGCAGGAGGTGGTATAGCCGCTTCCCCGGTCGGTTATCATCTCGTAATTTGCGGAATCGCCGGCGTAACGGTAGGTTCCATGCTGGGAAACCTGCGGAGTCTTGCAGGTAGGTATGAACAGGATACTCTTGTCGTTGGAGCCGTAGATGGTGAACTTCGGCAGATTCGAGGCCATGGCCACCACCACGTTCTGTATCGCCGGATAGGTTTTGCCATCAGGAAATTCCAGCGGATGGGCCTTGTAATACGCCGCTGCGGCGGCGCCCTTGAGGGAGCCGGACTGCTGAGGCTCCAGCACGGAAATGCCTCTCACGTCGCTCAGAGAGCCGATGGTCTTCAGGGTAGGAAGGGTCTGGAAATCAACGCTGTTGGAATCGCCGTCGCTTGAGGTGTTCTCGCCGAAGACAAATTTGCCGCCTTCCAGGTGCTCGGCCTTTTCAATGATTTCAAAACCATCTTTGATCACCGTGCCGCTGTGACCGTGCCAGTCAAGAGAAACGTTTTCATCCAGCAGCACCAGATTCATCGGTTTCTGGCATTCGAGAATATTCTTGTCGGCATACGGAGAGGCCGGGTCCTTGTAGCTTGGCATTGAAAGCGAGGCAAGTTCCTGCTGCTTTACCGAATCGTCCGGCTCGCTTCCCTCCCAGGCGCTGCGCACCCGGATGCTTTCCCCGGCGGTGCCTTTCTGTCCGGAGGAGGAGGCTGCGTTTCCGGCAAAATAGTCATGGCTGAGAATGATGAGAGGGGTCAGAGGGTTTCCCCAGTCGCGGCATCCGCGCTGATATACCCTTTTGGTATGCGAATCATCGATGGTGCAGTCGGTCCAGCTGGTTTTCGTGCCGCCGTTGTTGAGAGCGCTGCCCTCCTTCATCAGATCCAGGTTGTTGATGGCGGTAAGAGCGGATTTGCCGATGAACTCGCCGTTGCTCTGATCTATCTGATTATAGAGATTGGCCACCGGAGCACGGATCACGCCAAAACTCTGACCTTTGCTGTTCCGCTCCCATGCGGCGGTGATGAGACCGAAATACGCATCCACGCTGGAAGTATCGGAAAACTGCTGAAGCAGACCCACGGTGTTGTACTTGTCCGAATATTTTTTGCAGCGGGATGAAAGATTGGCGACGCCGGCAGCGCCTTCGTTGCAGGACTGAACCACCAGGTTGTAGGCGTTTACGGTAACGCTTACCGCACCGTTGCCGCCAGGCGCGGTAATGCCGGTCTCGCAGGTGGTTCCGCTGCAGTTCTGTTCGCCGACGCCGCCGCCTGCCACGCCGCCTACCGGACCGGATTCTCTGGCAAGCCAGTTCCATACGAACACATGACCGTCAAGATAGTCGGCTCTTTCATTTCCGGCGAGGGCGGCCGCCTTTTCGATGGATCCGAGGGAATACTTGCTTAGAAGTTTGCAGTCGCCCGTGGCTGAGCATTCGAACTCCATGGCGTACATGCGCCGCTGCATATTGCCGAACATGTAGCCCCGATCGCTGTCGTAAGGAGTCCATTTGTCAATGGTGCAGCTGCCGCTTCCCAGAGGGCAGTTTCTGCCGCCGTTTGCGGCGTAGTCCGCCGGATTGAAGATCTTGGCCCAGGCATGAGTGTCATGCGGGATCCATTGTCTGGTTATGTAAGGCAGATCGGCTTTTCTGGCCGTGGCGGTGACGCCCTCGCTGTTCGCAATCAGTCTCTGTCCTCCAATGAGAATGCGCTTCACCAGATCCATGCGGCTTGCGGTGAGATAATTGAGGAAGTTTCCGCTGAACTGCTTGCTGCAGGTATAGACCACCGAGTCGCGGCCATGAAACGCAACGGGCGTCGCGGTGGCCACGCCGGCAATATCGAATTCCTTGCCGTTGTAGGAGTAGCAGAGATTGCTCTCGAAAATTCCGTCGTAAACCACGGCAGGATTGAAGATGGCGTCTATCTTGCCGTCATCGTCGAGATCCGTCATGTCGTTGTAGGCTTCGTAGTACATGCTGTGATCCCGGCCTACCATGACCATCACCAGCGGCGGCAGGGATCCGCTGCCCACGTAAAGAGGATATTTGGCAATTTCCATGGAGGCAGGCTCGTCGGCTGCGCAAACCGGCAATTGGGTAAAACCGGCCGCTCCAAGACATAGCGCAGAAAGCAAGGATTTAGACAGTTTCATAGAATTCTTCCGAATGAAAAGGAGAAGATCAGACAGCAAGCATCGCCTGCAGGCAGACGAACGACAGCAATGTTGAACGACAGAAACAAAGAACATGCGGCTTCGTGATCGGGCATTCCATGCAAGACGAAAAAAAATACGTCTCGCAATGAGTCCGTTACACGGATAATAATTTTAAATTCAATTTCAATCCGTCGTTACTATTCACACCCCATGGATGGGTGTCAAATGCAACGTCCCCACCCATGACGGCAGCATGACAGGAGCGGAAAACTGAGCCGTAGCATCCGCCCCTCCTACCCTGCTGAAGGAGGTGACGAAGAGTAACGATGTTGA
>JAFURY010000154.1 GCA_017480795.1 Succinivibrionaceae bacterium
AGGATCCAAACGAACCACCAAAAATCAAACGCAAACCAGGAAGGCCAAAAGGCGCAAAAAACAAGAATCCGTAGCAACGAGATCGTAGGATCGAGTGGCTGAAAAAAACTCGGCGTTTAACGTTTTTCAGGAAATTAAGGCTTGTAGTTCGTTCCAAGCATCTCGATGCCGAACCAGTCGTTGCCGTCGTTCAGTCTCTCGATAAAGTCAAGCCACGTCTGATATTCCTCGATCGTGTTGAGCATTATCGCCCCGACAAGGACTGAGGGTTGTTGTATGACAGCAGTCTCTGCTCCTGGTATCCGTTTTCCTCCGAGTCCCTGAGAATGTTCGGCTGAAATTTCATGCTGAAGTCCGACTGCAACGGTTTTGGCAACGTTCCCGGATATGCGATCATTTACACTCCTTGTCTTGCGACGCCATAGGTGTTTGATATTGCATCGGCAAGTTCCCCGCCACGGTGGATATTCGCGACGCAGACCTGAATTATCGTCGCCTCGTCCGTATCCTCTTTTTCCACCTGTCCCGCCCTTGAGGCGTCTTCTATGAGGTTGACAACCACGCTTGTCTCTCCCCGCTGAGAAAGCAAATCGGCGGTGTCTTTCCTTGATGTGACGCTTGCAGGACCCCTGACAAGTTCCGGTCCGATTTCGCCTACGATGCCGTATTCTCCCGCCGGTATTGAACCGCCTTTGTCGTGCATGGAGACGGAAGATATAGTGCTGACTATATTGCCCACCATGGCGATTGCCTGAGCGTAAACAGCCGCCCACTCGTACCAGGTTGTGGCCGTGGCCATTCCTTTGCCAATGGCGGCCATGCCGTTCACCATTGCGGTTGCCAAAGCGAATGATTTTTCAACCGCAAACAAGGTTTTGTACGCTCCGGAAGACTCATCCATATTGGCAGTCATCTGAGAGAATGCGCCGGAAACCATATCAAGCGACTTCCCCACGCTATCCAGAGCTTCAGTTGAAATACCCAGAATGGACGCATCCTTTTTACCGTCCTTGCCTTTGCCCTTCTTGTCCTTTTCGTTCTTCTTGGACATCTCGCCATAATAGCGGTCATAGAGCGCCGTCATGGACTGAAGGTAAACCTCCTCGCTGGCAAGCTTGTCAGCGTGCAACTGCTCCAGAGCCTCAAGCTCCTGAGAGTACTGCATCTGAAGTTTGGCAATCGGATCGCCCCGCATTTCGGCAAGTTTGACTTCCGCATCCTGCCGGATCTTGTTCAGATTTTCCTGGTGCTGGAACTCCACCTGCTCAAGCAGCGCTTTTGCCTCCTGCTCGGATACCACGCGTCTGTTCAGGGCGTCCGTGATGGTGGCTATGTGTTTCTGATATTCGATCTCTTCCTGCTGCAGAGCCGACAGCGACTGAACCCTCGCTCTCTCCAGGGATTGGGCAAGCTGATCGAAGGCGCGTCTGTCAGCCTCAAGGCGACTGCTTCCGCCGCCACCTTTGCCGCCGGAAGAGCCCTCGCCGTTGCCGATCGGATTGTTGCCTATTCTGTCGAAATTCGGACCTTTGCCCAGTTTCTCAAGCAGTTTCGCATGAGCATCGGCAAGTTCGTCATACTTCTTGTTCCTGCCCTTCTTGTGTTGGTCCCATATCGCATCAAACTGCTCCTGAAGGGTTTTCTGCTGACCTTCAAGGCCCTTGTTGGCTTCCCAGACAGCAGACTTTACCCGCTCGTATTCCTGTCTGATCTCGTTGTCCGCCGGCAGACGCGCGATCGCGCTGATGTCCGCCTTGCCGGTGCGACGGTTCAGCAGGATCGAGTTCTCGCCGAGATCTTTGTCCTGCAGATACGAGGTCATTTTGACTTCGATATCAGCCTTGGACGCCACCTCTCTTGTTGTTCCATGGACGAATTGAGCAAGGTTGCTGCCGAATCTTTGCGCCGTTGCTGATGCGTAATCGAAGAACCTTGAGATCCAATCAACCATGTCACCCAAGCCCAGGCGAACAAAGTCAAACCATCCTTCAAAGTAACCGATGTAACCCTTGCAGTTGGCGTCCGCGCTTATGCTTAACGAGCTGAAGAAGTTGGAGAACGGCGTCCACAGTTTCTCAAGACCATCTATGATCGTGTTGAAAGCGCCAGTAAACAACCTGCCGAATCCGCCTATCGCCTGAGATATTTCAGGGTCGTTCAAGGCGGCCGTGACACCGTCAATCGCTCTGACAGCCGTCCGCATTATGTCGCCTATCGCGTCGCCGATGCCACTTTCTCCGATGGCTCTGTAGAGATCGCCCCAAGCCTCGCCCCAGAGTTTGGTCGCCCCGGTCAGTCCGCTCATCTGGTACTCGATAGTCTCGCCAAATTTGTTTTCGGCCAGAGAGTTCATGTATCCCATAAGGGACTGCGTGTCCGCCTTGATGGTTTCGGTCACGCCCTGATAGGTAAGCTTGAGCTTGTCGCCCTCCTGAACGGCCGTGATGCCCAGCTGCTGAAGGGACTTGAGCCTGCCCATGGCGGCGTTCCCGAAGGCCTGAGCGACCGACGTTATGGACTGCCCCGTGCCGATGGAGATCGCGGCCAGCGACTTGATATTGTCAGCCGTCGGTTTGAGACCCGTCTTGTTCAGGATTAATGCGGATTGAGTGATTTCGTCGAAAGACTGAGGAATTTCCCGGGAGACGTCGTTCAGCTGATTGAACAGACCTCTGGCTGTTTGCAGATCGCCCGTGACAGCAACCAATGATGAAACCGCCTGTTCAGCGCCCTGCATGTTGGAGATAACATTTCGAAAAACAGACTCCAGGGAAATGTTTCTTGTCAGATTTTGAAATATGGAACCGAGTCTTCCGGCCTGTTGTCCCATATTCCGAGTGATGGAAACAAACGTATTTTGAATTGAGTTAAAGCTGTGTACACATGTATTCGAGCAGTTTTTCACATTCGCCTGAATTTGGTTCAGCGACGCATTGAACTGCGAATGTTCCAGCGCAATTACATTTCCCGCAAAGTTTACTCTGTTAGCCATACTGTCACCTACAAAAAAGCCCCCAAAGATGGAGGCTTGCCGGTATCATGAAGACATGAGTCACTTTCTGTTCAAAAGTCTAAACAACCAAAGACTCAGTATCCAGCCCAAGCAGCCATCCTTAAACCGTTGATTCCTGATCCCTCTTCTCATGTGGGACATGCCCTGGTCATAGGTGAAAATCTTGCCGTATTCATCTACAACCAGAGGTTTCCCATCGTCCCCCATGACATACTTGCCCCTTTCGTCGCGCAGAAGTTCAACCCTGCCTCGCGGGTACTGGCTCTCCCGATGGAATAGAAGCCAAACAAGATAAGGAAGGGCGAGCAAAAGCGCCAAGCATATTAAAGTAAATACAATTTCCATGATAACCTCTGTTGTTGGACAGCGTTATCATGCCAAAAATCCTCAGAAACATGTAAAAGACAGATCAAACTTTTCCGCCATGGGAGGAATTCTTCAGTTTTGCCCTAAAACCGTCGGCAGACAAACTTTCCGTTTTCTTCCCTTTGCGCAGTTCATCCATCTCCTCATGCTCCATCTCGTAGACCCTCTGCCACAGCAGAAGCTCGCTTGCCGGCAGTTCGAAGGCCTCGGTGAGGGTGATGCGCAGTTCCCTTGCAACACGGACTATGAGGCGTCCCGTGTTGCCTCTGATGAGTTTTTTAAGTCGGTCTCGCTCTCCGTCTCTGTGGCGACGCCCAGATTGTTCAGCTTGAAGAAGGTCTGAATGAGACGATCCAGAACCATAAGCGGCAGGTCGTTCAGCGTGCCGTATTCTTCCGGCGTCATGATCCTCTCGCCCTTCTTGTCCACCAGAGACAGCGCGATGCCCAGCATGAGCTTTTCGGTGTTGCTGGAGTCGTACATGGAACCGGCCTTATCAAGCGTCTTTTCTCTCCAGAAGCACAGCTCGCCGCCCTTCAGAGGTCGCAGAAACAGCGTATATCCCGGCTCGATTTCGTCGGCGGATACCGGAACCGGCTGAACCTGAGTCATGGCGGAAAGTTTCGATTTAAGGGTATTCATAATCAATCCTCGAAGTGTCAAATGGCGCTCAGTCTTTTCAATCCGCCCCCGGCCGAGCAAGGAGGCTGACACTGAGGATTAAGAAGCGTCAGTAAAGGATACGTCGCCGTTGATGCGCATGGTGATCTTGGCTCTTACGCCGTCTTCGTTGCCGCCGCCCACAATGGCATATCCGGAGATTGCGGCCTGGAATTTGGCCTCGTCGCCGTTCGCCCACTGCACTTTGACCCAGATGTTGGATCCGTTTTCCGCAGCGGTCTTGAGGGTCGCCTGTCCGGCGTCGCCTACGTACTTGAAGAAGGTGACCTCCTGCTCGGAGGTATCTAAATTTTCAAAAAACGTTGCTATTACTTGACTTGTAGCACATTTTTCCCGTGAGCGGTGCAAAAATCCGGTGCAAGGGGGGATCTAAAACTCTCCCGAAACACGATAAAAACCGACCACCCCTAGCCATATTCACACGATCGTAAATTTCAATGATGCGTTGCGTAATTCTTTTGATATATCTTAAGAGCGATATTTATCAAGTGTTTTTCACTTGGATCATGTTCCTTTGGAAGCGTCCGACATTCTGCCGGTCTTCAGAGGGCGATCGCCCATAGGCAAGGGTTCTTCCCTTGGAGAAACGCCACCGGCCGCAGGTTACGCCCACAAGCGTGGGTTTCGGAGGTTTCCACGGGTTGCGGTTAGCGAAAGAAGCAGGGTCAGGATTTCCGACATTCTGCCGGTCTTCAGAGGGCGATCGCCCATAGG
>JAFURY010000155.1 GCA_017480795.1 Succinivibrionaceae bacterium
GGGATCCGCATAGTTGAGTTCAAGAAAATTCTGGAGCATGCTCATGGAAAGAGTTTTTCCGAACCGGCGGGGTCTTAGCAGCAAAGTCACGTCCGCTCCCGAATTAACCAGTTTTTCCAGGTATTTCGTTTTATCGATGTATATTTTTCCGCGGGTTATCAGTTTTTCAAAATCTTCCATGCCGACTGGAAAATCATCTGCCGAGCAAGTCATAGCTTAATCTCCGTGCGCATGCGTCAAAGCCTTGTGACTAACGCAAGCCAAAGGTTATCTAAAAGTTATTATCCTTACCGCAACAGTCAAAAGCAAATCTTCTTTGAGTAATTGAGAGATCGCATTGTTCCTGCTGACCTGCACAATCGGATATACATTCCTGACTTCAATCCGGAGCCGTATGAGGTTGGATACAAAATGCCGACTTCAGGCAAGGAGCACGGCGGCGAGATACTGCGTTGCTGAAGGAAAACTACGAGCTGAAGCAGAAGGTGACCGCGCTGGAGGAATATGTGGCGAAACTAAAAGGGAAGTCGCCGGCTTCTGCGTCAGAGTCCGTGGCCTCGGACTTGCCCTAGCCCTAGCCCTTGGCTTCAACCTCTGTATCTTTGGTTTCTGCCGTCTCTTCTGCCTCGGCAGATATGAGCACGGATAAATCCCAAGCGTAGGGAACAACGAGAACAATGTTCATCAGGTCGATAACGGACAGTCAATCATGACAGCAATATCCTCGGCCACAGATACACTATTTATGACTTTCCAGCAGATGGTCGCCGGTCAGGCGACAATCACTGTGTGCGGACAGGTATGCGTACGTATCAGCAACTTCATCAAACAGCAGGAGCGGATAAAAAGTCTGAAGAATGAGGCATCTCGGCTCAGAGCAGAAAATGCGCTGCGCCGTTTGGATAATCTCCGAGCCTTCGTTCAGTTTTCGTTCCGGCATTCCTTGTGCGCCACCATGCAGTGCTTGCCATGGAAGGCGATGCCGTACTTGTGAACCACGTCGTAATCCTCCCGGAGATTAAAGTCGTAGTTCTGCTTGTCGATCTGCTCAAGAGCCTCCGCCGAGAGTTTTTTCCATGCCGAACGGGATTGGCTGTCGGATTTTTTGAACTCGATGATCGCCGCAACGGCTTTGTCATCATCGCAGAGAACCAGGTCGGAATAGCCGTCTCCGCGCTCGCTGTTGGATTTTAAGTCCACATCCTCCTCCGCCTCATCTGTCGCTATGGCCAGAATTCCCAACAGAAAGGCATGGTAGAAACCTTCATACGAGGAGTCCCTTGAACTCAAAAACGAGAGCAGCATGCTTCTGATGATTGTCGCCGCGCTGTCTGCATCGCCGGCAAACAGCGCCGCCAGCAGTTCCTGGGATTTTTCCAGCCACACCGGATTTGAACGGCCGAACACGGCGTTGACCTTGTCCCTGAAACACTCAAGAACCTCCCGGTTCGGAATCCTGACCGCGACTGTCTCTCCTGCAGCGGCTGTAGCGTTTTTGTCAACGGTGAGATATCCGGTATGCATCATCATGGTGGCAAAGACATCGAAATCGTTGTTTGCGGCGATATCGGGATAGGTGGTGAACTCGCGCTCTTTGATCACCTCCGTTCCGCCGTCAAGTAGGTTCTGCAGGCGTCTGGATGTGTTTGCCTTTGCGCGTTTCATGCAGATTTCCAGAATGTCGTTGCCGCTAGAGTTGGCCCAGTAGTTTCTCGGCGGGAACGTGTCGGGATCCTTGCCAGGTTCAAGAGCCTCCCAAAGGAAATTCATAATGCTCCACGGACAGATCATTTCTTTTCCAGCGATGTTGTAGCCGTCGTACCAGGTCAGAACATCCTCAAGACGGTTCTCCATGCCGCATTCCTTCAGCAGATTTACC
>JAFURY010000007.1 GCA_017480795.1 Succinivibrionaceae bacterium
GAAATTAGTGTTCATAGACACCCCCATTCACTGTATTGACATTAAAACGGGGGTCGGAGGGTTAATCAAGCAAATTTATCAAAGCGTGATCCTTGTCTCACAAATTATTTTTCAAATTTGATCCTTGTATCACATTTTTTTTGGTATTTTAGGGTAGTAGACAGGGTTGTTGCGTGTGAGGTGTATTGGATGGTGCTATGCACATCCGGGGAGGCTGTCCCCGGGAGTGTGAATAGTAACAGGGCAGACTTCCTGTCTGCCCTGATCAAAAACACATTTGTAAGCACATCTGTTGTAATTCGATCTTATCTTCCTGATCAATCGGCGTCCATGCCGATATTGCTTCCTGCAACAATCATTATTTTATCCAAAACCTTTTTCAAAACAACCCGTCAGGGTCGCGGATCCGGGGTCTCAAGAGTACATATCAGGAAACAGCTTCTATATAAATCAACAGGTTACGTTATCTGTCTGCCTGAACGCCTACATCAGACAACAGATCCTGCCTACATTGATATGGCAAATATCCTACAAGGATCATGGTATATTTCCTAATCCGGTATCCCGATGCCCTGCCTTGGCCGGATCCGCTTTCGGACGGAGGCTTGTTCCTCAGCCGGCCGCGGCGCGCGCATGTCATTTGCGCCTGAGATAAGTCCGTGGCGTCAGCGGAGTTTTTTGCCCGCGACTTGTCTTATAATGGGCTGTAGAGTGCAGACTGACGGGTGGCCTGCGCTGTCCGACGGCTTCACGGGAGGAATAGTATGCGTCTTTTGATCTACGAAATCTGCCGCATGACAGGAAGCGTTCTCTGCTGGACCGGCATTCTCCTGCTTCTTTATTACGTGCCCCTGGCTCTTTGCGTCATCGGCGCCTCGCTCTTTCTTATGCCGGACACCTTCTACAAGGTTTTCAGAAAGTCCAACGTTCTCACCGAGTCCATCCGGGTGGCGGCGGTTCTGATCCTGCTGCTGTTTCCCGTTTACGGATGGTGGCGCAGCTACACCGGAGATCCGCTGGTGGACACTCATGCGCAGGCGCAGCAGGATGTGCTCAATTATCAGCACCGCAAGGCCATGAAGCGGTTTACCGACAATCGCGACTTCATTCTGAAGGGGATCCGTCATTACATGGAGGAGGGCAACTACCGTTTCGCCTACGCCCACGCCGATGAATTCGTTTACACCGGGGATCCGGAACTGATGGAGCTCCATGAGGCGGCAAAGCGGAAGCTGATTGAAAGAGGCGAGTACAAGGAAACGGAGAATTCCGATCCGGGCGTTTCCTCCGATCCTGAAGGCGCGTCATCCGATCCCTCCGATGTTCCGTCCGATCCCTCCGTCGCTCATTGAGAGACGCTCATTTATGCCGGTCGTCGCTGTGATGGAAGAGTCGTTTGCAGATCGCGTTTCCGCCGGCTTCCTTGCGCCGGTCTTTCCGTCATATGGCTTTGAACCGGTATTCAGCCGTTTCTGGCCTTAAGCTCGGCCCTGACGGCGCTGTCGAGAGGTTTTCTCAAGGCCTTCAATCGCTTGAGCCCTTCTTTTTCGCTTTCCGCATTCCGGTAGAGAATGTCGTTTACGGTCTTGGTCAGCAGGACGGCGAAATTCCTCATCTCCTGGCTGCGCAGCGCAGGAAGCAGACGGGCGAGGTAACTTTCTGGAGTGTCCGAGATCATCCGTTCGTGTCCCATTTCCTTCATTGCGTCGACGAACCTGAAATACTCCTGGGCAATCAGGGAGCGGGTGTTTTTGCGCGTCAGAACCCTGGCCAGCAGCATGGTGAAATAGATCACCGTCGCGAAGGAAAGCAGCAGCATGATGGATGCGGCGATGGCGTGCTCGGAGAAAAAACCTGTCAGAAAGCCCGCCTCTTCGGAGAAATTGTAGTTGAGGATCATGCTGTTCCATCTGAACTCCAGCGCATCCATCTTGTTTCTGAACCATGAGATCACCGGATTGGTGCGGTATCTTTCGATGGAGGTGACAGGAATGGAGGCGGGAGATGCCAGATCGTAGTACGACTTTTCGATTCTGTCCGGCGCGATGGCGGTTACCGGATCGATTCTCACCCAGTGTCCGTCGATGGCCGCCACCACCCAGGAATGGGCGTCCGAGTTTCTAACCGTCACAAAGTCGTCCTCGGTGTTTATCTCTCCGGCAAGGTATCCTCCGGCCACCATGGCCGGAATGCCGGCAAGACGGAGCATATAGGCGGTGGCGGCCGAGTAGTGGTTGCAGAAGCCGTTGCGGTTGCTGAAAAGAAATTCGTCGATGACGTGGCGGGAATTCGGGCTGATCCTGGCGGGACTGAGGGTGTATCTGAAATTTTCGGTCCGGAAGTGCTCCAGAATCCTGCGGGCGAATTCCGCATCCGAGGATGTCTGGCTTTGGAACTGTTTCACCAGCTCCCGTGTTTTCGGATTCGAGCGGTAGTATCCGGTGTTCAGCAGGTAGGCGGTGGCGGCATCCTTTTGGTCTCTGCCTATGCTGGTGCGCAGAACATATTCCTGATCGGTAAGGGAGTCGATGTACTTGAACTTGTAGTACCGCGGCTGGGTGATGGGAACCCGGTCAACCCAGGTCCGGTAGCTGGTGTAGAAAATCTGATCGTTGTCGGACAGGGACGGATCCAGCTGCGGGATCCACCGCCTCTGGCTGGGCTCCACGAACATGTGGTAGGTCAGGCCGGATGAGAAGTTGTAGGGCAGCCTTCTTCTCTGATCCTGACGGCTGAACAGTCCAAGCCGGCTTTCAAAGCGTGCCATCTCCCCCGATATCAGGAAACTCTGCCGGGTCATGTCGAACAGAGGATAGAAGGTGGCGGTGAAATACCTTTCCCGGGGAATTTTTCCGTCAAAGCGGACTCTGAAGGCCACCGAGCTGTCCTCGATGAGCTTTGACACGGAGTTGAAGTCGATCTCCTCGCCAAGCCCCGTGGCTGCTACGGGGTTGCTGGGCATCTGCCAGAAGGGATTGAAACGCGGCAGCACCACGAACACCACGGCGCCAAGGGGCAGGGCCATGGCAAGAGTTTTGAAAGTGTATCGGAACAGGTGCTTCATGCTCTGGTGGGCGAACAGCGACATCAGGGCGCAGAAGTCGAAGAACGCCACCAGCAGCAGGTAGGCCAGCATATACCAGTCAAAGTGAAATATGAACGGTATGGCCGAAAGAAAAAGCAGCGACATGATGTGAACAATCAGATCATGCTGCCTGGTCTGCTCCAGAAACTTCAGAGCGATGGAGCAGATCAGAAGATCTATGAAGGCGTTGACCAGATGCACTCTGAAGCCGTTTTTGACGAGAAAAAACAGAATCAGTCCCACGCACGCGACGATGACCGCCTTTTCCAGATATTTCGGATGTTCCCTGAACCTGTTGATGATTTCGCCGTAGCGGTAGACGATGCATGACATGGAGATCAGCACTATGACGCTGTCGATCACGCCTATCAGCGGAATTACCGACAGTGCGTAGCAGATGCAAAACAGGATCATGGTTCTTTTCTGATGCTGGTATGCCAGCTGTCCTTCCGCCATATGCTATGGTCTCCGTAAAAGTTTGCCGCGGGCCGGGGGACCCGCGTTTTTTCATGCCGAAAATCTCGATCCTGGCTTCGCTTCATGAAGCGCGCTTCCCAGCCGCCGGACACGCAGATCATGCGGCGCGCCGCCGGATTCCGGTTTCTTCAACGCATCGTCAAGTCTATCACGGGCGTCATGCAAAAAAGTTGTGAATCCTCAGCAGATTTCAATCATGCAATCGTCATATCGACGATGAAGGAAATATTTCCTTTGGATTTTTGATTGCGGAGATCGAGGCCAGCTGCTTTGCTATCTTGGCATCAGGCTTGGGCGATATGCCATTTTGCGGGCGTTTATAGAAGTAGAATTGACTAGTTCACGCTGATCTGTTTCGAAGCAAATTATTAGCAAAAAAGTTTGGAAAAGTTATTGACTTAACTATGACAATATGATTAGTCTTTAGACGTTTAAAATCACTATGTAAAATTTTGTCCTTTTTACACTTCGGGAGAAGAATTTTTTATGAAATATCTTGAAAGACAAGAAAAAATGTATAATAAACCTACAAATTACTTGACGGGAACGTCAAATCTTCATACGGCTCAGAGTCTTTCAATCTGGGATATGGCCCTTTGGAATCATCGTTCACCGCAGGTGCCCTTAACAACTGCACAGTTATATGCGTTTGATAATAGAGAAACCCAGCCGCAAAATCACTATGTGAGAGGATTTTGGGAGCTGTTTTATCCTTCTGCTACTAGAACACCTGTAACAAAACCTGATTTGCCTTACATTCAGAGGTATGTGACTCCACCTAAAAGTGCAACTGTATCTGACTCCTTCTTACGAGGGATGGCTGCACTGCATGAAGCAGGAACAACAAGAACCCCAGTGTTTAAACAGCCGCTTGCTCCGACGAGATACAACCTGTCGCATAACCATAAATTAAGTCAGTATCGTAACGACATCGCCGGCTTTTATGACAAAGGTCCTGTTTATATCAATCCATATGACTGGATGCCTGACCAGCGCCTGTATAGGTACGTTTTTGAGGCGGTCAGAGATGCTCAAAATGATCTGCAGAGTCAGCTCGAAAAATTTCCTGAGAAGGAGGCGGAGATTCATCGGCGTATTTACGAACTTCATTGTTACGCAGAGAATCTCCAAGAAAATGTAAAGAAAGCGGTAAAAAAGCAGTTTTTACTTAAAGGGCCGGCGCATATCAGGTACAGAGTTGACGAAATTTCTGATAAAAATGTGGAAGACTATTTTAAAATTTTCCCAAATGAATATAACTACTTGAGAGAATGGGTCAGATTTGAAAAAATCGATGATGTGCTAGATTTGAATTCGCTAGAGTTTGCGAGGTGAGATATGGCTGAGTTTTTTAGTCACTTCAACGAATGGACTGTCATGATGCTTATCATATGGGCCATCGGAGCCGTTTTCTGCGTAGCCATTTATATTCTGTCGAAAAAATTCAAGGACGAATACAAGAATCGTGATTATTGGAATTCTTCCTGGATGAGCATCTTTTGGTAGATTCTGAGCGGGAGCATTGGTGAGCTGTTGGATGGAAGGCAACTGAATGGTCAAAAGTATCTATTGAACTATTCACAAAAAGAAGCGGAACTTCAATGAAAAGTAAGACTGACGGGTCATGCAAGCTTCGATCATTTGCTATCATGGAACTGACATGGCTATTCCTCTATGTATTATTCAGACTTCGGTAGCGTGTTGACTTTTCAAACTGGCTTTTTTGATGCGTGCACTGTCATTGGCGTTTTGACTATGTCAATGCCAATGACAGTTGTTCCTAGAGCAATATTTTGAGTCAGATTTTGTGCCTAACCGCAGTTTGTCCAGAAATGTATCATGAATTACCATTTCCGTACTAGAGAACTTGTGACACTTATCTACTTGAATCTTGGTAGCATATCTACGGTTATCAGCTCCTGCGGAGCATACATTTTAGAGTCGTTTTGGAGTTATTACTGATTTCCAAAAATGTTCATACTCTAGCAGCAGAATAGATGTGGGTTTAAAGATTTTTCGCAATCTTTTTTTGTTGCGAAAAATAGTGTGAAGAACAGAGGGATGTTTACATGTCAGAAAGCCCTGTGAAATTGCTGAATTCTCCTTATGGCGAAGTCGCATACGAGGATTTTAGACGCCTTAATCGCGCCTTCGCTGACAAGAGCGGAATAATCGAGTTTCTTGATTCGGACGGCATGACTCTGTATCCCGTTCTGCTGCGGCCAAGAAGATTCGGCAAAAGCACCTTCGTTCATATGCTCAAATGCTTTTACGACATTTCCTACGGCGACAGATACGAAGAGCTGTTTTCCGGAACCAGCATATACGGGAAGAATCTGGAGAGACACAATACTTATCACGTTGTTAATTTTGATTTTTCAGGCATTTACGGAAAGGATCTGGATAATCTGATAGATGATTTCAACGGGGCAATCGAGTCCGGAATACTGGATTTCATGGGAAGATACCCTGATTTTGTTTTCAATCCGTCGGACAACGACAGGAAATCGCCCTCCGTTTTTATAAAAGCTTTCTTCAACAGTTTTAAAAAGTATTCCGGCAGAAAATCGCTTTATGTCATGATTGACGAATATGACCATTTCGCGAACGAGCTTCTCTCCGAGAATATGGAAATGTTTCGCACAATCACAAGATCCCAGGGATTTTTAAAATCCTTTTACGCCAACATCAAAGCATACGCATCCAGTCTTGTCGCCAAAACATTCATTACCGGGGTTTCCTCCGTTTCCCTGGATTCTCTTACCTCGGGGTTCAATATTTCTCTGAACGTCACATCCAGGGAATGCTTCAACAATTATGCGGGTCTTACCGAGGACGAACTGAAAAAAATCATACCTCAGCTGGTGGATTTGAAAAAAATAGGCGCGACGGCCGATGAGATAATTTCCCGAATGAAACCGGTATATGACGGATACTGTTTCAGCAGGCAGGCTAAAAACACGGTCTTCAACTCGTCCATGTGTCTTTATTATCTGAATGAAATGAGCTGCGCAAACGCGCTGATTTCGCCTGAGGATTATCTGGATCCCGCATCGGACCATGACGGTTCGAAACTCAGACAGCTGTTTGTTATGGCCGAGGACGATCTGGCCGACAAGGTCATCAACGGCTATCTTGAGGGCAAAACCTTTTATACCCCGAAACTCGCCCAGAACATCAATCTGAACAGCGCGACAAACAAAACGGATCGATATGATGAAAATCAGCTTCTGTCCATGCTGTATTATCTTGGATATCTCACCATTGATCCGGATTTGTCAAAAAACGACAGACTGGCGCTAAAGATACCCAATCTATTCATGTCAAAACTGTTTGCCGGCTGCGCCGTTGATTTGAAATTGAAATCGAACCGGCTGTTCCGGAAGCAGGGACTTGACGTATCATCCCTGCTTGCCGTCAGTGATGATATTTCGTCTTTTGCAAGATCCTGCACGGAATTTTTAAGCTCGATCTTCACCAATCAGGTTCTTTTCCATATGAGCGAAATGGCTTTGAATCTGGTCCTTCATGCCAAACTTGTTTCCACCTCCGACGTTTATGCGGAAATGCAGAAATCCATCAGAATTCCGGCAGCGGGCGAAAAATATGCGGATCTGGTTGTCACCGTCAACGATGGAACGGAGAATGAGTGCGTTTATCTCATGGAACTCAAGTATGCGGCTAAAAAAGAGGCTACAGACTCGAAGATTGAAAGTCTGAAAAAGGAGGCGACAGAGCAGGCGCGTTCATACAGATCGGCATTGGAATTCAAAGGCAGACGGATCAAGGCCTACGCCATGATCTTCTCCGGTCCGGAATGCGTGTGCTGCGCCCAGGCGTAAATTCCCGGAGAACAGAAAATGTGCCCTGCCCAAGCGCCGGTAGGCAGTCCTGCAGGCCGCCATGCGCAGCTGTGCAGTAGTTTCGTAGTCAGCTGAAACGCCCGTATGCAGCATAACTGTTCCTGTGTGACAGCGGATATGCGCGCAGTCCAAGCGATGGGATCCTTTGCGTTTTGCCTGCAGGGCGCGATGCGCAACTGGTCAGAAACCGCTTGAAAACGCGGCATCAGATACAGAATTCGAAAAATTTCGGTTAAAAGCGCGGAAAACGGTTTTAAAAATCTCCTAGACGACCATAACTACATAGGTAGGCGATCGCGATTTGAAAAAAAATCGCGGATGCTCCTGATCGTAATTTGCGCGCTTTGACGAGGTGATAAATGGCCGAGTTTTTAAGTCACTTCAACGAATGGACGGTAATGATGCTTATCATATGGGCCATCGGAGCCGTTTTCTGCGTAGCCATCTACATGCTGTCGAAAAAATTCAAGGACGAATACAAGAATCGTGATTATTGGAATTCTTCCTGGATGAGCATCTTTTGGTAGCAGTCAGCGAAGTTCGTTTTCGTCAATCTGTCTGTGAAACAGGCGGCTGAAGCAACCTGTTTGGATCGTAATCTAAAATGTCCGCAGCCGCTCTTCCTGGTTTCATTCCTCACTCCTGGGAGCGTCAGATTCAGAAGGTTGAAAAATACGCGCCGGCTCTGATTCGGGTTTATGGTCTACGAACGCTTCATGCGATTTCGGATTTGCCGGCGCGGATGTCAGCGCCGATTTCATCGGCCGCGGGCGGTCATTGGCGAACTGATCACGCCGCTTGCGGCTGCAGTAAAAGTTTCTCAGGCGTCAAGGCCAAGGAGGGTTTTGTGTCGCAACGCAAATTTTCAAAAATCGCCGTAGTGGGCGGAAGCTCCGAGATTGCCGTCGCCATTTTGAGAAATCTTCCCCCCGCCGATGAGGCGCTGCTGGCGGGACGGGACGAAAAGAGGCTTTTGGTGGCCGCCAGCGCGCTTGAAGGCTGGAACGTCAGAACGGTTTCCGGAGTCATCTCGTCAGAGGCCGGCATCCGGGAGATGCTTGCGAAGTTTCCGGATCGGCTTGATCTTGCGATTGTCGCTCAGGGAATTCTGGGTTCATCCTCGGCGCTGCACGAGGGTGAAGAGATTGCTCAGCTTTTTCGGGTAAATCTGGAGGGGCCGGCCATGTGGCTGTCCGCTCTTGCGGAAAAGTACGGCGATCAGGATTGCCGGATCTGTGTCATCTCGTCGGTGGCGGGAGATCGGGGCAGGGCATCCAATTATCTTTACGGCGCCTCCAAGGCCGGTCTTTCGGTCTTTGCGGAGGGACTTGCGATGCGCTGCTTCCAGGAAGGCAAAAAATGCAGGTTTACGATCCTCAAGCCTGGACTGGTGAGAACCAGAATGACCGCGGGAAGGGAAGACATGCGCCTTGCCGCCGACTGCGATGCGGTGGGAAGGACAGCGGCGCGGGCGCTGCTGGCGGGAAAGGCGGTGGTGTACGCTCCTTTCTGGTGGCGATACGCCATGCTGGCGGTGAGAATGCTTCCTGCCTTTGTCATGCGGCGGCTCAGATCGTAAATCAGATCATACCTGCGCAAAAGCGGCGCGCAGGCCTGGCAGAGCTCTGATTTCAGAGGACTGTCCGGCGGCGGAGCCGGGATCAGATCTTTTCGTTGCCCCAGAGCGCCAGGGCGGTCAGAGCTTTGGTTTTGTGCTCCTCTCCGTGATCGGGTTCGATGACGGCGCCTCCGATTTTCACTCCGAATGTCTGGCCCGCGGAGCTGAGCTGCAGCACCGCGTAGGTCATGACGGAGATTCTGGTTTCGGCGTCCCCGCTGAGGGTGTCGAAGTCAAGGTAGTTGCTGTCGTCCACCGTGGCGGTGAAGTCCTTGGACATCAGTCCCCGGTTCATGGCCAGCTGCTTCCAGGCTATCAGCGAAGGCGGCTCGCCCTCCCGGTAGGGACGCAGTCCGGACAGCTCGTCCATGCCTTTGGCGTCGCTGCTGCTGGCCACTTTTGAGCCGGTGGAGGAGGCGTGCTCCGACAGATGAAAGTTGCCGGTCAGCGGCCGCGGGTAAATCAGGGTTTTCTGATGAAAGTCGATGACGATGTGGGAGCAGATCAGGCCGAAAGGATAGGTGGTGGTGATGATGTAGGCCCCGGACTCCAGCCAGCCCCGCTTCTGGGGGTGAAAGATGATGCCGATGTCGTCGCCGCCTGACAGAGTGTCGTGAAACTCGCTGATGCCGCCTTCGTTCATGGGCGCTATCTTTACCGCAAACCTCTGACGGTCGCTGGCGACATGGAGACTGAACCTCACCGACTGGCCGGCAAAGCGGTTTTCGGTTTCAACCGGCTCCAGAACAATGCCGTTCATGTTCTTGTAGGTGTCCAGGATCACATAGGGCACCACGCTGAGCATGAGACAGCAGATGATGATGATCAGGTTGTTCTGGTAGTTGATGCCAAGAAGAAACAGCAGTCCCGCGATGCCAAGATATGCGAAGCCCACCGCGGTGGGATAAATCCTGATCTGATCGTAGCCCACGGTCAAAGGCGGCGTCATGGGCCGGTGCATATACCGGTTGAGCCGGTCGTAGATGTATTTGCGCAGTTTTTCCAGGGCCATTATCTGACGGGATCCACCATGTCAATTATCATTCTCGACAGACTGTTGCCGCTGCCTACGGTTCCCACGCCGCTTCTCATGCGGTGCTCGGCCACATACGGAAACACCGCCTGGATGTCGTCCGACAGCAGATAGTCCCTCTTTTTGAGATACGCCCATGCCCGGGCGCACGCCAGAAGCGCCTTGGAGGCCCGCGGCGACAGCGGATTCGGAATTTTTCCCGAGGAGCGGGTCGCATCCACCAGATCAAGCAGATAGTTCATGGCGTTCTCTGAAACCTGCACCTTTCCGGCTTCCTCCTGCATGGCAAGCAGCTCGGCGGTGTCGAGCACGGCCGGAAGCTCGCTGCGCTGGATGCCCTCCAGCATCTGTCTTTCGGCCTCCCGGGACGGGTAGCCGATTTCTATGCGCATGGTGAAGCGGTCCAGCTCGGATTCCGGCAGCACGAAGGTGCCGCTCTGATCCTGCGGATTCTGGGTGGCGATGACGAAAAACGGTTTCGGTAGGGGATAGGTGACCTTGTCCGCCGACACCTGGTATTCGGCCATGGCTTCAAGCAGCGCGCTCTGGGTGCGGCTGCTGCCGCGGTTGATCTCGTCGGCCAGAAGAATCTGGCTGAACAGCGGGCCGGGCTTGAAGGTGAAGTCCTGGGTTTTGCTGTCGAAGATCGACATTCCGATAAGATCGGCCGGCAGCATGTCGGAGGTGAACTGCACCCGTTTGTATTCCAGTCCCAGGAGTTTCGCTATCGCCGAGGCCAGAGTGGTTTTGCCCATGCCGGGCAGATCCTCAAGCAGCAGGTGTCCCTTCGCCAGCAGGCAGGTTACGGCCAGCCGCACCGCGATCTTCTTGTCAAGCAGCGTTTCATCCAGGTATTTGAGTACGGTATCCAGTTTCTCGTTCATTTAAAGCTCTCTGCCCCCTAGGGATATTGCAGCATGCGGACTGTCGGATCTGATGCTGACAGCCGCCGTCATATGCCTACAGTATATGCCATAGCCGCAAGCCGATGTGAGACATTACCCGTTTTTTTGATTTGCGACAGGATCTGGCCAAAACCGCGCGGAGCCTTGATATCCGGCAGATGGCCGGGATCGAGATGCGTGGCGGCATGGCTGCGCCGGCGCGATCTGCAAAGACGTCATCGGCTGCGGCATGCGTCAGGCGGCGGTCGTTGCGGTCTTGAGCGGTTTGGAACCCGCGCCTGTCCGGGATCGTCAACTTGCAATGGACTATGGGCGGTCTACAATGTATCATGTTATGACGTTGCGGCTTGCGATGGCCTTGCGGTCTTGCTCGGCCGGAGCGATCGCGGTTTCCGCGGCAAGATCCGAGCGAAAAAACTGCGAGCGATGGCGGAGTCAGAAGCCCGTCAGGCGCGTCTGAGTTATGGCATCGGCGCGGCCGGCGATCTGCCAGCGCATGGCGCGGAGCCGCAGAGCGGATCTGGCGCCGACGAAAACCTGCCCTCAGGATCGCGCCTTGCGCGTCGACCAGCGGCAATCTTTGCGAAAGCTGCCGGACAGGCCGGCCTCATATCTGGCGGATCTTGACGCATGAGCGCGTCGATGGAGGCCGCCTTTACAATACAAATTCAAGGAGAAGAAAATGGCTGACAAAAAGGCGAAAAAGTCTCAGAGCGGAACCATCGCCCTGAACAAGAAAGCCAGACACGACTACTTTATTGACGAGAAAATCGAAGCCGGCATGGCGCTGCAGGGCTGGGAGGTGAAGGCTCTCAGAGCGGGCAGAGTCAATATTTCCGACGGCTACGTGATTTTCAAGGGCGCCGAAATGTTTCTGTTCGGCTCCATCATCACGCCTCTTGACGTGGCCTGCAGCTATGTGGTCTGCGATCCCCAGAGAACCAGAAAGCTGCTGCTTCATGAAAAGGAAATCGCAAAACTTATCGGGGCCGTCAAGCGCAAGGGCTACACCATCGTGCCGCTTGCTCTTTACTGGAAGGGCAGAAACGTCAAGTGCGAAATCGCCCTGGTTCACGGCAAAAAGGAATACGACAAGAGAGATTCCCTGAAGCAGGAGGACTGGAAGCGGGAAAAGGCCCGTATCATGAAGCACTCGCTGCGCTGATCGGCAGTCTGCTTCCCCTTTGGCGGGGGCGCTTCGGGGCGGAGTACTGTCAGACGGCTGCAGGCATCCTGCGATCGCATTCGCCGGGAAATCAAAAGCCGGGATGAATCCTGCGGATCGTCCCGGCTTTCTGCTGTCCTGATTTTAAGGAAACCGATTAAACCGATTACTGCTTCAGGTTTTTCTGCTCCTTCAGCAGATCTCTGATTTCGGTAAGCAGCTGAACGTCGGCAGGCGGCTCGGCAACGGCCTCTTCCTTTGTTTCCTTGATGATGGCTCTCTTGAGGTTGTTGATGACCTTGATGAACATGAAGATTGCAAAGGCGATGATGATGAAGTCAATTACGGTCTGGATGAAGGAGCCGTAGCTGATGACAATCGCCTCGGCGGTGTCGGTCTTCTCCTGCAGTGTGTACGCCCAGTCCTTGAAATCGGTGTTGCCGCAGATCTTGCCCACAATCGGCATGATAACGTCGGATACCAGTGAGGATACGATTTTGCCGAAGGCGCCGCCGATGACAACGCCGATCGCCATGTCAAGAATGTTGCCTTTCATGGCAAAGTCGCGGAACTCCTTCAGGAAGGAAACTCCCTTTTCAGTAATAGCCATATGATTTGCTCCTGTTGGTAAAAAAAGAGGCATGCATTGTTTTTCATACGAGTCCAGAGCGGATTTCGGATGAACTTATGCACGCATGATCAACGATGCGCGTATTTTAGCAACCGGTTTAATGAGACGCAATTCACAGAATCGCTCCAGAAAAAATTTGTAAAAATTTTTGAAAAAATGTTGCATTCCTTTTGAGTCTGAGTATAATTGAATATTCAAAGAACATTTGCTGTGGCGTTTTAGGTTACCGTCGCAAGCAAAGACCTGGGGGTGACATGGCTTCGACAGGAAGAGTGAGGTCCTAGGTGCATGCCAAGCCGAGACAACTTGTAAAACTGTTTCAAAAAAATAGTCGCAAACGACGAAACCTTCGCTATCGCAGCTTAAAAACCTGTAGTTAGCCTCTCTGCACGAGCTTGCCAGTGACCTTTTGCAAGAGAGAACCCCTTCACTGGATCGCATGGATTTCCCGCCTGAGAATGAAGTGTTAAATCTAATTCAGGCTGGCACTTGGATGGCGCGTTTGTCCGCAGTTCATTTGCGAGATTAAAGGCAAACTAAGCATGTAGTACCGAAGATTGATCCTTTTTGGACGCGGGTTCAATTCCCGCCACCTCCACCACGCCTTGGCAGCTTCCCGTTCGTCGGTTCTGCATTCGTTTCTGATCTTTCAGAGCAGTTCAAGTTTCCGCATTCATCCTTTTCTTTTCTTTTCTGCAATTCTCTCTTAGGATTCTTGGTTTGGTTATCCTGTTTAAGTCTGGATCTGACTTGTCTTAACCGTTTGTCCGCGCCGCATAATCTGTCTGAAACTGTTGTCGCCGATCGGCGACTGCAGGTTATGCGGAAGTTATGTGAGACCGGGGTGCATCCATACTCTTGCGGTTTTCACGTCTGGCGCCTCTTTTGCGCGTCGGCACGACTGTGGTCTGAATCTGCTTGCGGCAGTTCAAAATTAGAACGTGACGATGTTTGATGAAAACCGCTTTGACGCCATAATGAATCGCGGAAGGGATCGCCAATGAATCACGGAAGGGACGCCTGCAAGGCAACAAGGGAGCGCCATGTTATCGCAAACCGATAAAACCCAGGATCGCATGCATTTGGAATTTGCCGTTTTCTGCATTGAAAACATCGCAATCAGACTCGGCGTGGGCGCCGATACCGCATATGATCTTCTTGCGGTGAAAAGCGACATTCTGCAGGCCTATATTGTCCCGAATTTCGAAGCGCTGCATACCCAGGGCAGGGAGTACATCGTTGACGACATACTGGATGTCATGAAAGAAAAAGGGATTTGGCCATGATTCTGTATCACGGTTCGTTTGTTGCAGTTGGCAAACCGGATATTCTTCACTCCAGACGGAATGTGGATTTCGGGGTCGGTTTTTACACGACTCCGCTACGGGATCAGGCTGTCAAGTGGTGTCAGAAGTTCAAGATCAGGGGCAAAGACGCCATCATATCGGTTTATGAATTTGACGAGAGCGCATTTGAGAGATACAAATGTTTGCGGTTTGATTCCTATTCGGAGCAATGGCTTGATTTTGTCGCCGCCTGCCGTCGGGGAGCGGACGTTAGCGACTATGACATCGTTGCAGGCGGCGTTGCCGATGACAGAGTCTTCAACACCATCGAACTTTATCTTGATGGGCTGATTGGCAGATCGGAGGCCATCGGCAGACTCAGATATGAGAAACCGAATTGTCAGATCTCGTTTCGCTCTCAGGAGGTTATAGACAAGGAGCTCGGATTCGAAGGGAGCGAAACGCTATGAGCGCTATGAAAGCGGATCGGAACCTGCTGCAGATGAAGTACGCGCGGATCATCGAGCTTTTCGCTGACAGACGCGGCATCACGGTGTGGGAGGCGCTGGAATTCTTTTACCACTCGGAAGAGTACAAGCTTGTCAGCCGGGGTGTTTCAGATCTGCACTGCATGAGCGACGAATACCTGGTCGAGGATCTGCAGGAAGAATACGACAGCAGAAGATCCGCTTGCGGCGACTGAACGCTTGCCGGATTTTCAGAGGGGCGACTGTGCAGCTACCCTGCAGCTAATATCCGAACCGGTGATCCGTGGCATCGTGCTGTCGTCTGATCGCATTGCCTTCTTGCTTGCTGCGAATATCCAAAGGTTTGGAGTTGTCGGCGGCAGGTTCGTTTCGCCGGTCTGCCAAGATTACTGTTGCATTTCCCATTGTTTGCGGCTGCTTTTTCCAATCTTTAAGGCAGCGTAATGGCGATATCGGTGTCTATGACGATTGTTTATCGCTGAGATCACGCCGGCATGCGAGTTTTGATACCGGATCTTTTCTGTCGTGTTGTTGCTATACTAAACGTGTGTTAGGATTTGCTGTAACTTGAAAAGCGTGTATTTTGCAAAATTCTGCAATTTTTGTGGGCGCTGAAGCACGTTTGTTGCGTGTAATATGATACCATTGCCGTATTGACGAATGCTTTTGGGCATGTTTGACTTTAGACCGTTTCCTGATTGATGCCGAGATTGCGCGCAGGCGGATTCCTGCTGAATGAACTGCGCTGTCCTCTTTCGGAAATCGGATACATGATTTTAAGGATTGACAGTAATGACTGAACTGGAAAGCGTTTTGTGGGCCGGAGCGGATGTGCTTCGCTCCAAAATGGATGCCAACGAATACAAGGATTATCTGCTGGGCTTTGTCTTTTACAAGTATCTGTCGGATACGTTTCTTGCCAAAGTATACGATCTGCTGAACGATGCCGAGCCGGCGACTATCGAAGAGGCGCAGAGAGCCTACGAGGAAGCCTACAATGGCGAGGATCGCGACGAACTCATCAGCGAGCTCAAGGGCGAATGCCTGTATGTGATCGAACCGTCCATCACCTTTTTCGCCCTGGCGGAAAAGGCTCAGAACAACGCGTTCAAACGCGAGGATCTGCAGAAGGCCTTCAATGACATCAAAACTTCCGATCCTCTTTTTGAGAACATCTTTGACGACGTTGATCTCTATTCCAACCGTCTGGGCATGGGCGATGCGAAGCAGAGCGCCACAGTCGCCGAACTGATCAAAGTCATCAATCAGGCCGATGTTCTTCATGCCGAAGGCGACGTGCTGGGCAACGCCTACGAGTATCTGATAGGTCAGTTCGCATCAGAAACCGGAAAGAAGGCTGGCGAATTTTACACTCCGGCCGGACCTGCGGAAATTCTGACAAGAATAGCCATTTCCGGACAGGAGGAAAAACGCGGACTGCTGGTTTACGACCCTTGCATGGGTTCCGCCTCGCTGCTTCTTGATGCCAGAAAGTTCTCCAAAAATCCGGAGTATGTGATGTATTTCGGGCAGGAACTTATGATGTCCACCTACAACCTTGCCAGAATGAACATGTTTCTGCACAGGATAGCGCCTGAAAACCAGCATCTGCACAACGCCGACACTCTCGATGCGGACTGGCCGACCAGCGAGGAAACCGAGTTTGACATGGTGGTGATGAACCCTCCGTATTCCGCAAAGTGGTCGGCTAAGGAAGGCTTTCTGTCGGATTCCAGATTTTCGGATTACGGCGTGCTGGCTCCAAAGAGCAAGGCCGACTATGCGTTTCTCCTGCATGGCTTCTATCATCTCAAAGCCACGGGCACCATGGGCATTGTTCTCCCTCATGGAGTTCTTTTCCGCGGCGCGGCCGAAGGAAAAATCAGACAGAAACTCCTGGAGAACGGCTCCATTTATGCGGTGATCGGTCTGCCGGCAAACATGTTCTACAACACCTCCATTCCTACCTGCATCATTGTTCTGAAGAAGCAGCGGCCGGGCAGAGATGTGCTTTTCATCGATGCCTCGAAACTCTTCGAGAAGAACAAGACTCAGAATGTCATGAACGCCGAGCACATCAACCATGTGGTGGAACTGTACAAGAACAGACAGGATGTGGACAAGGAGGCGCATGTCGCCTCCTTTGACGAAATCAAGGAGAACGATTTCAATCTAAATATCCCGCGGTATATCGATTCGAAAGAGGACGAGGCTCCGATAAGTCTGGCCGAAGTGAACATGGAACTGAACAAGTTCGAAGAGGAGATCACTTCGGCGAAGAACGATCTGCTGTCCACTCTGAAAACGCTTAACACCGATGATTCCGACATGATGCTGTCTATGAAGGACTTCATTAAATTCATGGAGGATCTGTAGTATGGCTAACGTTCCGAAGATCAGAATCGCTAGATATACAGACGATTGGGAACAGCGTAAGTTGGGTGATATTGCAGACAAAGTAACGGAGAAAAATACAAAATTAGAAATTAAAGAGACTCTAACCAACTCAGCTGAGTTCGGAATCGTTAGTCAATGTGATTTTTTTGATCATAGCGTTTCAAA
>JAFURY010000008.1 GCA_017480795.1 Succinivibrionaceae bacterium
GAGTTCAAGTCGGGCAATGTGCTTCGCTTATCCAACGTTACAAAAAACCAGAATATCTTGCACATGCTGATGAGCGCAAGTCTTACCACCTATCTGCTGAAGCACATGGTAACACTGTTTATCTCGCACTTTGCTGAGGATGTATTTCCTCTCAAGATCCAGACAAAATTCACGAACTTTAAGCGTTTTCTGGATGCGTATGTAACGCACAATGTTGATGTGCTGAAAGACATTATGAAGGGGTTTCTTGATTTTCTTCCAAGTTGTGTAAAAAGCAAGAGATCACGAAAAGTACCGAGGAAAAACGGTCACTGCGAGCGGTATTAGACAGTCTCGCACAAACCATTACGGCACCTGCGTTTATCGAGTGTTAAATGCAGGCTTAACAACATGGACATAAGGAAATCCCTAACCGCCCCGCAGGATGCGGGGCTTTTTTCATCAGAGGGCAAACGCCCGATCAGAGATTTGCTGCGTCGGCATCGACGTCAGGAAGTTTTTTCACGCTGTCCTGCACCTTGACCGCATCCTTGACGGAGTCCTTCACGTCGTTGGCGACTTCCTTGACCTCCTCGGCTGCGGCGGAAATGGAAGCCTCGGCGGCGTTCTTTCCTTCCTCAACCGCCTGCTTGGCGGCCTCAGCGGATTCAGTCTTGACCTGCTCCGCCGCGGCGGCCGCCTCGGTCTTCACCTGCTGAGCCTTGTCCTCTGCCTTGGCTTCAGGCGCCTGCTCCGCAGAAGCCGCTGCGCCGTCCTTGGCGTCGGCATGCTTGACACCTACCAGCCTGACATGGAAAATCAGCGTCGAGTTAGGAGGAATGATGTTGCCGGGCATCTTCTGCTCGCCGTAGGCAAGCTCGGCCGGAATGAAGAAATCGTAATCGGAGCCGACGGTCATGAGCTTCAGACCTTCCTGCCAGCCCTGGATCACGCCTCCAACAGGGAATTCCAGCGCCTTTTTGCCATCGGTCTCGTTGGAGTCGAACACCTTGCCGTTCACAAGCTTTCCGGTATAGAAGACGGAAACGATATCATCGTTGGAGGTGACCTTGTCGCCGGTGCCCTGCACGTTGACGCGGTACTGAAGACCGCTGGCGGTGACCTTGACGCCCTCGGCCTTGGCGTTCTTGGCCAGGAACTCCTTTCCTTCCTGAAGATTCTTCTGGTTGTCGGCCTTGTCCTTGGCCTCGGCCTTGCTTCTGATGGACTCGTCAAGAGAGGAAAGATGCTTCTGCATGTCCTCCTTGGACATCTTGTTGGAGCCGGCCAGAGAATCGGCAAAACCCGCCTTCAGAGCATCCTTGTCGAAATTGACTCCCAGCTCCGCGGTGGTCTTGATGTTGCCGGCCAGACCGTCGCCGATGGTGGCGCCCAGAGCGTAGCTGTAATTCTTTTCAGGAGATCCAAGATCGAAGGCCTTGGCTTCGGCGGCTGGTTTCTCTTCCTTCTTCGCGTTTGCCTGATCCTTGGCCGCATCCTGCTTGGCGCTGGCGGCCGGCACGGTAACCTGAGGCTTCTGCTGCTGAGCGTTGACGTCCTTCTTGGTCTTTCCTTCGTTGCATCCGGTCAGTGCGGCCAATATCATGGAGGCAACCAAGGTGTACGAGAATACCTTTTTCATAGTCTTACAATTTTCCTTACAACAAAATGAGCGAAGTGGCCACTGCCACCACTGTACCAATTTGGGCAGATTCTAGCATAATTTTGAAAAAACGTCCGAAAATATGAGCGGAGGCCGTCCCGGACGCCGGCAGAATGCCGCAGACCGCAGGTTGCAAAACCCGGCCGATTTACATAGAATGATCCCGTTGATTCTCAGGGAGCGGTGAAAATCCATACCGGTGGTCAAAGTCCACGAGCTCAGGCAGAACAGGCGAAATTCCTGTACCGACGGTAAAGTCCGGAAGAGAGAGAATTCAGTCGGGATCGTCCGTTCATGGAGTCCCGCCGCGACCGCATCTCCAGTCAGCCCTCTCCCAGACCTCCCGCACCGTCTCCGGTTATAGGTGTTTTCATGTTTACAGGTATTGTTCAGACAATCGGAACCGTGATCTCCTCGGCCGCGTCAGCCGAAGGAATGCAGCTGTCCATCAACGCGCGGGACATCGATTTCAGCCAGGTGAAAATAGGCGACAGCATCGCGGTCAACGGCGTGTGTCTCACAGTGACCCGCCGCTCGTCATCATCCGGCATATTTTCCGCCGACGCCTCCCACGAAACGGTGAGGCTGACCAATCTCAAAAGCTTCAAACCGGGCACCAGGGTGCACCTGGAGCAGGCCATGGCGTCAGGCGGCAGGTTCGACGGGCATATCGTCAGCGGCCACGTGGACGGCACCGCAACGGTCGAAAGCGTAAGGCGCGTGGGAAACTCCACCGACTATCTGCTGCTTGTTCCCTCCGAGCTTCGGAAATACGTGGCGCCCAAGGGTTCGGTGGCCCTTGACGGCGTGTCCCTCACCGTCAACGGCATAAGCGATACGGGAGTCATGCGTCTGACCATCATTCCCCACACTATCGAGGCGACCTGCATCGGCTCATGGGAGCCGGGATATCAGGCGAATATGGAAGTGGACATTCTGGCCAGATACATGGAAAGGCTGATGGGTTTCGGATCTCAGAAGCCGGAGGAAAGCGAAGGTCTTACCGCCCGGACGCTGATGGAAAACGGTTTCATTTGACAGGTGGCATCATGAGCATAAGCACAACTGAAGAAATCATCGAAGAATTCAAAAAGGGAAAAATGGTGGTCATCATGGATGACGAGGATCGGGAAAACGAAGGCGACCTGATCGTTCCGGCGGTGAGCTGCACCCCTCAGGCCATCAACTTCATGGCCAGCTACGGCAAGGGCCTCATCTGTCTGGCTCTCAGCCGGGAGCGCTGCCAAAAACTCAATCTGGATCTGATGGTGGACCGCAACCGCGCCCCGTTCTCCACCGCCTTCACCACCACCATCGAAGCCGCAAAGGGCGTCACCACCGGCATCTCCGCCGCCGATCGGGCCACCACGGTGCTGGCCGCCGTGGCCCCGGACGCCACCGCGGCCGACATCGTGCAGCCGGGGCATGTTTTCCCGCTGATGGCCCAGGAGGGAGGAGTGCTGGTAAGAACCGGCCACACCGAAGCATCCACGGATCTGGCGCGGCTTGCGGGACTTGAGCCGGCGGCGGTGATCTGCGAGATAATGAACGACGACGGCACCATGGCCCGCCGCGACGATCTTGAAAAATTCTGCCAAAAGCACGGACTGCTGCTGGGCACCGTGTCCGATCTGGTGGAATACCGCATGAAGCACGAAACCACCGTCAGGGAGGTGGCCAGCTGCGCGCTGCCTACCGCCTGGGGCGAGTTCCGGCTCAGAGCGTTTCAGGACACCATCGACCACATCACCCATTTCGCCCTGATCCACGGGGAGCTCAAGCAGGCGGAGGCGCCGCTGGTTCGGGTGCACCTGACGGATTATTTCAGCGACATTCTGACCTCCGACCGCAACCGGCATCAGTCTTTCAGCGTAAACCAGGCGCTTGAAGCCATCGCCAGGGACACCGGAGTGCTGCTGATAGTCAACACCGCCATGGGCAACGAGGATCTGCTCAACCAGGTGAAACGGTTCGAAAACGAGGATGCGGGAAGAAGCAAACCGGCCAAGCGCGGACCGTCCAAGCGGGTGGGCATCGGCTCGCAGATCCTCAAGAGTCTCGGCATCACATCCATGCGTCTGATGTCAACCCAGACCAGATACAACGGTCTGTCGGGCTACGGGCTCAGGATCGTCGGCTTCGTTGAGCCGGCCGGGAAGTGAGTCGCCGGGCGCGTCATGATTTGCGCCGGCTTATGATATAATTTCAGGAATTTGACACAGTCAGGAGAAACGCAGTGAATATTATCGAAGGCAGTCTGGTCGCCCAGGACGCGAAGGTCGCAATTGTCGTATCCCGCTTCAACAGCTTCATTACCGAGCATCTTCTGGGCGGAGCCGCGGATGTGCTGAAAAGGCAGGGCGAGGTGGCCGATGAGAACATCACCGTGGTGCGGGTTCCCGGGGCCATTGAAATCCCTCTGACAGTGGAAAAGCTGGCCGCATCCCAAAAGTACGATGCGGTGATCGCTCTGGGCTGCGTCATCCGAGGCGCCACCTACCATTTTGAAATCGTGGCCAACGAAAGCGCCAAGGGTCTTGCCCAGGTAATGCTGAAGCACGGCATACCGGTAGCCTTCGGAGTCCTCACCACCGACACCATCGATCAGGCGGTGCAGAGAGCAGGCTCCAAGGCAGGCAACAAGGGCGCCGAGGCGGCTTCCAGCGCGCTGGAAATGATCAACGTGCTGAAACAGATCTGAAGGAAAACCAGTGGATAACGAAAAGAAAAGCAAATCAGTCAAACCATACGAGCGCCATATGGCCCGCCAGATGACGGTTCAGGCGGTATACGAATGGCAGATGACCGGCAAGAGCGCGCAGGAAATCATCCAGCAGTTCATAGAGGACGACAAGAAGAAGCGGGCGGATCTGGACTACTTTTCCGAGATGGTGGCCGGAATCATCGCTCATGCCGCGGACATCGACCAGGTGCTGGCCCGCTACATCACCGGACGCACCATCGACGAGCTTGATCAGGTCGACCGTTCGATTCTCAGAACCGGCTGCTACGAGCTGCTGTACCACCGGGAACTGGACTACAAGATCGCCATCAACGAGGCCATCGAGCTGGCCAAGTTGTTTGCCGCCGCCGACAGCCACAAATTCGTCAACGGAGTTCTGGACAAGGTCGTCAAGAACGAGCTCTGATCGGAATGGACGAGTTTTCGCTGATCAGCAGATACTTCAGGCGGAGCGGTTCCTCCGCCGCGCTGGGCATCGGCGACGATTGCGGCATTGTCAGCGTCTCTCCGGGAACCCAGCTGGCGGTCACCACCGACACGCTGGTGAGCGGAGTCCACTTCTTTGAAAACACCGATGCCGAGCTTATAGGCTGGAAAAGCCTTGCGGTAAACGTGTCGGATCTTGCGGCCATGGGCGCCGCGCCCAGGTATTTCACCCTGGCCCTGACTCTCCCCTCCCCGTCGGAATCGTTTCTTGAAGCCTTTTCCCGGGGAATGTTCGCTCTTGCCGACCAGTGCGGAATCGAAATTCTGGGAGGCGACACCACCTCGGGACCTCTTTCCATAACCATTACCGCCATGGGCGAGCTTCCCAGAGGAAAAGGGATCCTCCGATCAAAAGCCGCCGCCGGCGACGACATCTGGGTTTCGGGAGATCTGGGAGGAGCCGCGCATGCCGTCGGGCTGATCAGACGCGGACTTGAGCCGCCGGCGGACTGTCTTGAAAAGCTCCATCGGCCGCAGCCCCGGGTGGCTCTGGGTCTTCTGCTGACCGATACCGCAAATTCAATGCTGGACGTGTCGGACGGACTGCTGGCCGATCTGGGACACATCCTGGAAGCCTCCGGCAAGGGAGCGCAGCTTGAACTTGATGCCATCCCGCTGACGGGATCCCTTGGACGGCTGGATCGGAACGAGGCTCTGCTATGCGCCCTGACGGGAGGGGACGATTACGAGCTGTGCTTCAGCGCTCCCCGAAAAAAGAGGGAGCAGGTAAAGAAAATCGCGGATCTGGCGCAGACGCCGGTGAGCAGGATAGGAACCATCACCGGGGAACCGGGGATCGAGGCAAATCTGAACGGCCAATCCTACCGGTTGCCTGCGCGCCGGGGCTACAACCACTTTGAAGAAGCCTGGAGTCTCCGCCCGGGGACTCAGTAATGAGGAGGCGGAGTCTCCTCTTCAGGCAGCGCCACGTTTGAAACGGCGCATTCTCTCAGCCGATCCCCCAGATACCGCACCGCAGTCTTCAGCGAGGCAATCTCGCTGTTCTGATGCGCCACCTCCCTGCTCAGGGTTTCAACCGTATCCTCAAGGAACGCGATTCTGCTTTCCAGCTCCGCCGCCGTATCTTCTCTGTCAGCCACGCTTTCTCTCCATTGTCACTCTGATATCCCGCCCCGCCATGGAGCAGTCAGTCACCTCGTAAAAGGGAGTCGATGCAAGATCCCCGCAGCCGGTTATGGCCGCAAGGGGTCTTCCGTCGGCGCCGATGAATCTCGGAGCCAGATAAATGATGATTTCATCTGCAAGGTCCTGCGCGATGACGCTTCCTGCAAAAGTGGCGCCGGCTTCGATCCAGACGCTGTTCATCTGTCTGCGGCCCAGTTCCCGGAACACATCGGCAAGAGCGTTCTCATTCTGCCTGCGGTAGAAAACCTCCTGCCCGCCCTCGGGGGATGAAGTGAACCGGATCACCGGCCTCTCCGTTTTGAAAACCGCGGCTCCGGACGGAACGCGCCGATGCTCGTCCACCAGCGCCAGCGCCGGCTGCCGCGGTCCCTGGGCCATGAAACGGTCGGCGAAGCCCTCAGGCAGTTCCTCCGGCCTTACGTTCATGGAAGGATCGTCGGCCAGCACGGTGGCGGAGGTGGTCAGAATGCAGCAGCTGCGGGCCCGCCAGCTCTGAACGTCGCGTCTTGCCTCGGCCGAGGTGATCCATTTGCTGCTGCCGTCAGCCAGGGCGGTTCTGCCGTCTATGCTGCAGCCCATCTTCAGCCGGACATAGGGACGGCCGGTCCGCATGCGATGCAGAAAACCCGGATTGAGAAGTTCTGCCTCATGCTCCAGCAGACCGCACCGGGTCTCAACGCCGGCCTCCGAGAGCATGGCAAGACCGCGTCCGGCCACCATGGGATTGGGATCCTTCATGGCTGCCACCACTCGGCGCGCGCCGGCTCTGATCAGCGTCTCGGCGCATGGAGGCGTTCTGCCGTAGTGGGAGCATGGTTCAAGGGTGACGTAGACATCGGCGCCTCTGATGTCGCCGCCGGCGCTGGCAATGGCGTTTACCTCCGCATGGCCGGTGCCCGCTCTTTTATGATAGCCCTCGCCGATGACATTTCCGTCTCTGACGATGACGCAGCCCACGGCGGGATTCGGCGTGACCGAGCAGACGCCCTTTTCGGCAAGAGCAAGCGCGCGGCGCATCATGGCCGTGTCGAATTCCGAAAAGCCTACGGCGCCGGCAGCTCCGCAGGACATTTAATTCTTTTCCTCGCGCAGGCGGGCGATCTCGTCGCCAAACTCCTTCACATCGGTAAATCTGCGGTAAACCGAGGCGAAGCGGACATATGCGACCTCGTCAAGCTCCTTCAGCGCCTCCATCACGTATTCTCCGATAACCGCCGACTTGATCTCGCGCTCTCCGATGGATCTGATTCTGGCCTTGATGTGGCTTACGCTCTCCTCCACGGCCTCGATGCTCACCGGACGTTTCTCCAGCGCCCGCTGTATGCCGCTGCGGAGTTTGTCCTCGTCAAAGGGAACCCGGGCGCCGTCCTTCTTGATGACTCTCGGCATCACCAGCTCGGCGGTCTCGAAGGTGGTGAAACGTTCCTTGCACACGATGCATTCGCGGCGGCGGCGGACCTGCGAACCGTCGGCGACAAGTCTTGAATCGATAACCTTGGAATCTGCGGCTCCGCAAAATGGACAATGCATGATAATACTCCGTAAAAACAAAATCCCGTGCCGTTATGATAACAGCACGGGTCGGATATTTAACAGAAAAATAAAGCCGGATGAGAGCTAGTCGGCATAAACCGGGAACTGGCGGCACAGTTCGACGACCTTTTCCCGGGTGTCGGCTATCACCTTCTCGTCGGTGTGATTGTCCAGCACGTCGCAGATCCAGCCGGCCAGTTTCTCCGCCTGCTCTTCTTTCATGCCTCTGCGGGTCATGGCAGGAGTGCCGATGCGAAGACCGGAGGTTACGAAAGGAGAACGGGGATCGTTTGGAACGGAGTTCTTGTTGACGGTTATGTTGGCCCTGCCCAAAGCGGCATCGGCGTCCTTGCCGGAGAGCTCGCGGCCGATGAGATCCACCAGAAACAGGTGATTGTCGGTGCCGCCGGAAACGATCTTGTAGCCACGTCCGACAAACACCTTGACCATGGCCTTGGCGTTGGCCACCACCTGCCGCATCATCTGCTTGAACTCGGGCTCCATGGCTTCCTTGAAGGCCACCGCCTTGGCTGCGATCACATGCATGAGAGGACCGCCCTGACCGCAAGGGAAGATGGCGGAATTCAGTTTCTTGTGCAGCTCCGGATCCTCAAGAGAGGTCAGGATGAGACCGCCTCTCGGACCGGCGAGAGTCTTGTGGGTGGTGGTGGTGACCACATGAGCGAAAGGCACCGGGTTAGGATATACGCCGGCGGCCACAAGACCGGCCACGTGAGCCATGTCCACAAACAGGTACGCTCCGACGGAATCGGCAATCTCGCGCATTCTCTTCCAGTCCACGACTCCGGAGTAGGCGCTGAAGCCCGCCACGATGACTGCAGGCTTGCACTCCTGAGCCATCTTCTGCACCTGATCATAGTCGATAAGCCCCTGATCGTTCACGCCGTACTGAACCGAATGATAGAATTTTCCGGAAAAGCTTACGGTGGCGCCGTGAGTCAGATGGCCGCCGTGCGCAAGGCTCATGCCCATAATGGTGTCGCCGGGCTTGGCCAGCGCGGCATAGACCGCCGCATTGGCCTGAGAGCCGGAATGAGGCTGAACGTTGGCGTATACGGCGCCGAAGAGCTGCTTGGCGCGTTCGATGGCCAGCGTCTCGATTTTGTCCACATATTCGCACCCGCCATAGTAGCGTTTTCCCGGATAGCCCTCGGCGTACTTGTTGGTAAGCTGGGAGCCCTGGGCCTCCATGACTCTCGGCGAGGCGTAGTTTTCGGAGGCGATCAGCTCGATATGGTCCTGCTGACGGACGTTTTCACCACAGATGGCGTCAAAGAGCTCCTTGTCATAGGACTCAATGCGCATCTCACTCTTGTTCATAACCATGAAAGGATACTCCAACACATGCTGCGCAACCGGAAGGAAGGAACCGAAATTCAATCCCGGCCGGCGCTTTTACGGTAAAAAAGATGATCTTGACTGGGGCGTATTTTAGCAAAATTGTGACGGATAATACAAACGCGCCAAAGCGTCTGGGCGGCATGCGCGCTGACTTCAGGATACGGAAAACGGGGGATTTCCGCTCTGCGCTCCGACAGGGGCGGCGGGCTTCGGTCGCGTTTTCGGAAATCATGCGAAAAAGCACGTTAAACCCCTCAAAATCACCAGAAAAGGGACGGTTCGGGCGGTTTTTGAAGAAAAAACACTATAAAAAGCAATGCTTTGCAAATATAATGTTTGTCAGTCTGTTTCTGTTGACTGAGGTTTGCAATGGACGCTGAAAAAAAGGTTCTTGTTCTCAACGGTCCCAATCTCAATCTGCTGGGCAAAAGAGAGCCGGAGATATACGGGCGGGCCACCCTTTCGGATATAGAAAGCAAACTCAGAGCAGTCGCCGCCGATTTGAAGGTGAATCTTGATTTCAGACAGAGCAACATGGAAGGCCAGCTGGTGGAGATGATCCACTCGGCCATGGGAACCCGGGATTTCATCATCATCAACCCCGGCGCCTACACGCACACCAGCATCGCCATCAGGGATGCGCTCCTGGGAGTCCATGTTCCGTTCATTGAAGTGCATATCTCAAACGTACACGCCCGGGAGGAATTCCGGCGCCGCTCTTTTCTGTCCGATGTCGCCGTTGGAGTGATCTGCGGCTTCGGCATCGACGGCTACGAATACGCCCTTAGAAAGGCGGTTAATCTTTTGTCCGAATGACGCGTTTTGCGTAAATTACCGTTGTATTTTTTAACAAGGATAATCTCATGAATATTGATATCCGTCAGATAAAAAGACTGATCGAGGTTGTGGAGGAATCCACCATCAATGAAATCGAAATCGTGAACGGAGAGGAAACCATCCGTGTAAGACGCAATGTGCATGAGGTTGCCTACCAGCCTGCGCCGGTGCAGACCGTATACGCCGCCGCTGCCGCCGCCCCGCAGCCTGCGGTTCAGGCTCCGGCCGCCGCGGCCCCTGCTCCAGCGGCCGCCGCCCCGGCCCCTAGCGCCGAAAGCGGCCACAAGCTTCTTTCGCCGATGGTCGGCACCTTCTACAGGTCGTCCGGTCCTGACGCCAAGCCGTTCGTGGAGGAAGGCCAGAGCGTCAAGGTGGGCGATCCGATGTGCATTGTCGAGGCGATGAAGATGATGAATCAGATCACCGCCGACAAGGACGGCGTGGTCAAGAAGATCCTGGTTCAGAACGGAGAGGCCGTCGAGTTCGAGCAGCCGCTGTTTATCATCGAATAAGGACGTCCGCCCATGTTGAAAAAAGTACTGATTGCAAACCGCGGCGAAATCGCCCTGAGGATCCTGCGGGCATGCAAGGAAATGGGCATCAAGACAGTTGCCATCCACTCCACGGCGGATCGGAACCTCAAGCACGTCATGCTGGCCGATGAAACCGTATGTATCGGCAAGCCGGCGCCGAAGGACTCCTATCTCAACGTACCGGCGATAATCGCCGCGGCCGAGGTTACCGGCGCGGACGCGATTCACCCCGGCTACGGCTTTCTCTCGGAGAATGCCGACTTTGCCGAAATGGTGGAAAGGTCCGGCTTCATCTTCATCGGACCCAAGGCTCAGACCATCCGTCTGATGGGCGACAAGGTGTCGGCCATCAAGGCCATGAAGGCCGCCGGCGTTCCTACCGTGCCGGGCTCCGACGGCCCCCTTGACGACGACATCGAAAGAAGCAAGAAGATCGCATCGAGAATCGGCTACCCTATCATCATCAAGGCCTCCGGCGGCGGCGGCGGCCGCGGCATGCACGTGGTCTACAAGGAATCGGAGCTTGAGAACGCCATCGCTCTTGCCAAAAGCGAAGCCGGCCAGTTCTTCAACAACGACACGGTCTACATGGAGAAATTCCTGGAGCATCCGCGTCACATCGAATTCCAGATCCTCTCCGACGGTCAGGGGCACTCGGTCTACCTGGGAGAGCGCGACTGCTCCATGCAGCGGCGCAACCAGAAGGTCATCGAGGAGGCTCCGGCTCCGTTCATAACTCAGGAGGAGAGAGAGTTCATCGGCGGCCGCTGCTGCGAAGCCTGCAACAAGGTGGGCTACACCGGCGCCGGCACCTTCGAGTTCCTCTACGAGAACAGGCAGTTCTACTTCATCGAAATGAACACCCGCGTTCAGGTGGAGCATCCGGTGTCAGAGGCCATTACCGGCATCGACATCATGAAGCAGCAGCTTCTGGTGGCCGGAGGCTCGCAGCTCACCGTCACCCAGGACGACATCCATATCACCGGTCATGCCATGGAATGCCGCATCAACGCCGAGGATCCAGCCACCTTCATTCCGTCCCCGGGCAGAATTGAAAGACTTCATGTTCCGGGCGGTCTCGGGGTAAGATGGGATTCCCACGTGTACGAAGGATATGTGGTTCCGCCTTACTACGACTCCATGATCGGCAAGCTAATCTGTCATGCCGAAAACCGCAACAATGTCATCGCCCGCATGCGCCAGGCTCTCGACGAACTGGTGGTGGAGGGCATCAAGACCAATATTCCGCTTCACAAGGAACTGATGAACGACTCCACCTTCGTCAACGGAGGAGAGGACATTCATTATCTGGGACAGAAGCTGGGACAGAAATAACCTCCTCCTGATAACATCAGGAACCTGCCGAAGCTTTCATCCTCTGATGAAAGCTTTTCTTTTTCAGGCCGGGATCACTCACAGGAGAGACCATGGACGAACCTTCAGACAACCGCGAAATTATCGATCTGTTTCTGGTGCATGTCAGGATGGAAAAAAATCTCAGCGCCAACACCGCCAGCAGCTATCAGGAAGATCTTAAAATCTTTGACCAGTATCTCCAGAAAACCTTTCCCGACGACAAGGTGTCGCTGCTGCGCTTCACCGGCGAGGACATATCAGGATATCTGGAGCATCGCAGGCAGATCAAATACAACTCGCGTTCGGATCAGAGACTGCTTTCCTGTCTCAGAAGTCTTGTGAAATTCTGTCATCTTGAAGGTTACAGAAAGGATGATCCCCTGGCCACCATCCCGACTCCCAAAAGCGACAGGACGCTGCCGGAATATCTGACCGAATCCGAGGTGCAAAGGCTCCTGGATGCACCGAATCCCAGCGATCCCATGGAGCTGCGGGACAAAACCATGATTGAGCTGATGTACGCCTCGGGCCTGCGGGTATCAGAGCTGATTGAAGTGCGGTTCTGCGATCTGCTGCTGGACGAAAACCTGGTACGGGTCATCGGCAAGGGAGACAAGGAAAGGATTGTGCCCTTTGCCGACGCCACCGCAGTCTGGCTTAAACAGTACATCGCCCAGGTGCGTTCCCAGATAGAGACCTCCGAGGATTATCTTTTTCTCTCCAAGCGAAGAACCAGGATGACCCGCCAGACATTCTGGTACCGTCTGAAGGAATATGCGCTGAGATCAGGAATAAGCAAAAGCATCCATCCCCACACCCTCAGACACTCCTTCGCCACCCACCTTCTCAATCACGGAGCCAACCTCCTTGACGTGCAGCAGCTTCTTGGGCACGCCTCGGTGGACACCACCCAGATCTATACCCATGTGGCCAACAGCCGCCTCAAGAAACTGCACCAGGAGTTCCACCCCCGGGCCAGGCTCAGACCGGACGGACGGACGTCTGCTCCAGAAAACCAGGCATAAAAAAACCGCCTCTTTCGAGACGGTCGCTTTTTCAAAATTCTTGGAATTAAGAAAGACTTATTCTGCTTCCTTCACGTAGGTGATGAGTTTGTCACCCTGCTTCTCAAGATAGAAGTCGTACTTTCCGTCTGCTGGAGGAGTAACCTTGACTTCTTCGAACTTGGAATTAGGATTCAGAATGATTGGGTTTCCGCCCCACTCGTAAACGCCAGGAGCAGAATCAGATGCATAACCCATGTTGGTGCCTGGAGTCCAAGCGGAGTCAGCAAACTTGAACTTGTATGGAGCGTAGTCTACCTTGAGCTCGGCGGTAGCCTTCCAGACATTGTCGCCAACCTTCTTGACGAGGAGTTCTGGGAGAGGAGCCCACTCAGGGTCGCTGATTTCGCCGCGGAGGAAAATAGGCTTGCCGAACACGTCAGCCGCGCCTTCGCCGGATGCGGCAGCGGCACCGCCGGCAGAGCCGCCGTCAGAAGCACAACCAGCAAAACCAAAAGAACCAGCCAACAGGGCTGCCATCAATACTTTCTTAAACATTCTTAATATCCTTTTATCAAACGACTCATGCGATAAAGCATCAATTCGGTTGCTATTAAAACATAACCCGAAATTTTGATCTGATATATGTATCACAAAATTTGACCCCATGTTTCCCCGCCGGACCCGTCCGAATCCGCATTGCGGACTGATATCTTCACATTTGCACGAATATTCTCCGACCTATCACAGAAAATACGTTTTGCAACGTCTATACTAGCCCATATAGTTTTTTTTCTTGCTTGACAAGCCTGTCAGTCCATCGAAAATCAAGGACTTGCCATGAGTCAGAACATCCTCTACACCGACGCCAACGGCGCGGAACAATTCTTTTCGGAGGACACCGTAGTCCCTGCCCTCAAATGGGTTTCAACGCATCAGCCCGGCGGACTGTTCGTCTACAGGGCAGCCGGCAGCCAGCAGATCATATATGCAAGCGATGCCGTCATCAGGATATTCGGTTGCCGCAACGCCGCGGAATTCATCGAGCTAACCGGAGGAACCTTTCCCGGAATAGTCCACCCGGACGATCGGAAGGAAACGCTCGATTCCATAGATACGCAGATCGCCCAGGCAAAAAATCAGAACCTTGACCGGGTTGAATACCGGATCATTCGCCGCGACGGCACGGTGTGCTGGCTTGAGGATTACGGACACTTTACCCGCCTGCCGGAATTCGGCGACGTTTTCTATGTGTATATCACCGACATATCGGAGAAGCACCGCCAGGAAAGCGAACATCTGCGCCAGCAGAACATATACGCCGGACTCATCGCCGTCCACGGCAATATGCACCAGGACGACCTGTCCAAATGCAGGGTCAATCTCACCAGCGGGCTCATAGAGGACTTCAAAGGAAGCAACGTTTGAGTGTACCTAAAAATTGTGGGTTTTTGCAGATCTGTTAGTAAGGCATAGCTAACCCCAAATGTTTGTAGACTAATGGAACCACTAGAGTATCCCATAGGCCGCTGTCGTACTTCATCTTTAACGCAAGAACATATTGA
>JAFURY010000156.1 GCA_017480795.1 Succinivibrionaceae bacterium
AATCAGCTGCATGTCCCGGCGCATCTGGATTCTGCTGATGCTGACGCCATTGACGGTCGTGAAGTCGGTAGTTCCAAAATCGGTCCGTCCAATGAAATTATCGAAAACTCCAAAAATCTGCAGACAGTCGGAAAGGCACTCCTTCGACAGTCCGTCAAAATCATCAGTTTTCCGCGGCGAAAACCATGCGCTTTCCAAAAGACGGCTGAAATCAAAATGCCCGTTTCGAAACAATCCGGACGGCATTAATGAATTCATAATTTTCATCTCCATGCATAAATATAATAAAGAAAAAGTGTGTAGGGGGGTAAATATTTGTTGCAATAATTGCATTGCAACATCATTTTTAAAATACCGTCTCATGTTGCAAAGCATGCAATTCCGATTATCGGACAGACCTACACAAAAGATCAAGCAAAAAATCAAACAATCAACAAAAAACAGCATAGCTTTCAACAATTGTTTCAAATACCAAAGCCCTATAAACAAAATCTAACAATCTGTTAGATTTTATTTCTTCAAACAGAAAACATATAATTTTGTCCTGAACCACAAAATCATGTCGCAATGTCATAAACCGTTTCCACAGAATCCGCGAGCGAAATATTCAAATTTGATGCCTGATGCAGAGTTTGAAATCATCTCGGCGTTATAATTGCCACGAAAGCCCGTGAGACTTCATCGTAATTCTGTTCTCGAAGAGCTTAAAACCGCATAATGCAGAGACAAATCCCGCATCTGACCAAAACACCGCATGTCAATATCCATGCTCATGTCACGGATCTGCGCGCAAGTGAATCGTTCAGATGCATCCAGGACGTCCAAGCAGTGTTCCGATAAACGCCGGACCCCGCATCCGCGCCGACAGTTCTCAGACGGCAAACCTGTATCGCCGTACTGAAACGGCGGAAAAACGAAAGCAGCAACAACAGATCAGGAGGTAAACCATGCCATACGATTTCAGAAGCGCCAGAGGCCGTCTGATCACGATCGCCCTCTGCTGTCTTGTCTACTTTCTCGCCTCCGTGCCCTTCATCGACAACCTCAGACTCTCCGAAACAACCGAGGTCAGGCCCTACTGCGTGCTGCCCTTTCTGCTGTCGCTGGTTCTGGGATTTCCGGGGACTCTTGGCTCGGCCCTTGGAAACATTCTCTCCGATCTGTACTACGGCGGAATGGACGGCGTCGTCATAGCCCTGGGCTTCTGCTTTCAGCTCGTCTACGGCTACGGCGGAGCCCTGATCTGGAGATTCCTCAGACGTCGCGACCGCAACATCTTCCGCCTGGACAAGGTGGTCAAAATCATCCAGTACCTGCTTCTGACGGCGCTGATGGCGCTGGTGGTGGCTCTGCTGGTCAGCGCCACGCTGCATCTGTACTACAGCAGTCAGTTTCTTGGTCCGGTCTTCTCCAACACCCTTCTGAACAACATGATCTTTCTTGCAGTTCTGGGGATCCCGTTTTTCGCCTTCCGCTCCTACCACATCCAGAAAAAACGCATCAGCGAGCGCCCGGATGAAGGAGGATATCTGCTTTCCTCCAGCGAGCGGTACATTCTCTATTTCGTGCTGAACTCAGTGATAGTCTCCCTGGTATGCTCCGTCCTGGTGTACATTGACTTCTCCTCCTCGGATCATCAGTTCGATCAGATCACCGTCTGGAGCTGCGTCTACCAGTCCTGCGCGCTGATCCTGTACCTGAGCCTCCTGCCAACGCTCATGGTGCTGCGCAGCGTCGAGAAAAACATAGCCGAGCCCATCGAGAAGCTCTCGGCGGTAGGCAGAAACTTCGGCGGACACGAGAACATGGAATCAGAAATCAGCTGCATCGAGAACACGGCCGCCATCTACACCTCGGACAAATCCGAAATCGGACAGCTGGCGGGATCCTTTCGGCAGTTGTCATCAAAACTCGGAGAATACATCAGGAAACTTACGGATGTTTCAAGAGAGCAGGCGCGGGTCGCCACAGAGCTGAACATCGCCACCGACATCCAGAACGGCGCGCTGCCGGAGCCGGAGGAAACCGACGGCATCGACCTGCACGCCTTCATGAAAACCGCCCTTGAGGTGGGAGGAGACTTCTACGACCATTTCAGGATCGGAGATCGCCATCTGGGCTTTGTCATAGCCGACGTCTCCGGAAAGGGCATTCCGGCCTCGCTGTTCATGATGATTTCCAAAATTCTGATTCAGAAGAACATGATGGACGGGCTTTCGCCGAAGGACGCTCTCATGCGTTCCAACAACGAGCTCATCAGAAACAACCGGGCGGAAATGTTCGTAACCGTGCTCTGCGGAATTCTTGATCTTGAAACCGGCGTTCTGCGCTACTCCAGCGCCGGCCACGATCATCCCGCGGTGTCGTTCAAATCCTCCGATTTCAGATTGCTGAAAACCAGACCTGAATTTGTTCTTGGAGCAATCGAGAATACGAAATACACCGAACACGAAGTGACCCTGGAAAAAGGAGACGTGTTCTTCGTCTATACCGACGGAGTGCCGGAGGCCACCAACGAAAAGGACGAGCAGTACGGACTTGACATGATGCTCCGGGTTCTGAGCCAGAACCGCCAGAAAAACATGAAGGAGCTCTGCGCCGCCATGATGAAGGATCTTGACCGGCACCGGGGCCAGGCCAGCCAGTTCGACGACATCACCATGGTCGCCATCCGCCGAAACTGATCCCGAACGACGGGGGCGTTGTGGGATGACATTATCCTCAGAAAAAGAGGCGCGAAGATGCCGCCTGAAAAGAATTTCAGAACCGGAGAGATATCTCCCCGCTCCATGCAGGACTACATCGCCGAGACGGTGGAAAACAGTTCTTCCCCCCCGCATCCGGCGTCAGGATCAACTTCTGTGCCGACGAGATAACTCCAGCATTCTGAAATACTCCTGCGCCTGCGAGGCTGACGCGAGAACAGACTTCGCCGACGACCAGTCGTCGGTGACCATCGCCTTAGGCAAAGACGGAATTCCCTTCAAGCCCCTGGGGCGAAAAAGTTCGACGCCGACATCCGGCTTGAGGAGCGTGAAGAAGTGGGCACGGGAGTGTTCACCGCAAGGAAGATGATGAAATGGCGGACTGAAGACGCCGCGACAACCGGAACATCTTCGCCATCCGTATCTGACACCACCCGCATCGGAAAAACACGCGCACGCAACAGGGAGCATCGCCTGCTGACGAGGCAAGCGGGATAAAACGCAGGAGTAGCCGAAAAAGCTGACAGGGCAGAATGGAAGCAAACCGAAAACAAACTCCTGCGGCCCAGGCGCAGCCCGACAAAGAGGCGGCAGGTTCAGGATCGGCGGCAGGTTTTGCGGCCGACAGAACACAAGCCGGCAAGACAGCAGGCTGCGTAGCGCGACATCTTAGCATGCCATGAAAAACAGCATGAGAACAGGCGCGGTTCCGGCACAAGGTGAGCAGACACCGCCCCGGATCCGCAGAAAAAACAAAGAAATCATCCGGTCGAAACCAGAGCCTGAACAATCAGAAACATCAGGCGCAAAAGACTGCGCCTGAGGGCGGGCATACACCGCTCCCCCGCGCCATCGTCGAAAAGACTGGTCACGCCCTACTGCCCTGCGCAAGGCTCCATCCGATCCGTGACCGTACAGAGCGAGGCTGCTGAATAATCCCGGAACTCGCGTGATACAAGTTCCTGCAGGAACGGGATTGCCGCCTTCGCGCCTGCGATACCGGTGATAGCTGCCGGATATGCTATTCGTTCTGTTCGCAGCAGGCCCGATCCTCCAAACGTTATGAAAAGATCCGTCGGTTTTATGCGCAATCAGGAAAAATCACAGACGAGCCTTTCGTTTTTTCGGCAAATGACATTCAGCCCTGATCTTCGATGAGACCGTCGGATCTCGCAAAGAAAGGTTGCGTTTTTGTATTGTAAAAAGAATAATGATTACAGTAGTCAGACAGACGGTCGTTCCAACGTCAGGGAACGGACATGCTCGGAGATTAAGCAATGACATTATTATCAGCCAGTGATTTTCCCGTCGGAATCGAAGATTTTGAAGAGATTGTCACCAAGGGCAAGAAATATGTGGACAAGACAGCCACGCTGAAACCGTTGCTGGAATCCGGCGATGCGG
>JAFURY010000157.1 GCA_017480795.1 Succinivibrionaceae bacterium
GAGCGGTCCATTGAACGCTGCAGCACTCGAAGCTCGGCCTCGTTTACCTTGGCATGAGGAGCCACCTCGATCTTCCCAGCAAAGCGGGGACAGAAGACGGCAACAGTTTGCGGGCAGGGATCAATCGCCAGCCGCTCCACAACAGGCGCATAAACGCGTTTCAGCGGAGCTGTTCCTTCAAGCACGACTTGAAGATAAAAGCGCTCCTTCCCACGGATGCGCCTTCGCACCAGACGGCAATACTTCACCTTGCGCCATCTCTTGGGGTCGGCTTCTTCTCGAAGCGCTCTTTGGAGATAGTCGTCCTGCGAATTGATCAGCACTCTGTATTCATGCCCGCACCAGTCAAGGGTCGATGTCTCCGGCTTGAACTTCAGTCCGGTTTTGTTGGTTTTGCCCTCGATACTGTGCAATCCTCGGGACTGCGACTTGAACCGGGGCCTGCCTCCAAGCCCCATCTTGTATCGGCTGACCGCCTGAAAAATGCGCGTGGCGATGGCCGCGAACCTCAATTCGATGAGCGCTGCCTGCTCGGTGGCGGTCATGAGCGTTGCATTGATCCTTGTTGGAGCGGGATAGCGGTGCGCGAGAACAAACGCTAGAGATTTTTGCTTTAGCCCTTGACAAGGAAGAAAACGGGTTATACAATACCGCTTCTGTTTTGAAAGCCTCTCGTCCCTATCGTCTAGAGGCCTAGGACATGACCCTCTCACGGTTAGAACTGGGGTTCGAATCCCCATAGGGACGCCACGGACACCTAAAGCTCTGTTTCGACAGGGCTTTTTTGTTGGTCCCATAAAGCCTCCCCGCGCTCATCTCTGGACCTGCCTGTAAAGATCAATTGCGGCTTGGATTTCTTGTTCCGTGTACATGACGAAATTTGGAACTAAGTCCAAGATTTCGTCCGCACCTCCATTTGCTGAGAAACATTGACACCTGCTCGAAGGGCAGGCCGACTGTTTTTCGAATTGGCGGTTCGTTGTTGTCTTCAGAAGTCAGTTCACACTGGCTTAAGCTAAACTATCCGCGTGTTGTATGCGGAGTCAGCGGCAAATCTTCTCGCGGCTGAAACCGCGAATTTTCTTGCTGAAAAAAACTATGAAACGCCTGCAGACCTCCCTCCTTGCTGTTTTTCTCTCCCTTTCAATCTGTGCCTGTACGACTACGCAGCTCAGCGCGGATATCGACGTCCCGACGAGGGCCAAGCTTGCCCAGATTTCCGTGAATGCGGATGGCAGCGATTTCCGCTACTGGAACAAGAATTCCCCGTCCTTCCAGAAACTGACAGCGTACGTTAAGGAAGTCACGAATCCCGCAAGCTCCAGCTTCATTCCCGTAGAAGACAGGATTGCCGTCTTCGACCTGGACGGCACGCTCATCTGCGAAACCACGCCCTCCTATTTTGAGTGGATGCTCTACCTTGAGCGTGTTCTGAACGATGCCGCCTACAAGCCTTCCCCAAATGAAAAGGCCTATGCCCAGATGGTCAAGGCCGGCATCTATCACATCGGCATTCCCAATCCCGTGGCGGGAACAGGGCTCGAGGCGAGCCCCAACGGAGCCGGTCTCTCGGCTCCCAAGTCTCTGCCCAAGGACATCTCCCGTGAACAGGCGAGAGCCCAGGAGGCGGCTTTCTCCGGCATGTCCATCGCCGATTACGATGCCTACGTGAAACGCTTCATGCAGACGCCTGCAGAAGGCATGAACAATCTTGCGCGCGGCGACAGCTTCTATCTGCCGATGGTAGAAGTGCTCTCCTATCTGTCAGCAAACCGCTTCAAGCTTTTCATTGTCTCCGGGTCTGATCGTCAGACGGTGCGCATTCTGGCCCGGGGAGCTCTGCCTGTAGACTCAGACAACATCATCGGCACAGATGCGAGACAGTATGCGTCCCATCAAGGAACGACCGACGGACTGGACTACAGACATACCGGGGATGACGTTATCCTGCGCGGCGAGTTCATCGAGAAGAATTTGCAGATGAACAAGGTCTCGAGCATTTCCAGAGAGATCGGCAAGCAGCCGGTTCTGGCCTTTGGCAATTCCTCTGGCGATTACAGCATGTTCAGCTATACAGTCTCGAACAACAAATACAAGGCTCTCGCATTTGCTCTCCTCTGCGACGATACGGAGCGAGAACTGGGAAATCCTGGAAAAGCAAGCAAAGTTCGTGCTGCCTGTGAGGCAAACGGCTGGATTCCGATTTCCATGAAGAATGATTTCAGGCTCATTTACGGGCGGAATGTGAAGCGAGCCGACAAATATTAACATAGCCACTATTTACTAGACAAATCGTCCTGCCTCTGGTAAAATGGAGGCATGACTACAGAAACCACTGACATCAAGGTAGACGCCAGGCGCTTGAGTCCAAAAGCGCTTGAGGAGCTCCGCAAGCACGGGATTGAACTGCTCAAGGAGGGCGTCTCACAGACTGAGGTTGCGCGCAGACTCAAAGTACACAGGCAGTGCGTAGTGCGCTGGGTTAAGCGCATGCGTGAGCTTCCCGAGGATCAGGCCTACCTCAGCGATAAGCGCGGCCCCAAGGAGCAGTCACGCGAAAGCCGTCGCATCCTGACCAAAAGCCAGCAGCAAGTCGTTCGCCAGAAGATCATTGACAAGAACCCCGCTCAGCTGAAGTTCGAATTCGCTCTCTGGACTCTCAAGGCAATCAAGTTGCTGGTGCTGCGCCTGTATCAGGTGGAGTTGTCGACAACTACGTTAAGGCGGTATTTGAAAGCCTGGGGGATGAGTGCGCAGCGACCGGACAAGCGGGCGATTCAGCAGGATCCCGAGAGAATCCAGAAGTGGCTTGAAGAGGACTATCCGGCGATTGCCCGGAAAGCAAAGGCAGAGGACGCGATCATTTTCTGGCAGAACGAAACAGGGATTCATCGGGATACGAACTGGGTTCGCGGCTTTGCGCCCGTTGGATGCACGCCGCATATTGAACACAATGCGCGGCTGGCGCATGGCTACCCGTCCATGCTTTCAGCGGTATCCAACCAAGGCAAACTGCATTTCTCTTTTCACAAGGGAGCCGTTGGAGCTGATGTCTTTCTGAAATTCCTGCAGGATTTGGTCCAGGATCACCCGCAACGGAAAGTGCTTGTGATTACGGATAACGCAAGGATCCACCACGCCAAGATTGTGACCGAATGGCTCGAAGCGAATAGGGATCGCATTGAGCTTTTCTTTCTGCCTCCGTATGCGCCTGAGCATAATCCCGACGAGTATCTCAACAGACAGGTCAAAACGAATTTACGCTTGAAGCCGACTTCGGACCATGACACGGCTGTCGAGCGCACCATGGAATTGCTCAAGCGCATGCAGGAATTTGGCGGGACGCTCATTAAGAAACTCTTTGACTCTCCCATTGTGCGCTACGCTCAGGCTGGAGTCAATTACGATCTACTGGCCATTTCGTATAGTAAATAGAGGTAGCGTTAATATAAGGTCAAGTTTCCGGGACTTTGGGTTTTAACGTCGCGGTTTTTCGCCTGGCCGCCCTGGGAGAAGAGCCATCAGGCCGTGCGCTGCAACGAGCGAGCCGAGAGAATCAGGCCGCCTCAGGCCGTGGCGATCTTTGCTCCAAGGAGCAGGTACACGAGGCCGGTCAGATGATCCATGATCGCACCCGTGTTTCTGCGGCTCATCAGGTAATGACCAAGGGTTGAAGAAAAAAGCGCAAGCGGCAGATACCAAAGCATGCCGACCATAAAGTCCGTCAGTCCCAGAATGAGGAACGGCACGGGCGAGTGTGCGGCCGCGGGCTCGATGAACTGCGGAAAGAACGCCAGCACGAAAAGCGCCATCTTGGGATTGAGCCTCATAAACCCTATCAAGTCTGGGGACAACAGTTTTTTGGACCCTCATAAACCCTATCAAGTCTGGGCGGATGCTTCAGCGCTACCCTCATAAACCCTATCAAGTCTGGGCGCTCGCGGCGGTACGCGCCCTCATAAACCCTATCAAGTCTGGGCGGGGTCGCGGTCTTAGACCTCATAAACCCTATCAAGTCTGGGGTCGCGTTCGGCGGCGTGACCTCATAAACCCTATCAAGTCTGGGCGGGCTGGCGCAGCGCGTTCCTCATAAACCCTATCAAGTCTGGGACCGGCAAAGCGCGACGGCCTCATAAACCCTATCAAGTCTGGGTCGGGAAGGACTTACAGTCCTCATAAACCCTATCAAGTCTGGGA
>JAFURY010000067.1 GCA_017480795.1 Succinivibrionaceae bacterium
ACTTCAGGATGAATATCTCGATCTGCTTCGCGGTCTGTTTAAAGCCAAAACTGGTGTGCAATGCTTCTCTCTGGTTTATCTCACCGGAATTCTTCCGATAAAGAAAGAGAATTCGGAATCGGCGCTGAACAATTTCAGAGATTTCAATATGTTGAGCCCGGGCAAATACGAGGAATACTTCGGTTTTACGGATGAGGAGATTCAAACGCTGATCCAAAGCCCAGAGTGCAGACTATCGTATCAGGAGTTGAAAAAATGGTATGACGGCTACAAGCTCAACGACATTGATATTTACAATCCGAATTCCGTAATTACCGCAATAGACTTTAAAAAGTGCGCCAACTACTGGAGAGGAACCTCGGCCCTGGATGAAGCACTGCGTCTTATCAATCTGAACTATGAGGGTCTCAAGGAGGATTTGATTCTTTTGCTTGACGGCCAGCAAATAAAATTCAACTGCGCCGGTTTCCAGAACGACATGAAATCCTTCCAGAGCAAGGACGATGTTTTGTCTCTACTGGTGTGTCTGGGATATCTTGGCTGCGTTGCCGCCGATAACGGCGCCGGAGAGAACAAAACAAAGAAGATCGATAACGATGATAGCGATGACGGCGACGCGGATATTCGAATAGCCTATGTGCCGAACCGGGAAATCAGAATGACGCTAAAATATCTGGTAGACTTGGAGAACTGGCTCAGGATCGACGAGATCATAAGGCCGTCGGAAGAGCTGTTTGACGCCATCTGCGCCTTAAACGGCCGGAAGGCGGCGGAAATGATAGGAAAAATCCATAACTCTCCCGACATTTCTCTGCTTGGATACAACAGCGAGGAAGCGCTGGTCTACTGCGTGATCTCCGCCCTGATCTGGAAGACGCACGGTCTGTATCAGATCAGGCGCGAGGAACAGGGAGGAAAAGGACGCGCGGATCTGATTTACGAACCGAACGCAGGCAAGCCTAATCTTCCAATTCTGGTCATAGAACTCAAAAGCGATCTAAGCGCCCGGGGGGCGCTTGATCAGATCAAGGAGAAACAATACTACAGCCGGTATCTGGATGATGCGTATTCCAACGAAATCCTGCTGCTGGGCATCAACTACGATTCGAATACCAAGGAACACGAGTGTCTCATCGAGAAGTTTGAAAGGTCATGATTCGAAGAGATCCTTTTCTTGCGCCGGCATGAATCGTTCAACAGGTCATGAACGGATGACCGTAGCTCGGGGGGGGGCTGTCATGGCGGATCCGTTCGTCCGATGCGCCCTTCGTCTACAGCACTCCCGCCACCAGGAGATCATGCATGTTGAAGGCTCCCACCAGATGGTTGTTCTCGTCCGTCACCAGCAGGGAGTTGATCCGGTAGGACTGCATGATCTCTAGCGACTTGGCCGCCAGCATGCCGGGCGGCACGGTTATGCAGCCCTCTTTTATCACCTTGTCCACCGGCTCCTGGATGGAAATGTTCCGATCAAGGATCCGCCGCAGATCGCCGTCCGAGAATATGCCGTAGACCGTGCCGTCGGGATTCACCACCGCCGCCATGCCAAGCCCCTTCTCCGTGATCTCGTACAGCGCCTTTTTGACGGGAGTGTCTCTGGCCACCCAGGGAAGGCTCTCGCCGGTGTGCATGATGCTCCGGTTGCACAGCAGCAGTTTCCTGCCCAGCACGCCGCCCGGGTGGCTCATGGCGAAATCCCGGGCGGTAAAACCCTTGGCCTCAAGCAGCGCGATGGCCAGAGCGTCTCCCATAACCAGGCTGGTGGTGGTGCTGGAGGTGGGAGCCAGGTTCAGCGGACAGGCCTCCTGGGCCACGTGGATGCAAAGATGGATGTCGCTTTCCCGGGCCATGGTGGAGGAGGCGTTGCCGGTTATGCAGACGAGGGTGATGTCAAGCCGCTTCAGCACCGGGATAAGGGTGAGAATTTCCGGGCTTTCTCCGGAATTGGAGATGGCTATCACCAGATCATCCTGGCCTATCATGCCAAGATCCCCGTGGGCCGCCTCTCCGGGATGGACGAAAAACGCCGGCGTTCCGGTGGAAGCCATGGTGGCCGCGATTTTCGAGGCTATATGGCCTGATTTTCCCATGCCGGTGACGATCACCTTCCCTCTGATCTGCATGATAGCCTGGCAGGCGGCTGCAAAGGAACTGTCCCGGATGTACGGCTCGATAGCTCTGAGGGCCTCTATTTCCTCGCGCAGAACCTTGAGGCCGCTGGCTGAATAGTCGAATGTCATATCTCTTGCTCTGTTTATGAATGCCTTTTCCCAGGCTGTCAGAAGTCAGCCCTGGAGCTGTTTCCGTATGCGACGGCGCAGCCGCTCATGTCAGTCCCGAAGACTGCGAACGCCCGGATCTGGTACGATTCTGCCGATGCGATCCGCATTCAGAAGGGAGTAAACCGCCGATGCCACGGCGGCGTAGTACTGAGGCTTGAAATGCTGAGACACGTTGGTCAGATAATAAGCGCTGTTCAGATGCAGTTTCAGGCGAAGATCGGCGTCCAGCCTTTCCAGCCCGGAATCAAAGCGTTCCTTCCGGCCGTGAATTTCATGCTCCTTCCGGTAGCCCTCGTCGGGAAAGGAAAGAAAAACCAGTTTCGCTTCTGGAAACCTGTCGCGAAGGTACCGGATGATCCGTCCATGGCAGTTCAGACTCTCCTCCACGGATATATAGGAGCCTGGACTTAAGCCCGCCTCGGCGGAGGCGATGCAGAAAAAAGGCCGTATCTCGGGATATCTGTCGGCAGAGACGGATTTCCCCACCAGATCGATATAGTTGTCCATAAGGATGAGATCGGGCGAGATTTCGTCATCCAGGAACCTTTTGTGCTTCAGCGACACATCGTCCCCTGACTGGTTGATGAGAATGCCAATCTCCTCCCGGGTCTGACGTCTGAGAATGATCCTCTCTTTCAGGGAAAGATCCGGACTTTCCGCAAGCATTTTTATGGCCGCAAGCTGCCTGTCGTCGCCATCCAGAAAATCCCTGACGAAAAAGTCCGATCGGTTGTTGTAAACCGCGCTTTCGATGCGGCCTCCCAAAAGTCTGATGTACTGTTCGGCAGTAAATCTTGAAAGACACGAACCGAACGTCGCAATTCTGAAATCCGGGCGTCTGACGAAATCTGCGCTGGTGCAAGATGGGCGGCGCGCGTCTTTCCGCGCCTCCCGGACGACGGCTGTCGCCTCCGGAAACCGTTCACCCGCCGGTCTGTCTTCGCCGCGCATGCTTTCGCCCCCTTTGCGATCTGACATATCGCCTTCATCCGCCGCTTTCCGGCTCTCCTCCTCCCCTGTCGCAGGATGAGTGAATTCAGGATCTTTGCGGCTCCATGACACGTTCCTGCGGACGAGGCGGGCGGGAACGCCTGCCAGAAGACAGCCGCTTTCCGGGTAAGCCTTGTTCAGAAGCGCGCCGTAGCCGCAGATGCATCCGTCCGCCACCGCAGTATCCTTCAGGACGGTCACGCTCTGGCCCAGCCAGACATGATTGCCGATATGCGCTCCGAACCGCGTCCGGTTGACGATGCGCCCGCCGGCGTCGTAAACCGGATGCCCGTCAGAGGTTCGCATAAGAATATCCACCGACAGCATGCAGTCGCGTCCGACGAATATCTCCTTGCCGTGTTCGGTGTTCAAATTCATGACGGCTCTGCCGATGGTGGTGTCTCTGCCGATGAAACAGACGGGAGAATCGCCTCCGTGAGCCGATATTCTCAGTCCGCTTTTAACCGTTATTTTGTCCATTGCAATCAGCGCCCGGTTGCCCAGTGTCATGCTGACGCCTTTGAGGCAGGCGTCGCAGCTGACAATCACCAGCGCGCCGCTGCCGGTAAAATTTACGGCAAGACCAGGAAAGTCCGAGACCTCGACCAGAGCTCCGTCTTTCTCAAGACGCAGGATCCTGTTGTCGCCGGATTCCAAAGAAGGCGCCAGGCGCAGAATCTCGCTTCTCATCAGGGGACCGATGCGCTCGTTTCGGGAAATCCCCGCGCAGATCGCATCGAAAATTTCATTCACATTTTTCATAGGGTCGTTGTTCGTTTCAATGCTGCCTGCGGGTGCGGGAGCATGTGCGGAAACCGTCGGAAAGCCGGGAGAAAGATGAGCCGTCAGGCGTCAATCGGACTTCCGTCCGGCGCAGGGATTTCATGACGCCGGCGCGGGCATGCCGCCGCTGCCGCGTATCCCGACATGTCGTCATGCATGGCGCCGCCATGCTCCGGTTGCCTCGCAGCGGCAATGGGCATGTTCACACTCATGACCGCGCCACAGGCCAGAAATGGCGACATTCATGATGTCCGAACCTCCTTTCTTGCCTCGGCGATATAGTCCAGCAGCTCTTCAAGATCGCAGTTTTTTTCCGTGGCGGGATTGAAATACGCGGAAAGTCTCAGGTAGGCGGCGACAAACAGTTCCTCCAGGCTTCGCTGCCGTCTGCGCCGGTCAAGGCTCGCCATGTCTCTGGTCAGCCCGTATCCCGCATACCACGGCATGCCGTAGCAGGTCACAGGGACGCCGGCCATCAGCGCTTCAAAACCCATGGAGGAGGTGCATACGAAAACCTCGTCCACCGCCTGAAGCAGACAGTACGGATTGACGTCCTCCCTCACCACCTCAATCCTGGCGCCGGATCCGCGTCTTCTCAGCGCGCTTTCTATCCGATCGTTGGAGAAATAGGATGCCTTGCCGCCCTTGAGGGCATCCGGGTGCTGCTTGATGACAATGTCCCACTGGCCGGATCGGTCCAGGGCATCCTCAAGCATCCGGTCGAAGACGCTTTCGGAGCCCATGCCCCTGATCACCGACCAGTCCCCGATGCGCTGATCCACCAGCAGCAGCTTTTTGCGGTCGCCCGGGATCCGGCATTCTCCCAGCCGTCCGCTGTTGTACTTGCTGATCTTCAGGCTGACGATTTTTTCCATCAGCATTCTGGCCTTTGATTTTTCCTCATCGGAAAATTCGGCGTCGGAGGTCAGCATCGTTTCAAGACGGGACGGTTTCGTGGCGTCATAGTAGAGCGTCAGATCGTCCCTGATGATCGAAAGCGCCGGGGTTCCGGAAAGTCCGATATCCACGCTTCTGACAAATCCGTCCTCCACGTAAACCACGCTTCGCCCCAGAAGCGATGCCAGTCTTCGCTGCTCCTCCTTGTTTTTGCTGGGCGCCAGCCCCCACTGTACGAAAAGCCGGACCGCCGAAAGCTCCTCAGGTTCCGAGCTTTCGTTTCCCAGCAGCGTGTTGCAGTTCAGAAGCCGGCGGAGATATTTCTGGGTGGTGTTGAAAGTTGCTTCGCTGGAGGCGATTCTCAGCACGTCCAGCCTTTCTCCCCGCCAGAACGCCTGGCCTGCATTCAGATCCGGCGCGGCGGCGGACTGGAGTCGGCTTTCCAGAAATTTCCGTATGGCCTCGGCTCCGGCGCCGGTGGCGCCGCAGATCTCCCTGAGTCTTGCAAGCTCCCGGCGTGCCGGTTCGTCCGGCGCGAATTCTTCCTTCAGCATAGGCTGGATCAGATGGAACATTTCTCTGGCGTCGGCGCACGTCGGGATGAGCTCCGGACGCCAGATTGAATTTATGCCCTGGACATATCTTGCCGAAAGAGCGTGCCGGTTCATCAGAACGGCTTCAAGGAGCATGGTGCTGTTCATGGAAACCGTCACACGAGAGTGCCAGATGGCCTCGGCCGGAGGAACCAGATACGCCGGCGCCATGTCCGTGACGCACCTAGGGGAGTCTGAAATCAGTCTGGAGGTGGAATCGAAGATCACGTTCTTACCCGATGGCGGCAGGCGGATCATCAGCTGGAAATCCAGCAGTTCGGCAAGCCTTGCCAGATCGCGCAGCGTCTGATTCTGGGCCCGGCTGGCCGCCTTGGTGTCAATCTGGATATCAAGGTTCTGACAGGAAAACAGGACTATCGGAAGCGAAGGATCAAGTCCGTAGACGTCGCAGAACTGACGCCTCGCAAGCAGCGGCCGGTAGGAGACGGCGCGGTCAAGTTTCGGATTTCCGGCAAGAACGATACGATCCTCGGGATAGCCCCGGCTCTGAAAAATCCGCTTCTGAATCGGACATGTGGCCACAAGCTCGCCAGCGACGGGGACGCTGGCGCAGGTAACCGGGTGCCGGTAGTACAGATCGGAATTGATGAACACGAACTCGTGGGGGATCAGATACGTGGCGATACCCAGCGCGTTGGCGGCCTCAACGGCGATTCTGGTCACCGGAGCCCAGTCGAAGGTTACAATCAGTCCCCTGATTTTCCCTTTCAGCGCCAGGAGCCGGGCGAGAATGTAACGCCGGTACTCCGCCGGATGCTGTCTTGAAAAGCGCGAAAGCAGTACGCGCTCGTCGGAGTCCAGATCGGATACCAGGTTCAGGGGAACCAGCCGGTAATGGTCCGATGCTATCTCCCGCATCAGTGCATCGGTGTGATGGTGAATCCACGGCAGATAAACATAGACGGGCTTTGTACCGGAAAGAGCTGCTGAAAGCTCCCACGTGTTCCGTTTCAGAAGCCAGGCGGGGATCTGGCCGCTGTCGGGCATGACGTCTCTGTCGGCGGCTTTCTTCGAATCAAATGCCGCCCCGGATCTTTCTTTGCCGTCATTCTTTCTGGCATTGCCGCCTGCCGCATCCGGCATCCCGTCTGAAAAACCCGCGCCGGCTGTCTGGCGCGCCCCAAGGGATCCGGATTTTCCCGCTCCGCAGGTTTGCGGCTTTCTCGGCTCGGGCAGTCTCGCGTCCGGGCCGGAACCCTCCTTTCGGGCCAGATAATCTTCAATGAAGGCGCTGAATGAGATTTCCCGGAAGCCGCTGTCGTAGTACTTCGGATAAACCATGTAGGTCAGGGCGAAAAGCTCCTCCAGCGACAGTCTTGCGCTTCGGCGGGGCAGCGGCAGCTCGTCCTCGGTAAGCCCCCAGCCGGCGTAAAAAGGCATGCCGAAGACGCGAACCCTGGCGCCTCTCAACAGCAGTTCGAACCCCAGCAGAGAGGATATGGTGTAGACCAGGTCCACATCCTGCATGAGGCTGTCGAAATCCGCGGGAAAGTCGATGAACAGATCGCACTTCTCCTTCAGCTCCTCCCGGCAGGAGCCGCGAAAGGTCTCGTCGGGATGCTGCTTGAAGACTATCTGATCCTGAGGATGACGTTTTCTCACCTCTGCCAGCAGCTGCCAATTGGTTCGGATCTCCGACAGACTGTATCTGATGGAGGCGTCCCCCTCGGACTGGCCGATGACCAGGATCCGTCGCTTGCAGGACGGTTTCGGCGGATAGTCGACTCTGAAGGTTTCGTCAAGAAGATATTTGGTGATGCCCTTTTCCCTGAAAACCTCCAGGTAATGCCGGCTCTGATTCAGAAGCTCGGCGGTGAGGACGGTTTCATGATCCTGCGCCAGACGTTCAAAGTCGGATGCTTCTCTGGCATCGAAGTAGAGGCCGTGGCGATCAAAGCACAGGGAATAAGGAAGATTGTGCTGGATCCCCAGGCCCTTTCCCCGTACGAAGCCGTCCTCAAGTCTGCAGATAGCAAGCCTGCGCGCGGCGGCGAACTCCTCCAGATTCCGGCACTCTCTATAGCCCCAGACGACGATTTCCGTTTCCGCATATCTCTCAAGATGCCTAGCGTAGCTGTTGATGTCATCCTTCAGCGGGACGAAAATCACCTCCGAATTCTGGAAGAGCTTTCTGAAGAAGTCTCTTTTCCAGAGAGCGATATTGACGGCAAGCACCAGTTTTCTGGAGCCGGTCCTATTCCCGAGCAGTTTGCTGAACGTCTTGAACATGTTTATGAATTCCGGATGTTTTCTTTTTTGGTCTGTTGTATCAGGTCTGCGGGTTCCGCGCCTGCATGGAACGGGATCCTGCGCGCCGGTTGCGACTCCGACTTTTCCTGAAACGCGGGGTTCTGCGTTCGAATCATCAAAATTCGCGCAACCGGCTGTCGAATCATCGCATCAAGGATTGAAGGGAAAACGGATCTCCGGACGAGACTGTCTTTTGTAACAGCCCGCTTGCTGTTTGCAGGAAAGTTGAACAGGCGATTTCAGCGGACGTCAGCCGCGCCTCATGGGCGAGCAATTCAATTCGACCGGTCATCGCTATGACCGGTTGTCAGTGATTTCGTGTATCCGTCAATCCCGGCATTCATACCGGCGCCCGGAAAATCCGGCTCGCCTCTGAGGAGGGATCCTGCTGATTTTCAACGCGTGTTATCAGGCATTATCAGCTTCGTTGCACGGAATTTATCCGCAGATTGCTGCCCGATTTGGGTCATCGAATTGAGACATTAGTCTATATCATCCCAGTCCAAATCACTCGCCTCAATTCACGACATCAATCCGTTTCTCAGTTCCCTCTTCCCACCGTTTCTCAACGACCCGCTACAAATTTTGCCTCATTTTACCCAATCTGAAAAACATGTCAATACATGATTTTCATTCTCAGAACAAATAATGTCCCCTCTATTCCCCATCGCTGACAATTATATGATGCCCGCAATATCAATGCAATACGGATACAATCATAATTGTGACCGGTGCCGAACCTGCCCCCTTCAGGGCCCATGCGCCCCACAAATGCCCCACGAAATTTCCAGCCTCTTTCGTAACACGACACCGGTCGCGCCGCAGGAGGACGGAAGCTGGCTTTTCCCTCCCGAATCCACACCCCGAACCTCCAGTAACCTCTTTCCGGCGCTCATCATGAACCAGCTTCCCCATTCTCTTTCCGAACCTGCCTACCGAACCGCCTCCCTGAATCGGCTGCCCTCCGTCAGGCATCTTTGTCGGATCCTTTCTGTCACCGGCTTCGCCGGCCGCCTTCCTGGTCGTCATTTCCAGTCAGCATTTTCTTTCATGTTCGAGTGCATCATTTCCTTTCATCTTCGAGTGCATCATTTCCTTTTATCTTCGAGTGCATCATTTTCTTCTTATCAGTTACAAATGGAACTTTCCCGACGATGATCGTCCGTCCCCCGCTTCGGACGTTCCAGTCGGGAACAATCTGGCCGCCGGAGGGATTCCGGCTTGTTTTTTTTCAGGCACTTAGATCGCCACCAATCAGGATATAAGGAGTTCTTCGATGAACATCAGAAGCCTCATGAACACCAGGATAAAGAAAGGAAAGAAGGAGATATCCGTGCAGATGCCCGGCTACCCCGCCTGCAGTCTCATCAAACGCAAAAGAGCCCGGGACAGCGTGTTCTACATCCGCCAGAGAGCGGTATGCGGAGATGCCAGGATCAGCATCAACCTGGCCCGCTGGACCGAAGACAACGTGCCGTCGGAAGACGAGCTTCAGCGTCTGCTTTTGGAAAGCAGAGCGAACCATCTGGCCATATGCAACGGCATCAATCCCAAAGAGGTGGACTGTCGGGCTCTGACGGAGATCGCCAATCTGAACCTAGATCTGAAATCCGCCTACACAGTAAAGGACAAAAAGGTGGTGCCAGCCGAAAACGCCTCATCGCTGCTGGAGGCATTCCTGAACTCCGGTCTCCGGCTGCTGAGCGTCGCAGGTCCGGCCCTGGCGGCGCTGCTGCAAAAGAACGCGGGCGCGCCAGGCGTCGCCCCGTCATCGGAGCCGGCTCAAACCGATCCGACGCCGGAAGCATCCGTCCGGCGCGGCGCCGTCAATGCGAATAACGTTCCGCAGAATGGCGCGGTCCAGAAGGCGCGCCGGCAGGATGGATCGCTTTGGGGATCGGCCTCAGAGGAGGCGACCAGCAAGACGCGCCGGCAAAACGGCGCGGCACGGAAAACATCCCAAGGGGCGCGAGAGGATCAGGAAACCATCCCTCAGGTGGTCGCGACCCGGGGGACGCCGCTGCAGAATGACGCCTCCCAGAAAGCCACAGGACAAGCGAACCAGGTCAGTGGAGCATCCCGACCGGAAGGCGTTGCGGCGACAAGCCTGACTGTTCCAGATCAGATGACAGGGCTTGCCCCGCAAAACAACGACCGCAGCGCCGCGTGCGGCGCGCCGAAGGCTGGCGCGGCTCAGACCGACAGCGCCGAGGACGTCACCCGGACTCTGCGATCGCTGCTGGCGCTGCTGGCCGGAGCCATCGGCGGAAGCACGGCTGAAGAGCGAGGCCCGGAGCGCAATCCGACAGCAGGCGCGCAGGGCGATGCCGGGGCTTCCTGCATATCCGGCGCCGTCATGAACCCGGGCGCCGGCCAGCGCGCGCATTTCGCCGCAAACGCCGAAACCGCCGGCGCCATGAACACAGGCCCGGAGCGGCGCGCCGGCGCAGACGCCGACGCTCCGGAGCAGCTGAGCCTTGAGGTTTTCTGCCGGGAATATCTCAGAGACAAGAAGCTTAAGGAGGCCACCCGGAAATTCTACGAGAGCATCATCCGGGTGCACCTGGCGCCGCACTTTGCCAGGTTCGCCAGAATCCAGGACATCACCGGCCCGAGGATCGCCGAGTTCATTCTCCGGCCCCTGGTGGACAGGGAACTTTATTCCACCGCCCAGAACACCCGCAACACCATTGTGGCCGTCATCAACCACGCCAGGCTCATCCACAATCTCGGGGCCTACGGTCATCTGGAGCAGGTGAAACTGCTGTCGCAGTTTGCCGATCTCAAGCCCAAAGCGGATTACGAACGATCCTATGCGGCCATGGTCAACGGCGACATCGGCCAGAACCTGACCGAGATCTTCAGGCTCTTCTTCGAGAGGTTCGATTCCGTCCTGCTTCGGGGTCTGCTGGAGCTGAGCTTTCATCTGTGTCTGCGTCAGAACGAAATCCTGAACATCGAAGTTTCGGACATCAGCTTCGAGACCCACAATCTCCATATCCGCCAGACCAAAACCATCACGGAGAAAAAAGGCGGCTTTGACGTGCCTCTGAACTCCCGCACCGAAGAACTGCTGAGGATACTGATGGAGGCCGGGGAGCCGATCCGCAAAAATCGTCAGGCGGCCGGAGGCGCAGAAACAACCGGCGCTGACGAGTCGGGGGATGAAGACCAAAAGGACGGCAGCAAAGGCGGCGGAGCGCAGAGTGCCGCAGGCAGACGGGAGCAGAAGAGCGAAAAGAATCGGAACACCGACGGGCCTATTTTCATCAGCGCCAGAGGCGAAGTTCTGTCCACCAACACCCTGTCGGTATATCTGGGCAGGATCAAGGAAATCAAAGGCAGGCAGACTGCCCACGGCATCAGAGCGGTTTTCAAGACCTGGGCCTCAAGAAGCGGCATAAGTCACGAGGTGAGCGAATGCGTTCTCAGCCACCGGTGCTGGAACAAGATCGATGCCGCCTACAACCGTGACTACGGGAACTACCTCTACAACGACAGAAAGGAGCTCATGATGAAGTGGTCGGAGTATCTGGCGGAAAGCATCGGCGAAAACTCGCTGCTTTGGAAACGCAACGTCGCGGACGGGAACAAAAACAGATAGTGTCCGGCCCAAACGCAGCAGTTCGGGGGGATCTGACTCCCTGAGGAAACAAACCAGGGACAGTTCAAGGCCGAAGACCATGCGTTCATTGGCGACAAGAATGCGAAACCGGTCTGAAGCTAGCCTTTACCGACAGGTCTCCAGGCGCCAGTCTTGGAAACTGCCAAAATCAAAAAGGTTACTAACGTTTAAGGTTTTGCAGACTGGCTCAGAGAGCCGTTCGGACTGTCCTTTGCTGTCATGCGGTTTTTAAGCGCAACGTCGGTCAGTGCTTGAGGCGGACCGGCTGGTATCCTTGAAACCTGGTTGAATTGCTACCTGAGAACTGCCCAGGTTTCTGGCTGCATACCCGTTCCATCGCCAGCGTTAGATTGAGGCGCGGAAGGTCCGTTGATTCCGAATTCTTCCAAAAGGCGATCTCTCAGAGCTTTATCGGTGATCACTTGTGCGGCTTCTTGCGCTCTTCCGGCTTTATTCAGTTTCTGCAGCAAATCCGCAAACATGTCCAAGCCATCTGCTCTGCCTTTCACTTCGCCTCTCGCTTCGCCTATCACAACACCTTCTGCTCTGCCTTCTGCTCTGCCTTCTTCTTTGCCATCCTCAAAAGAGTTGTTCAAGGAACGTTCTAAGTTAAAATCAAAAACGCACATGTCAGTCACCTTTTTCACCTCGTCTTTAAGATATGTTTTTACCTGGCCGTCAGGCAGATTATCAATCGCCGCGGCAACTCCTTGATCAAACCGTGGACAGGTCCGTTATCAGACCTGTCCGAGACGCGCAAGAATGGCGCGCGGCAAAACAGGGAAGGCGCAATGTTAAGATTGAGGCGCGGAAGGTCCGTTGATTCCGAATTCTTCCAAAAGGCGATCTCTCAGAGCTTTATCGGTGATCACTTGTACGGCTTCTTGCGCTCTTCCGGCTTTATTCAGTTTCTGCAACAAATCCGCAAACATGTCCAAGCCATCTGCTCTGCCTTTCACTTCGCCTCTCGCTTCGCCTATCACAACACCTTCTGCTCTGCCTTCTGCTCTGCCTTCTTCTTTGCCATCCTCAAAAGAGTTGTTCAAGGA
>JAFURY010000158.1 GCA_017480795.1 Succinivibrionaceae bacterium
CAAATTATTTTTCAAATTTGATCCTTGTATCACATTTTTTGGGTATTTTAGGGTAGTAGACAGGGTTGTTGCGTGTGAGGTGTATTGGCTGGTGCTATGCCCATCCGGGGAGGCTGTCCCCGGGGGTGTGAATAGTAACGTCAAAGCCGTCCTGGGTCACGAATATCATTTCGAGTTTTGCGATAAGTAAAGTAAATAACACTTGATGTGTTATGATAAGTCAAGTGAATAACGCTTGATCCGAGGTTTTCGTGAGCATTTCATTTATCTACGATCAGCGCAGAGACGCATCAGCCGTGGTTCGCTTCATCAGCACCCGGGACGACAACGGGCACGCGAAGAGAAAGTCGGTGACGATCGGCACCGTCAGCGCCTGCGAGAAGTATTTGTACAACCGCCAGGAGAAGGTGGAGAACATCCGCCGGGAAACCAGAAACGGCAATCCTGCGGTGGCCGACGCCATGGATGTGATCCTTGGCGACGAACTGAACCGGTTTCAGCTGCAGGTGCTTGAGCGCAGTTATTCCTTCGCATCCAAATTTCCTTTGTCGACGCTTGAGCTTACCGACGAGGATTGGCACCTCATCCGTCAGGAGGAAGAGCGGCTTGAAAGACGCTGGAGAGACCGCCTGGCTCTGATGATACATCGGGGATGGGAGCAGCCGTATGACGACAGCCAGCACAGTTTTTCAAGAACCAGGCATGTGGGAGCGGAGCAGCTCGTATCGATCATCAGAGCCCTTGGACGCAGGGGCAAAAGGATAGAAAGAAAACTTCTCGAAGAACATGAGAAGAACGCCGGCTTCGGTGGCTGACGCCGGGACGGATCCGCGTACGGCGGGATCCGCAGCATGAAAAAGCCGCCCCGAAGGGCGGCCTGAGAAAACCAGATCCGCGCGGTCTAGAATTCCGCGTTGCGAGGAGTTCTCGGGAACGGAATCACATCGCGGACGTTGCCCATGCCGGTGACGTAAACCACCAGACGTTCGAAGCCCAGACCGAAGCCGGAGTGCGGAACCGAGCCGTATCTTCTCAGATCACGGTACCACCAGTAGGCGGCCGGATCCAGGTGCATTTCCTTCATGCGGCTGTCCAGAGCCTCAAGGCGATCCTCTCTCTGGGAGCCGCCGATGATTTCGCCGATCCCGGGGGCCAGAACGTCCATTGCCGCCACGGTTTTTCCGTCCTCGTTGAGCTTCATGTAGAAGGCCTTGATATCTTTAGGATAGTTCTTCACCACCACCGGAGACTTGAAGTGCTCCTCGGCAAGGTATCTCTCATGCTCCGACTGCAGATCGGTGCCCCAGTCCACCGGGAACTCGAACTTCTTGCCGCACTTCTTCAGGATTTCCACCGCGTCGGTGTAGTCGATCTGCGCGAAATCGGAATTCACGAACCGCTCCAGGCGTCCGATGACGTCGGAGTCCACGTGTTTTGCAAAGAATTCAAGATCGTCCTTTCTATCGTCAAGAACCGCCCTGAATACGAACTTAAGCATTCTCTCAGCCAGCCGCGCGCAGTCGTCGAGATTGTAGAAGGCCACCTCCGGCTCGATCATCCAGAACTCGGCCAGATGGCGGGTGGTGTTGGAGTTCTCGGCTCTGAAGGTAGGTCCGAAGGTGTAGACCTTGGACAGGGCGCAGGCGTAGGTTTCGGCGCTGAGCTGGCCGGAAACCGTCATGAAGGCCTCCTTGCCGAAGAAGTCCTTGTCGTAGTCCACTTTTCCGTCCTGGGTCTTGGGCAGGTTGTTCAGATCCAGCGTGGTGACGCGGAACATTTCGCCGGCGCCCTCGCAGTCGGAGGCGGTGATGAGGGGAGTGGCGACCCACATGAAGCCCTCGGACTGGAAAAATCTGTGAATGGCCTGAGCCAGACAGTTCCTGACGCGCATTACCGCGCCGATGATGTTGGTGCGGGGACGCAGATGGGCGTGTTCGCGGAGGTATTCCACGGTGTGCCGCTTCGGCGACATCGGATAGGAGTTCGGATCCTCGACCCATCCCACGATTTCAACGGTTTCGGCCTGGATTTCATAGGCCTGTCCGCTGCCCTCGGACTCCACCAGTTTGCCGGTGACAATCACCGAGCAGCCGGTGGTGAGACGCTGAACATCGCTGTAATTGCCCAGGGATGAAGGGACAACGGCCTGAACCGGATTGAAGCATGAGCCGTCACTGATGGCGAGAAACGAAATACCCGCCTTGGAATCCCGGCGCGTTCTGATCCAGCCGCGGATCGTCACGGTTTCTCCCACGCCCACCTTGTTGTCAATTAGCACATCCTTTACTGATGCGATGGTCATTTTAATCTCCAATTCTGTAACACCTGATCGCCCCGAGGCGGCGCCTGGGGCGAAAAATTCTGAACCGGCGCGCGCTTTTCATCCCTGGCCGATCTGCCGAAAACAGGCAAAACCCAAGGTATTTTACTGCGCCGCGAAAACTGCGATATTATAGCACTGCCGGCAGGCGCTCTAAAGTCATATGTTGCCGGCTGGCGGTGAGCGCAGGCCGCAGCGAGCCGAGGAAAGAAGCTGCGGCAGGCCCGGCTTTGTTTATGACGAGAGATTTTCGCGCTTGGGCGTTTTGCAGAGGGAGGACAGCATGGCCGAAGAACTGGTGGACATTGTCGATGACAACAATCAGGTGGTGGACACGGTCACCCGTAGCGAAATGAGACGCCATCGGAGACTTCACCGTGCCACCTATATTCTGATCCGTCATCCGGACGGACTCTATTACGTTCAGCGGCGCACCGACACCAAGGACTACTGTCCCGGAATGCTTGACGTCTGCGCCGGCGGCGTGCTGTCCTCCGGGGAGGATTACGGCGCAGGCGCCCTCAGGGAGCTTGCTGAGGAGATGGGAATTTACGGTCGGGAACTTGAGGATCTGGGAATTCACAGGCTGAATGCCGCAGGGGGACAGGTGTTCGGCGGAATCTATTTTCTGGAGTATCAGGGATCCTGCCGTCCGCAGCCGGAGGAGGTGGCGGAGGTGCTGATGATGAGGGAGGAGGAAATTCTGGCGTCGGCGCAGGAATTTACGCCGGACAGCATTCAGGCCTTCCTCATCGCCCTTGATGTGCTGAAAAACCTTGATGTGCTGAAAAAGAGGCGCTGAAAAACGCCAGATTGAGTAAATCGTTCTGCTAGTGCCGGACGCGATATGGCACCTCAGCACCAATTATGCCTGCGTCTGATCATGATGGTGTGCCTTATGTGGACGGGGCGGAATAGAACGGTACGCCACGCAGTCGGCTGAATTCTGCCGGTTAAAATCAGGTGGCAATACTTACCCGATTCGCTGCCGGCGCTGTTGTTGTACCGATTCCTCAGAAAATCCCGCCAAAAGCCTTGCATGAACAGTCTTTTCTCCGTGTCCGGATTGCTGATTGTCCGGCGCGAAAAATCCCGTGCCGTCTGTCGCCGGAGCAACCTGCATCTTCGCGCGCATGCTCCGCATGCGCAGTCGGTTTCAAGTTCGAATTCCGTCGGTGTGAAGACGATTTTGCCGCTCTTCAAACGCGGTCTGTTTCTCAGACCAAACTGATGAAGCAATTTCATAAACGCCGTCATGACTTAACTAATTTCATGTGAGCGGTTTCTCAGCGGGTCAAGGTGTTCCGTAATGTCCAGGGAAAGTGAAAAGATTGGATGTTTGGTTAAGGATTGTGTATTTGCGGGTGGCAAGGAGACTTAGCTGCAGACGTGCTCGATACATATCGTTAAAGAGATGAGTTGGGCAGGGATATGTTGAAAATACTTTTCGGCGCAATCGACAATGTTGCATACGGACCAAGATGGTTCAATCACAGTTACGAGATCATCTGGTTTGACGACACTTTCGTGCAGGAAATGGTCGCAAAGATAGACGGCACCAGATATGTGGGCGGATATATTTTCGATAGTCCGACTCTTGGTCCCATATCTCCGGAAAAACTCTCAGGAGGGCTAAAGACCCTTGTTATGATCTATGAGCGAACTGACAGGATTTTTGATGCCACCAGCTGCGGACCCAACTGCACGCCGCTGCTTCTGGAAATTGGAAGGCGCAGGGATGTCACCGTAAATCTGAGGTACTGTATGCCAATGGATGGTCTTGAGCCGCTAGACATCGAGATCATCAACGCGGGAATCACCGTTCACAGAGCAAAGGAGTACACGAATCTTGCACTGAAATTCCTAACACACCCGGGTAAGGACGCCTATTAATCCCTCCATTCCCTTATCCCGTCTTTATCTCTCCTGTCTGCCAAATTTTTCCAAACAATTTTTATAAAACCTGCTATATATGCTTGCTATTGTCTGTAGATAGGCG
>JAFURY010000068.1 GCA_017480795.1 Succinivibrionaceae bacterium
AACATCGTTACTCTTCGTCACCTCCTTCAGCAGGGTAGGAGGGGCGGATGCTACGGCTCAGTTTTCCGCTCCTGTCACGCTGCCGTCATGGGTGGGGACGTTGCATTTGACACCCATCCATGGGGTGTGAATAGTAACAAATCAGAGTTTTGAAGTGAAAGTGCGGGTTATTACATCCTGCTGCTGCTCTTTGGTCAGAGAGTTGAATCTCACAGCGTACCCGGACACTCTCACCGTCAGGGAAGGATACTTCTCCGGATGTTCCATGGCGTCAACCAGCGTTTCTCTCTGCAGCACGTTCACATTGAGATGCTGTCCGCCCTCCTGGGTCACCACGCGGTGCTCGATAGGCAGATCTCTCGCCTCGTATTCGCCCAGTTCGGAAACTCCAACGACCTGATCGGCCTTGTACTTTTCCTTGGCGCAGATGCAGCGCGCGTTGTCCTCGTCAACTATCCAGATTGAATTTACCAGCGCCGGATCCGCGCTTTTGGTGATCTGAATTCCCTTAACCATGTTTCGGCTCCTTCTAAAGTTCAGATTTCAATTCAACGATCCTTTCCCGATCGTCCTGTTTCTATGATATACCACCCGGCGGCAAATGCAAGACAATTATGTATTTGTTTTACATCTTTGAGATCCGCCGTCGATTCCGCCGGCATTTTCGCCTGCCTGGCCGGAGCGGTTTGCGCCCGAGACCCGCCAAAAACGCGCGGCGGGCGCCGGAGGGAACAGGCGCGACTCCAGGCAAAACCAGTCAAAAGGAAACGTTCTCGGCAAAAAAGAAAGGCGGACTGAAATTCCGGTTTCAGCCCGCCTGTCGTATTTTTTGCGGAACGGACAGGCAATGCGCCGCTTCCTCCATCCGTCCCGAATTTCCGCTAGTACCTGAACTCGAACTCCTTTTTGGTCAGGAAGTATGGCTCCTTCTTCATGTACTTCTGGTAGATGGCGTCGAAAACTATCACGTTCTGCACGTAGTTTCTGGTTTCCTTGAACGGAATGTTCTCCACCCACACGTCCACGGACTTGCCTGCGCCGTCCTTGCTGCGCCACGCCTCAACCCGGTGCGGTCCGGCGTTGTAGGCGGTTGCCGCAAGAATGCGGTTGTTGTCGTAGCCCCCCAGAAGGTGCTCAAGATAATGGGCGCCGAGAGAGATGTTGATCTCTGGATCCAGCAGACTGGATTCCCCGGAATACGGGATCTTGAACTTTTTTGCCACCATGGAGGCGGTGGCGGGCATAAGCTGCATCATGCCCTTGGCTCCCACCGGAGACACCGCCCCCGGATTCAGAGAACTTTCCTGTCTTGAAATGGCGTAAAGGAAGGACTCGCTGACCCCGGTCTCCCGGCTCATCTTCTGATAGTAGGACCGCATAGGCATCGGGAATCTCAGCTGCAGAAGATTCCAGGCCTTGCCGTAAATGCATGCCTTGAGGGAATAGTCGTACCAGCCGCGGTTGTAGGCCAGCACTCCCGCCTCGGCCACCTCCTTCGGCGTCAGACGGGTGATGAAGTAGTACCATTCCCGGCCGGCGTTGGTGATGTCCCCCACCGCCATCAGTTCCTTGACCTTGGCGAATTCGGTCCACCTGGCCAGCGCCTTCTTTTCGTCCATCGGGCTCATGAACACCCTCTGCTCCAGAAACGGCCACGGTATGGAGTACTTCTGGGACACCATGAAGCTGTAGAAGGAGCGATCGTTGAGGACCTTCAGATACATATCCCGGGCCTCGGCCTTTTTGCCCTGCTTTTCAAGAGCGTAGGCGCGCCAGTAGATCCACTTGCTTTCCTTGGCCTCCTTTGGCGGAAGACGCTTGAGCCAGATGTCCAGATCCCGCCAGTTTTCCTGCCAGATGGCGAACTTGACCCGGTTTGAGATCAGATCGTCGGGGTTCTTCAGCTTCGCCAGCCTGGCGTCAAGCCACCCCATATGCCCCGATCGCTTCTGCTGCATGAGGTGACGAATGATGTAGCTGTCGCATTCGGCCACCTGTTCGGGGGACAGACCGAATTTCGAGGTCACCTCGTCAAGAATGCCCAGCGCGGTTTCGGCGTTCTTTCGGGCCAGAAGGAGAATGGAGCCCACCGCAACGCTCTTGTAGTTCTCGACGTTGCGGTTGAGTTTTTTCAGCACGTCGCCCGGATTGGCGTAAAGCTGGGCCACCACGGCCGCCGAGGAGGCGTACCGCGTTCCGCTCAGGCGTTTGGCCAGGCTTTTTATCACCGCGTCCTGGCGGCGATCCCTGAATTTTTTAAGCAGCTTGGCGTAGTCGGTGCCGTAGCTGAGCACGCCGTCGTTCCAGCTCTGCTGCACCAGATAGGAGCATTCCGACGGCAGTTCGCCGCCCTTCATGTACTCCCTGCGGATGAACTCGTGAGCCGTCTTTCGGCTGCCCGAGCGGTAAAGAGCGCTGTTCATGACGCAGTTCAGACCCACGGTGCGAAACGGCTTCTTTCTTATCTTTGATATGTCGGAATACCTGCCGTCCTTGTAGAGTGCTCTGACATACCGGGCCTGAAGATCGGAGGCAAGGCCGTCGTTGCGGTTGGAGGCCAGGAACCTCTGCACCTCCGGCACGCGGGAGGATCTGGCGTCAAAGTAAAGGTCGTAATAGTCAAGATAGCCGGACAGCACGTACCCGCCGAGGGTGGCGGATATGGCTCTGGCCTCGGTCAGACGCCCCGATCGGTACAGAGCCACGGCCTTGCGGTAGGCCTTCTGCTCCAGCGTGAGAGAGTTTTCGTCGACTCTGGCGGCCGATGGCGCGGCCCCAAAGGCCGCAAGGGCCAGAACCAGAGCGTTTGCAAGAATCCTTATGTTCATAGTTTGCCTGGCAAATGTTTCATTTAAATCGGTGGTAAATGTATCAGAAAACCGCCCTATCCGCCACATTGCAGTGACTTCGTTCGTCCCGCTGGCGCCTTTTTTGCGCTTGGGAATTTTCATGACGGCGCATTCGGACGAATAACAGCCAAAAGAAGCATTCGCATTCGTATCCACATCTGCGCCCGCCCGCATCCACTTCGCACTTCGCCGCACGGCAAACGGCACCCTGCAGTTCATCGCGGGAGCGGTTGCCGGTCAGGAACGGACACGCGAAACGACATTAAAAAAAATCATGTCTCAAACGGAAACACAGATCTGCGATGAGCCATCCGCCGGCCTGCTTCATTTAGCACGCTTCACAGATCAGACATTAAAAACAAGATATGAATAGACTAACAAAGCACCATAGAATAAGATCGGGCCGATAATAAGATTTGCAGTTTTTTTCTACTGCTTTGAGTACTTCAGAGGTGGGAAATTGGATCAAAAACAGAAAAGAATCGTACTGATAGTGGTCGCTGTCATTGCAGCGTTTTTCATTCTAAAAAGTCTGACATCATCAGGCGGCAGCTCGGGGACCTCGTCGTCGGGATCGTCGGTTTCGTCCTCATCCTCCGGCGCCGCGCCGCTGAGTTCCGGCGAGGAACGGCACATATCGAGGAATCCAATGTCGATCAGAGCGCTTGATGCCGGCATTAACCACACCTGCGCCATCGATTTCAGCCGCAAGGTGTACTGTTGGGGCGGAGCCAACAAAGGCTCTCTGGGCGATGACGGCAAAATGAGAAAATGCGAGCTGGAGGACGGCTCCAGCGGCGTGGGCTGCGAATACAAGAATCCGAGCATGCAGACAACCCGCTACACCTTCACTCCGGTTTCCGTGCTCAGAGGCGAAGCTCCAGGCACGTCTGAATATCTCGGCGACGCCACCGCCATCGCCGTCGGCGATCTCTTCGCCTGCGCCGTCATCGGTCAGGAGAACGCCGTATACTGCTGGGGTCACGGATCCTCCGGCCAGCTGGGCAACGGCGAGCGCAAGGATCACGATCGTCCGGTGGCCGTGTGCGCGCCTGGCCACACCTCCAACTGCGCCAAGAATCCGCTCAAGGACGTAACTTCAATCACGGCGGCGGCCGAGCATGTCTGCGCCATCGTCGGCAAGGACAAAAAGGCCTACTGCTGGGGCAACGGCAGCAACGGACGTCTTGGAAACGGCAAGAGCGACTACATGCTGACCCCGGTCGTGGTCTGCAACGAAAACGCATCTGACTGCGACGCCGATCCGCTTGTCAACGTGAAGAGCATCGTGGCCGGCAACTATCTCACCTGCGCCGCCATCAGCGACGAACAGGGAAGAGGACTGTGCTGGGGCGACGGCTCCAGCAACCAGCTTGGCAACAACAATCAGGACAGCAACCAGGCCATCCCTACTCCAATCTGCGCCCAGGGTGCCTCGGACTGCAGCGAGAATCCGCTTACCCAGGTTCATCAGATCGCCATCGGACAGTCCCATACCTGCGCGGTGGCCGGACCTGAAAGGATCGCCTACTGCTGGGGACAGGCACGCTACGGACAGATCGGCAACAACAACGACATCGAAAACATGAAGACCCCTTCGGCCATCTGCCGTCCGGGCACCGACGACAGCCAGGACAACTGGGACTGCACCAACGATCCGTCCAAAATCGTCAAGTCGGTGCAGCAGATCGCCACCGGCTACGTGCACACCTGCGCCGTTTTCGACAGCAACCATCAGGCCTACTGCTGGGGCGAATCCTTCTTCGGCAGACTCGGCGACAACGGCTCGCAGAACCAGAAGGTGCCTGTGAAGGTGTACAACGGCTACGACAAGGACGGCTACGCCATCGAGGACGAAGAGCATCTCTGGCTCACCAACGTCAAGAAGCTGGTTCTTGGCTCCAACTACTCCTGCGCCATCCTCGACGACGACACCGCCAAGTGCTGGGGCAACAACCAGCTTGGCCAGCTGGGCGACAAGGAGCGCGTCAACATGCTGATCCCGTCCATCGTAGGCTTCTAAGCCCCGATCCGACTCGACATCAATTCTGCAACCCCGGTTTTTCCGGGGTTTGTTTTTTCTGTTCACGTTGAACAGATCCCCGCTGAAGTATAAAATCAGAAAAAAACATGAACCGGACGAAACATCAAGGGAAAGCTATGGACAGGGAAGGACTAAAAAAAATCGACGAGGAAATTCTTGATCTGCTGAAAAGGAGAGAAGACTTCTCCATAGACGAAAACGGTTGCGGGATCCCGTCGGATGAAGACATCATCGACAGGGCATGCCAGAAGGGTCTGAACCCGGGATTCGCCAAAAAGCTGTTCGATCTGATAGACGACGAGACACGCCATGTTTCCAAGCAGCGCATGATCGCCGCCGGCAATCCGGCCTGGAACAGCTACCGGACCGCCTCCTACCTGGGTCCGGTAGGCACCTACTCCTACCAGGCCATGATAAAGTACGCCCGAGGCCACGGACTTGAACTTAAGGACGTATGCTGCAGCAATTTTCTTGATCAGATCAGCAACGTAAGACAAGGCGTCACCGATCTGGCGTTTCTGCCCATTGAAAACACCAGCAGCGGCATCATCAACGACGTTCTGGATCTGATGAACACGCCCGACGTGGCAGTCATTGGCGAGGTGGTGCTGCATATCGTCCACTGCCTTCTGATGACCCGCCCGGAGAACGCCGACAGGCTCAAATGGATCTACTCTCATCCGCAGCCTATCGTTCAGAGCTCCCGCTTCATCAACAGCCACTACCCCGAGGCGAAGTACAAATACTGCGACTCCACGGCTGACGCCATCAAGCAGGTCAAAGAGCTGGATTCCGACGAGATTGCAGCCATCGGCAGCGAAATAGGCGGCGAACTTTTCGGACTGAAGCCGGTGGTGTCGAATATCGCCAACCAGACATCCAACTACACCAGGTTCATCGTCATCGCCAGGGAGCCGGTGAAGCTCCCCGGAAGCATGCCGGCCAAGACATCCATCTCCTTCACCACCGCCAACGAGCCGGGAGCGCTTTCGAAAATTCTGGATATTTTCAGAAAATACAACTACAACATGACCAAACTCACCAGCCGTCCTATCATAGGAAGACCTTGGGAAGAGCAGTTTTACGCCGATTTCATGGCCAATCTTGAAACATCCGACGCCCAGAAAGCTTTGGACGAGCTGAAAGACTGTTGCAAGTCATTGCATATTCTCGGCTGCTACCCGGTGGATTCCGAATGATCCGAAAACCGAGCGCGACGGGATCTGAGAACTGAAAGGCTGTCGCGGGGCGGAATGCGGCGGAACGCAGAGTTGTCCCGCCTGCAAGGAAGAAGAGATTGGAAGTCAGTCGGCCTGCTCGAAAAGCTCCCGCACCGACTGACACAGATCATCGATATTCTCGGTGTCTACAGGAGTTATGAAAATGGTGTCGTCACCGGCAATGGTGCCAAGGATACCCTCGCTGCGGGACAGGGAATCCAGCATGCGGGCGATCATCTGGGCGGCGCCAGGACTTGTGTGGATCACGATAAGGCAGCTGTTGTGGCTGATGTCCAGCACCAGATTTTTGATCTGGCTTGAAATGGTTGGCACGCCAAGCTCCACCGGCAGACAGTAGACCATGGCCATCTTGGTGTTTCTGGTCCTTACGGCGCCAAACCTGGTAAGCATTCTTGAAACCTTGGACTGGCTGATGTTCTTGAAGCCCATCCGGTTCATCGCCTCGACGATTTCCGCCTGAGAGCTGTATTTTTCCTCTTTAAGCAGCTGCTTGAAACACTTTACAAGATTCTTCTGATCTTCTTCCGCCAAAACGACACCACCCCGGCAAAACTGGTAGAACTGAGTGCGGGCCACCGGCTCCGCGCGTGGTAATTATATACCGGCGCCGGAACTTTTCATACCTTGCCGAAAACGCTAAACGTCGCTCTGGCGTCGGTCCCCGCCGCGCCATGAAAACCGTCGGCGCCAAACCAAACAAGCAAACAGCATATCAAGCCTCACTCAGCAGGATTTGAACGCGCATTCTTCCAAAAATATACGCGCTCTCACAAATCAGTCGTCGCAAACACGCATTGCAACACAGAAAATGTCGCCGTAGCGGTTAAACTGCACTCAGATCGAATATCTTCATGATGCCGTTTCGGTCATAACTGATTTTGAACATTTAACTGGAAAAAACAATGAACAGAAAATTGCTTCTTGCGCCTGCAGCAGTCGCAGGCCTGACTCTTGTCGCCTGCGGCGGCGGCGGTTCCCACCACAGTTCCGCTAGCAGCGAACCGCAGCAATACGCTTCTGGCTACCGGATAAACTCTGTTGACGTCGCCTATCAGTTCGAGGCGCTTCCTGATCCCGTCATGCTGGAGGTCGCCGCAAGCCGCCTTTCAGCCAAAATCTCCGGCAAACAGAAAGCGGTCAGAACCAATATCGAACTTCCGGAGAGCGCCGAGGAATACTTCGACGATCTCCTTGCGGTCCTCAAACAGTCAGCCGCGATTTTTACTGTGGCAATGACCCCCAGCGTCGACAAAATAACGGATGGAAACGCTACAGACGCCTACGATGAAGAATATCTCCTGATATCGGTAAATCTCAATGGTCTTAAGCTGCCTTATTTTCAGTACGGACCGGTGGCGATCGTGGGGCTTTCCGAAGAAAACCTCAAATCCATGCAGAAACTTGGCATTGACGCAGAGATCTGTATTTACGACGAAAACGAGAATCCTCTCTACGATCTCTCGGGAAAGAAGGCCTGCGCTAACAAGAAACTGGATATTCCTGTAAACAGGGATGCCTTTGCCAGGATCAGCACCGGCGATTTCAGAACCTGCAGCGTGACCAGAGGCGGAGACGTATACTGCTGGGGCCAGAACTTCATCTATGACGAGGACAAGCCTGATGGAGGACTGCTGGGCCTAGGCGACGACTACCAGGACAGCAACTATCCGCGTCCGATGAAGGTGGCCATGCCAGAGGGCAAGCGCATAACCGACATTTCCACGGGAGTCCCTGACACCTACGCCATCTCCTCCACCTACGAACTTTACGGCTGGGGGCATCACGTTGTTCCCCTCAAGAACAACAGGAGCGCTGATATGACAAACACTCCTGCCCTCGCCGGCTACGCCGTCGCCGCCGATGCCGGCTACGACTACCCGGCAGTGTATCTCGCAACCGCCGACAGCGACAGAAACTCGCAATACTGCGACGGCCATCAAGGCTGTCTCCAGGCTGACGGCGAGAATGTCACCCAGGTGTCCGCGGGTGACAGCTACCGCTGCAGCATAGATGCCGAAAATCGTCTCGCCTGCCACGGCAAGCTGGACGAACCCTACAAAGAACTGGATCAGCCTTCAAGAACCGGCGACATGGGTCTTGAATTCGTTACCAAAGTGTCCGTCGGCGAGTATTTCGCCTGCGCCATCAGCAACCTCAATCTTTACTGCTGGGGCAACAACGTTCCTAGGGTTGTATCGCTTTTCACCAACAAGCAGTACTACGAAGGCAAGATCGGACTGCTTGGCACCGGAAATGTCTCCGACGAGTACATCAAAAATCCTGCGCTGGTGTCGTCTCTTGATGAGGTCACCGACGTGGCGGTGGGCGGCGTCCATGCCTGCGCCGTATCAAAGGGCGAGTTGTACTGCTGGGGAGCAGCCGAAAACTGCACCGAGGACGATCTGGAAGAGGATAGACTTGGCGTCAGCCAGATCGGTCTCGGACCTGAGATAAAGTGGACGTCAACGCCGACCAAAGTAAATGGGCTTGAGAACATCGTCTCCGTGGACGCCAACCGATACAGAACCTGCGCCCTCGATCGGGACGGCAAGGCATGGTGCTTCGGCGCCAATATGTTCGGCGAGCTGGGCAACGGTCAGATCAACGACGGAGGGTCCACAACCCCGGTCGAGGTGCTGATGAACTGACGTCAGCCATGACGCGGAACAAAATCAAACGGCCGCTGCGCGGCCGTTTTTGTTTTTCCCCCACAGGCCAAGTGCTGCTCCCGATCATTCTGAAAGTGGCATATCCGACCATATCTCCCAAATCCTGTCTCAAACAGAACAAACAGTCAGCCACTCTGCGCAAGGCAAACCGCATCATCTTTCACAAAACGCAAAGCCCGATTTTGCCATAAAGCCTCGCATTCTGCTATAGTTGCCTGTTGTGCCTGCCGTTCAATGCTGTCCGGCGCTTGGGCGCGACCTGAATTTTAAGGAGGAATTTTGATAGTAACGGATATAGCGACGGCAGGCGGTTTCAGCGCCAGACTGGGCGATGTGATCAGCAAGGCTCTTGCCGTCGCCGCAAAGCAGAGCATCGGAAAATATCCGATTGAAGGAGACGACATCACCGTAACGGTGTCAGAAGATCTCCTGGAGAATGCCGCAGAGCGCAGACTTGAGGTTCACCGGGAATATGCCGACATTCAGATCGTTCTTGAAGGACGCGAGAGATACGGCTACATCCCAGGCAGCTGTCGCAAGGAATACGAGACCGACCGTCTTGATACGGACGACATCGCCTTTCTGAAACTGTCGGAGGAATGCCAGTATGCGGATCTTGCGCCGAAGCAGCTTGCGGTATTTTTCCCCGGCGCCGCCCACAAGCCTCTCTGCATACCGCCAACCGGGGAAACAAGGGTAAAAAAAGCCATAATAAAAATAAGAAAAAACAGACTCAAGGATCTGTTCAGTTTGCAATAACGGAATTGAAGGAATATGACAAGACACAAGGTAGAGCCAAAGAGCATCGGCGAAAGAGAAGATGCGTTGGCTGAGCTGAACGAATTCATCCTCAACCACATCCGCTACGAGGACAACTTCGTGGTGATCCGCATGGTGGTATCCCAACAGACCCCGATGAACACCGAAAAAGAGCTCAAACCGTCCTCCAGCCAGGCTCTTTTCAGAAAGATCACCGAAAGCTTCCGCAAAAGCGTGCGCTCGGAGGATTATGTAGGCAAACTGTCCATTGACGAGTACATCATCATCATCAAGGACAACAACCCCGCCAACGGATCGCTGGTGGCCAACCGTCTTAGCCGGATCGTGTCGGACACCACCAACGGAACCTTCATCGGCAGAACCTACGTGACCGCCTATCAGGAAGGAGACACGCCGCAGGATATCCTGGAGCGCGTGATGCACTGAGACGGCCCCGTCTGTCCGTCAGGCAGACAGAAAATCCGGCGGAACTGCGCGCCTGTTCCGCCGGACATCCCTAGTTAATCCAAACCCGAATCAGTTCTTCGGATCCCGATGCTCCCCCCTACAGACTGGGGTGGACGATGTGATCTCTTGCCTGATCCAGAAGGAGTTTCGCTTCCTTCATGAACCTGCCGGCGTAGTCGCCGAAATATTCCCTGGCTTCCAGGAAGCTTCTGACAAACTCGTCCTTGTCCTGCGCCTCGATAACCTTGAGAGACTGTCCGATAAATTCGGAATACCTGCGGATGGTGTCGAGATTTTTGTGAGCGGAGAGAATGATATCCGCATACAGGTTCGGATCCTGCGCGAACAGACGCCCCACCATCATCAGCTCAAGGCGGTAGATAGGCGAGCTCAGTTTCACCAGACTGTCCAGATCGGCGTTGGATTTGGCCAGAAACACGCCATAGGCGTAGGTGGTGAAATGCCGCAGAGCCTGAATGATCCGCATGGCGTCGTCATGCTCCTGAGCGGTTACCTCTTCGATTCTGGCGCCCCAGATCCTCATCTGGGCCAGCACCCACTGACACTGCTCCGGATACCGGCCCTGGCAGTACACGATAACCTGCTTGGCAAGACTTGCGATATCTGGGCCGAACATCGGATGAAGTCCCATCACCGGTCCCCGATGAGTCTCCAGCATGGCGGAAACCGGTCCGGTCTTCACCGAGGTGAAATCCGTCAGAATGCAGTCCTCGGGGAGATTGTTGAGACTTCTGATCACGCCGTCTGTAACATCGATAGGCACGCAGACAATCACCAGACTGGGATTTTCAAGAGCCCTGGCCGCCTCGTCCCAGTTGCGACGGCTTACGGCATCCACGCGATAGCCCGACGACCGGAAAGCTTTGACAAAGATCGATCCCAGCTGCCCGTTGCCGCCGATGATGACGATATTGCGACAGGCGGGATTCACGCATTTGAACCCGGCATCATGCTCGCTGCTGTAGGATTCCCGCATCACCCTGCGCAGCACATCCTCTATCATCTGGGGAGAAAGACCGTGCATCTGAGCCTCCTGCCGGCGCTTGGCCAGCATGCTGGCCTCGCGATCGGGAGCGTAGACTGGAACGCCGATCCGGCTTTTGACCTCGCCGACCCGGGCCACCAGCTGCAGTCTGCGCTTCAGAATCGAAATCAGTTCCTGATCGGCCTTGTCAATATTCTGCCTGAGTTTTTCAAGTTCCTCGTTCATACGTTTCCCGATATCAGTCTATTTCATCCATGTACTCTTCAAGATTTCTGGCATCCTCGGCATCCTTTCTGATCTGCTGCTGGGTCATGCCTTCGGCGCCTGCCACCAGACTCTCCTGGTACTGAAGATAGAAGTCCCGCGCGGATATGTACGGATCCAGAGACTTGTCCAGCATGTCCTCCTGCGGAATTCTGGCCGCCCTGGAATCCACGGCATCCACCGTCCACAGAGCCGCCAGCCAGTACCATTCCAGCTCGCTGTATGGGAAATAAAGATTGTCGACTATGTTGCCCACAATCTTGCGGGGAGTTGTCATGCCGGTGAACGGCACCTGCAGATAGGGACCGTTGCCCACGCGCCATTTGCCCAGCACCGTGGAAAAATCCATAGGATGATGCTCAAGCCCCATGTCGGAGGCGATATCCATAAAGCCCAGCACGCCAATGGTGGAGTTGATGACAAACCGTCCGGCGCTGATGCCCGAATCGGCGAAGGACGCCACCGCGGCGTTGTTCACCACGTTGTTGATTTCCCGGAAATTGTTGAGGAAGTTGCGCACGCCCTTTCTTACCGGCTGGGGCATGTAGTCGGCGTAGCCGTGAGCCACCGGTCTCAGGGCGTAGCGGTCAAGATAGTCGTAATTGAAAGTCCACACGCCGCGATTGAGTTTTTCGAACGGGTCCGACGAATTTCCCGTCAGTAGCATCCCGCTGGCGGGAGGATTGTGCACCTGCGAGCGGTGCGAGCTCAAATGCGGAAGAACCTGAGGTCCGTCGGCCCGGACGGGAGACAGGCCTGATGTCACGTAGGCGGTTATTGCAAATGCGAACGCGCCGGCAATGGAAAAGGTTTTCATAAACAAACTCCGCGATCTGTCAGCAGATCAGCAGACAAAAACAAATGGCTGATACGCCTTGAGATTATAACACAGGCGTATGCCCGCATAATCGAGATCAGAGCCGCATATAGCTCAATATCGACATCACTTCACACAAAACGAAAACGCAGCGGACAGCCGATTGTCGCAGAATGACAGAATTGAAGCGAGGTTTCTTCCCTAACCTGTCGTTTGAGCAGAGACGCAAACATGGACGCTTGCGGATCTGACTGAAATTCATTCAGATCCTGATATGCGGATTGGGTTCAGCAAAATGTGATCGACGGCTCGTTGCTTCCACGCCAGATCAGTTGTCGGTCACAATTTCAATATTTTTCAAATGACATTACAAAAGCGTATATCATTATACCCGACAGCATATTGTCGAATTTTTGTTCTTTACGTCCAAAAAAAAACAATATCAAAAAGGGATAAAAAAATAAAGCTGATTTGGAGTCACGATCATGACTGAACCATTAGAAAACAGAAAGAAATTCAAAACCATGAAGCTTGCCGCTCTCAGCGCCGCCTGCATGCTGGCGCTTTCCGCCTGCGGTGGTCACAGCCATCACAGTTCCTCGGCAAACACCCAGGACGAGCCTGCCGACACCACCTGCGACGTGCTTCTCAACGACGGAGTATGTATCAAAGTCGAGAATCTTGATTACAGCGTAAGTTTCAAGAAAACAGTCTACAACGCCAGACCGATGCTTGAAAAACTAAAATCCGGGAAAGGAATGGAATCCATGGATCTCGATGAAAAAGAGATTCATAACGACCTATTTTGGGGCATAAAGTCCGTTGCGGCAACTTCGGAGACGAATGACAGTTCAGCGACTGCCGATAGTCAGACGCTTGCCAATATCCATAGCGTCTTTCATGGCAACATGAGCTACAAACTCAGCGCCAGCAAAAACGACGAGAAGACCGATGAAAGCGCGTACCGATTGGTTCTGAAAGCGCTTGATACCGATGTGGACGGCGCGGTTGCGACTCCGGCAATATTTAGCGAACAGCAAGAGGACAGACTTGCCAATAAAGGATACTTGGGCATGACCCGAAGCGCCATGGTCAAAAATGAAAAGGTGGCGCTCAAGGCCGAAATCTGCGTCGCCTCCAACGATGAGGACGGGAAAATTCTGGAAACCGCCGATGGCAAGGAAGCCTGTCAGGAAAAGACTTTTACCATCGAATCAAATGCCTACGGAATGTACAAAATCGCCATGGCCGACCATCTCACCTGCGGTCTGAACAGGATCGGCGACGTGTACTGCTGGGGAACTGCTCCGGGAATGGGAGGCATATCGCCATACCCGGATGTCGGCGCTGGTACCGGAGATCTTGGAACTGCTGAGGTTAGTGGTAATTGCACTTTTCAGATAGTAGACGGAATTCTAACGCCAGTTTGTACTGGAATGCCTGCTGCGCAGAAACAAATCCTAAGCGCGCCGACCATCTTCGCAGGCGGTGATCTGACTCCTGAAGTCTCCGATCTTGTGCTGACCACCGCCAGCGGCAATCCGGAGAAACCGGTGCTGGCCTTGCACGTCAACGGCGATCTGCTTGAATATCCTTTGATGCTGATGCCTGTGGCGCAAGGCGAAGAAGGGACCATGAATTATGCTTTCACGCCTGTCATAACAAGCGGCACTATTTCGGGCACATTCTTTGCTGAAACAAACGAGTCAGAGATCGTCAACGGAGAAGTACTTTACAATCCAACATACATCCCTAACGTGCGTTCGTTTGCCTATTCGCCTGATGCCGCACTTATCATCAAGAAAGATGCGGATAATGACGAAAACAAACTGCTGATGGTAGCCAAGGGACCGGCTCAGATCGGGTACGAAGGCTATATATCTGACGATCTGTCGGTTTCGAAACTAACCATAGAATCGGCTAAAGTTTATACCGGCGGTGCCTACAGTTGTGTATACAACGAAGATAAAACTAAATTACATGCAGGCGATATCAACTGCTTCGGCACGCTTGGCTATGAAGGTGATGATGACAGCTACATATCAACAACAGAGACAGGCGATGGACTGATACACTCAATCAGCATTACCGACAGCGCTGCATACAGCAACATCGGCCTAGAAAACAGCGCGTATGACGAAATCCCTGATGAAGAGTCACACGGAACATTTCCTCTGAAAATATCGGTGTCCGATTTATTTGCCTGCGAAGTTCACAGTAATCGAGCCGCCTACTGCTGGGGTCTCAACGTTCTGCCAGGCGACGATAACGGCGAAGGCCAGGCCGGTCTTTTGGGCATAGGCTCGGCAAACGCGCAGAAAGTGTTCGAGACGCCTCAGCGTCTGGAAAAATTCAAGGACACCAGGGTGTATGACATCGCAGTGTCTCACGATCACGCCTGCGCCGTGGCCACGAACGATCATAAACTGTTCTGCTGGGGTTCGAAGGTGTCGACTCCAATTTTCGGCGGCGAGGATGAAAACGCTCCTGTTTACGACAAACTAGGACTTGGCGGAAGCGCAGATTTCGCAGGCGAACCTACCGAAGTCGAAGGACTGAAAGACATCGACAGCGTGTTTGTCGGCAAATTCCGCACCTGCGCCATCGACAACGAGGGCAAGGCCTTCTGTTTCGGTCTCAATGAAAACGGGGAGCTGGGCACCGGCGACACCAGTTCCGCCGTCAAACCGGTAGAGGTCAAATACGAACCGATCAAATACGTCAAGTGCGTGGTGGCTGGGGATCAGGAACGCTACGACCCTGAGGCAAGCCAGCAGGCCGCAAACTGGGCCGGCATTGAGGTATGCGCCACCTCCGATGACGAAGATCTCGAAGCTGTGCGCTGATCCGCCGCCAGCCAGAAAGCCGATCAAGCGATAAAACAATCGGGACAAATCTGAAGCATTTCAGAAATTGTCCCGATTTTGTTTGTCCGATAGAGCAGCCACATTCAGACACGAAGAACGTCAAAGATATTGGCGTCAGGCCGATCTCATTCGTCAGATCCGAATTTTTCCGCCACCGCATCGGCCGCGCTGCTTAATCCGTCCTTGACGGAATCCAGCCCAGAGCTCAGTTTGTCCTTGGCCTTTTCCATCCCGTCGACGACATTTTTGGTGTCAAAAAGCCCCAGGCCGCAAATCTCCCTGAATCCGGCCAGAGCCTCGGGATTAAGCGTCGCCTCGTATGAATTTCTGTTTTTGCGATCCTCATCCGAGGCATAGGCGCAAAGTCTGCTTTGCGCTTCGGTAAAGACCGCGCATTCGTCATGCAGTTTTTTGAAATCCGCGGTATTCATGTCGATGCTGGCTTTGGCTAGATTGGCGTCCCGGCACCTGACCAGCATTTCCTGACTGCTGTTCCGATCGCATCCGGCTCCGGCAACGAGGGCCAGCAGGCAAACGACTGTTCCTAACTTCATAACAAACCTCTTCAAGCCTTTCGATTGATGGCCACAGTGCCATCGGGACGGCGCCACTGCTCCGGAAATTTTCCCTGGAGCACATACGAGTATGCCAGAATTTCGGCCATAATGGCATACAGTTCCCGGGGAATGGAGGATCCCTCCGGGATCTCGTCAAGATGGCTGAGCAGAACCGGATCCTGATGAACGTACACTCCGGCCTTTTCGGCCATGGCTATGATATCCTCGGCCTCAAGCCCGGATGCCTTGCCCGTAACCTCGGGGGCGTTCCGCTCCTGGTTGTAGCTGACGCTGATAACCTTCTTGTCGTCCATTTTAGATCAAATCCTCAGATTAAGTCCGTCGTCGCCTCTTTCTTCCCAGACCGAAGCCTGCTCCGAAGAGCCGGATGCGGGATGCCGCACCGTTCCGCGGCTGCAGGAGAAATCATGACAGTTGAGATGCAGATCCGAAAACCTTTCCTCAAGCAGAGGAAGCGTCTCCCGGATCCTGGCGTAGCCCTCGTAGGTCTCTGCGGTGGCCTTGATGGAAATGTCCGGGCTGGCGTAGCTCGCCTTTATTCCCACCGGTCCAAGACCCTTGATTTCGAAATAGAACTGCAGATCAAGAGCATCGGTTTTTCCTTCTCTTCTGCGCCTGCCGAAGCTCATGCCGTTTTCGCGAACATTCTCTTCGGGAGTCGGCAGAGGAACATAACTGGCCCACAGAGGATCCGTTTTCTGCATCTGATTCTGCTGCAGTCTCTCCAGATGATCGGCCGCATGCTGAAGAAAACTTCGCGGCCACTGCTGACTGTCGTCAACATCGCCCAGCTTCTGCCAATTTTCCACAATCTGACGTTTGGCTTTGGAATCAGAAGGGATCTCCATTCCAAGCTGCTTCATTCTAAGCGACACCAGCATGGTGGCCCAGGCTCTCAGCCCCTTGGAAAAACTGCTTTTGCCGGAAAGCGGCGTGTCCACGTAGCTGAGCCACTGCAGAATGGCCGGGGTCGATGCCAGACTCTGGGCAAAAATATCCTCAATCTGTCTGGCGGAAGGACGAAACGGCGCGCTGATGCTGTCGCTGGAAAAATCCCCCATCAGATCCGACAGTCCAGTCATCCGAGCGCTGACAGTCTGGATCTGAACCGGCATGGCGCTCTGAATGCTGCGAAAATGTCTGATGCCTTTGGGAATCGCCTCCTGAGCCTCCTGCGACTGAACCGTTGTCCCCCGATCTCTGAGAGCGTTCAGCGCCTCTGTTTTCTGCGTTTCTCCGGCGACCCTGCTCTCTCTGATCTGGCCGCCGTTTCCGGAGGGATTGAAGAAACTGGTGATCCTTCTGAAGAAATTCAGCTTTTCCTGCCTCTCCGGCGATATGGTGCCGTCACGCGCTGCGCCGGCGCCGGCCTCCTCGTCTCCTGGAGAAAAAACCGAAACCGGCTGCGTTCTTGAGTTTTCAGCAGTACCCACCGGCGGACGGGAGGAAAGTCTGACATTGCCGGAAAACGAGGGATCGTTTTCCGATCTGATGGCTCGCGACAGGGCATCCGCCCGCTCCGAAATTCTCCCGCCGTCAAGTTCCTGCCCCGGCATTGGATTTGCCCGCAAAATTCTGATTTCGCCAGAAGATGACAAAGGAGAAGCGACGGTTTTCGGATCTCCAAAGCTCATGGCGTTGGGAGCCAGCCTGCGTGGAGACTGATCGGGGATCTGGGACTGCTGCGGCCCGGCTGCGGAAACCTGATTGCTCTGAATGTCGGTGCGGCCGCGCGGCGTAACCGGCATCCCGCTGCCTTCCCGGATCTGGGAATTCCGCCCCGCCTGATTGTCGGATCGCGCAGGCGAAAACCCTCCGTCTGTCTGCCGCTCCATATGCGGCAGGCGATCCGAAGTCCTCGGACCCGGTCCCGCTGCGCCCGCATCCCGCAGGGCCCCCGCCGAATCAGCCGGTCCCGGCAAATTCTGCCGGCCTGGCATAGTTTCGGCTGTCCGCTGCGACATCGCATCCGTCTGCGGCTGCAAGCGCGGCGGCGGACTCATCTGATCGGAAATACGCGACGACATTTCCGCAGACTGACGTGACGCCTGCCCCCACGGATCGCCGGGGCGCAAAGAAGTCTCCGCAGACTGGCGCGACGTTTGCGCTCCCTGATCGCCAGAGCGAAGCGATGCTTCAGCCGGCTCGCGGGACGGCTGCCCCCACGGGTAGCCTGCGCGGAACTGAGCGCCCGCCGCAGGCTGACGCTGCGTCTGTCCGGCCGGATCGCCTAAACGGAGCTGAGCTTCCGCAGGCTGGCGCAAAGACAATTCTTTTGAAGAAGCGGAGCGGACAGACGGTTCCGCCTCTGTCCTGGCGATATTTCCTTTTGCCTCGTCCACCTGGGAAAAAAGAGATTGCGGCCGGTTTCCTGGCGCGGCGTTTTCTGAAAGAGTTCTTCCGGCTTCAAGCCTGCTGTGCCTGGCGGCTTCCGTTCCTCTGGCATTGTCGCCGCGTTCGGCCGAATTTGCGCCGGTTTCAGGCAATCTGGTCTCCGCATTTCCCGACGCCTTCGTGCTTTGCGCCGTGCCCCTGAGCGGCGCGGCATTTTCTCCGGCAGGAGGCGGCGGATCCGAGATCCGGGCAGCGACAGAATTTTTAACGCTCTCGAGCTGAGCAGCATCGTCTTTGCGATATGGACGGGTGGCTTCGGCAATGACATTGCGTGACTTCAGATCGGCAAGCTGACGATTGAGCTCGTTGATCTTCTGCAGCGCGGTTTCGATGGTTTTGAGATCGCCGCTGGTATGGATCGTATCCATATGCCGCCTGATCTCGGCATTGAGTTCCTCCTCGGTAGGAGGCGCGGCTTCTGCCGCCTGAGCCCCCGCATGCATGAGCGCGGCCTTGCTCATTACCTGCCCCGACGAGCCGGCGCCGGATGCCGCTTTGGTGATGAGATTGTTGACAAACTTCAGATCCTCAAGAGAAAAATCCTCTTCCTCGATGATCTGGCTGAGAGTTTCCTCGGGAGGCTCGATGAGATTTGAACTCACCGCTAGCTGGGCGGCTTTTACGATGATACTGTTGATTTTCTGCAGCATTGCCGCGCTGACTTCGGAATCGCCCTTGACGGCGGCGGTCTGAGAAAACATCTTGAGATAGGTGATCTGACCGGTCGCGCCGGCTTCCGCCATTTTGCCGGTCGCGCCGGCTTCCGCGGCTTTTCCGGTCGGCGCACCGCCTTCCAAGGCCGCCGGCAGTCTGACTCTTGCGCCTCCGGCTTCCTGCATGGAGATCTGTTCCGATCTGGCAGCATCGGACTGATTTCTGTAAATGAACTTTACCGAATCGTCCAGAACCCGCGAAACCTCCTGCTGCTCCCTGGGTGTGGAGTTCTTCACGACAGCCAGACTGTTCTCGGCGATCTGCTGCCGCCAGCTGTCGGAAAGCTGCTTCTCGTCAAGCTTCGCCACCGCCGCCTGAGCCACAAATTCAAGCAGGGCGCGCCCTGCTGAGGTGTCTTTCTGAAGCACGGCAGGCATGTTGGCGATATTGCGGGATACCTCGGCGGCCAGGCGATCCCCCGACTGACTTGACAGCTGTTCCCGGGCAAGGGCCGCGCTCAGTTCCTGATTGACCTCCGGATATTTGCCGACAATTCTGGTGATGAGGGAACTGAGTTGTCCGCCAGCCTTGCCGCCGGTTTCGCCGGACACTTTGGCGCTGCGCTTTTCGATAGACTCCAGATGACGGCTCAGCTTCTGCTGTCGATCAGCCAGCTGCTGCGGAACCCTGCCCTGACTCTGGGCAAGAGATGCCATGAGGGTCCTAACTTCCTGCAGACTGACGCCAAGATACGATCTGTCGCCGGATGCCTGCGTTTTTTCGCCTGCGCCGACGGCATCGGATGCAGGCGATGCCACCTGTCCCGATCTTGCTGTTTCGCTGCTGTTGCTGATACTGATTGTCATGACGCTCTCAAGGACTTAGTCGGTTTATTTTACTATCGCAAGCCAACATGCGCGATTTTTATCGGCAAAATCGCCGCAAAACTATGCAGAGGATAGCAAACCAGCCTGATCCCGGGGGAACAACGGTCAGGAAATGAAAGCGATTCCGCGCGGCGCGATCTTTGCGGCAAGGCCGGCCGCGCCGCGCGCCTATCTGATGGCGGTAACCGTATAGCCGGCCTGCTCCACCGCCTGCTTCAGCGCGCTGTCGTCAACCTCATGGGACAATGTGGCCACCGCGCTGCCGCTGTCATGGCTCGCCTGCGCCGACTCCACGCCGTCAAGCGCCTCAAGAGCCTTTCTGACATGAGCCTCGCAGTGGGCGCACATCATTCCTTCTATAGCGATGGTCTTCTGAATTTTTTTCTCTGTTTCGTTCATTTTCTTATCTTCCTTGTTCAGGGTTTTACTATTGTTCCAATCCGCGAACCGCATAAAATTCAGCCGCAGAGCGTTTGTCACCACGCAGATGCTTGAAAGGCTCATGGCGGCGGCGGCAATCGCCGGATCAGGATGCCAGCCCAGAGTCTGACTGAAAACGCCTGCCGCCAGGGGAATGCAGGCTACGTTGTAGGCGAAGGCCCAGAAAAGATTCTGATAAATAACGCGCAGCGTCGCCCGGCTGATGCGGACCGCGGCAAACACGTCGGAAATTCTGCTGTTCATCAGCACCACGTCGGCGGCATCGGATGCGATGTCGGTTCCGGACCTCATGGCAAAGGAAACGTCGCTGGCGGCAAGGGCCGGAGCATCATTCACGCCATCGCCAATCATGGCGACAGGGCCGTTCTTTTTGAGTTCCAGCAGGATCTCGGCCTTGCCGTCAGGCTTTACGCCCGCCACTGTTTCATCAATGCCGACGCTTTGAGCCACCGCCTGGGCCGATGCCTGAAGATCGCCGCTGATCATAACCGTTCTGATCCCGTTTTTCTTCAGCATTTGAATGCCGAAGGAGGCATCCTCTCTGATCTGATCCGTCAGAGCGATCATGCCAAGATAGGAATCGTTTCGCGCAAACAGGATCAGCGAGCGGCCAAGGGAAGCCTGATGGCGGATCTTTTCAGTCTCCGTATCGGAAATCCGGACATGATCCCTGATAAATCGCAGACTGCCGCCTCTGAGCGTCTGATCTTCAAGCGTGGCGCAAACGCCCCGCCCCGGAAGCTCCTCAAGGCTTTCCGGCGCAAGGATTTCATAGCCGCCCTCAGCCTCAAGGCGTCTGACAGCCGCAGCCGCCGGATGATTGCTGTAGTGCTCAAGACCGCATGCCACCGCAACCAGTTCCTTGCGCGAGATCCCCTCCGCCGGAACTATCCGGGCAACCTCGGCCAGACCTCTGGTCAGAGTGCCCGTCTTGTCAAAGGCGGCCACCCGGATTTTGCCCGCCTGTTCCAGCGCCTGGGCGTTTTTAAACAGGATCCCGTGTTTTGCGGAAATTCCGCACCCTGCCATGATGGCCGCCGGCGTGGCAAGACCCAGAGCGCATGGGCAGCTGATCACCAGCACGGCAACCGCAAAGGACAGCGCCACTCCCGGCTCCGCGCCCAGATACGACCAGGCGCAGAAGGTAACGAAGGAGATCAGCATGACAGCAGGAACAAAAATTCCGGCGACTCTGTCGGCGATTCTTGCCACCGGGGCCTTGGATTCCGAAGCCTCCTTCACCATGCGCACCAGTCTGGAAAACACCGTGTCCGCTCCGGTACCCACCGCCTGGCAGCGGATCAGCCCCGTAAGATTCACGGTGGCGGCGCAGATCTCGTCGCCCGGCCCCCGATCGGATGGCATGCTCTCTCCGGTCAGGGCGGCTTCGTTTACCGAAGTCTGACCGCTGACAATAACGCCGTCAGCCGGGACCGTCTCCCCGGGACGGACAAGGAAAATCTCGCCACGCTTCAGTTCCTCTGCCGGAATCCTCGCTTCCTTGCCGTCCCTTACCGCCGTGGCGATCTCGGGCATCATTTCTGCAAGCCGGGTTACGGCCGATACGGTTGTGGCCTTCGCCCGCTCCTCCAGCATTTTTCCCAGCGCCACAAATGTCAGGATCATGGCGGCGGATTCGAAATAGAGGCACTGACCGTCTGCTGCCTCATGAAGGGAGGGATCAGCAAAAAACTCCCGGCAGCTCCAGAGAAAGGAAACCGCCGAACCAAGAGCCACCAGGGAATCCATATTCGGCGCAAACCGGAGGAGACTGCCGAATCCCCGGACAAAAACCTGAGTGTTGACAATCATGACCAGCAGCGCAAGAACCATCTCAAGCGCGTGTCCCGCATGGCTTTCGACTAGAAAATCAGGCGCCGGAAGACTGAACATGTCATGACCCATGGACAGATAAAGCAGCGGAAGCAGCAGCAGCAAAGAACTGACAAAGCGCCTTTTGAGCGCTCTGAAATTCCGGTAGAGATCCTCATCCCGCAGCCTGGAGCCGTCCTTTGCCTCTGCGGCCGCGTAGCCGGCGTTTTCCACCGCCCTGATCACATCAGGCGCAGACGCCTCGCCATCCACCGTCATTGAGCCTGACAGCACGTTCACAGCGCAGGATTTCACCCCCTCCAGCGCAAGCACCGCCTTTTCCACCCGGCTGCCGCAGGCGGCGCAGCTCATGCCGGTTACCGTAAACGATTTCATTGATCCCCCTGCCGGGGACATACGCAATATCTTCGGCGTCCCCATGAGGAATTTTACAACAAACGGCTCCAATTCTGAAAACCGGCATGGCCGCAATGATGCGGATCCTCCTTCACTCTCTGTTAAAATAGTCAAATCAGGCAGTCCGGGATCTGAGGCGTCAGGCGCCATCGCAGCTTCCGGATCATGCCAAGCCAAATGCGAGATCGGTTCATGACACACAGCAAAGAAACCCCAAATCCCGAAAAATCCGCAATTGCGGCCAGCGCAGACGAAAGCCGGAGAGAAAATGAGCCTTCGCCAAAGGCGAAGCCGAAATCCGGCACCGCAAGACTCGCCATGCGTCACATGAAAAACGACGACGACTATGAAATCCAGACCATACAGAGTTATCAGGACAAGGATCGCGCCCGATCGATTCTGATCCGGGGCAACATCATTTTCGTTATCATCCTGGTGGCGGTTCTCTTTGTCTTGGATTCCTACTGGGAGTTTGACGGACTCTGGGGGTACAGCCAGAGCGTTCCATTTTCAAAAACGGATCTCGAAAACGCCTGCGACAGCCGCGACGGCTATGCCTGCTTCAAGCTGGGAACCTCCTATCTGACCGGAACCAACGATCTGCCGGAGGATCCGGCCAAAGCCGGCGAATATTTCCGCAAAGGCTGCCTTGAAAACGAAATGAAGGCCTGCGTAAACGCGGGCTGGCTTCACGAACAGAAACAGGATCACAAGAATGCCGTCAGATACTACCAGCGATCCTGCGACAGCGAGGATGAGCTGGCATACGGCTGCTTCAACCTGGGACTGATGTATTTCAGAGGTCAGGGCGTAAAGCAGGATCGCCATAGGGCGCTGGCGCTGTACCAGATCTCATGCCGCAAAACCGACTCCTGCTACGACTTCGGATTTGTCTACACCAAGGGACGGGACAACAGCAGGTATTACCGCAGGGCCGAGACCTTCGAGGAAAACGACTACAAGCACAACCGCATGGGTTGCGACCGGGATACCTGGTGGTGTTTTAAGGTGGCGGACTACTGGGCCAAAGGACTTTACGTGGACAGGAATCTGCCTCGCGCCGAAAGATTTGCGGAGCAGGCGATAAAAGGAGGATCGAGCAGCCGGGTCAACTCCGACGGCTACGCCGTGCTGGGAGATCTGTACCGTCAGGGAGGAGAAGGCCTGGAGGCTGACGGCGGCAAGGCCATTGAGTATTACCGGATGGGCTGCCGCGCAGGCAGCGCCAGAAGCTGCGTCGGAGCCGGGAGGATGACCGGAGACGACATGGCCAGACATAAGGAATACGAGCGGTACATGCTGGATGCCTGCAATCTGAAAAACGCATCGGCCTGTTTCGAGCTGGGAAATCACTATCTTGTCAGGGCCTCGGAAGCCAGGGAGAACAGAGAGCTGGCGCGGGACTATCTTGAGGAGGCATGCCGGCTGGAATCTCTGAATGCCTGCAATCTCTATCTTGCAAACTTCGCATCGGAGGATGAAAGGGAAAACGGCCAGCGGCTCGAAAAAATCAGAACCGTGCGGTGCCTGCTTCTAGTCACAGAAGACTGCGGACCGGTCAATGAAAGCAAATAGCCGGCAACGGCAAGGGCGACAGGATCGGCGCCGCAAGGCGATCTGCCGGTCTGACCGTCTGAACCGTCATGAGTGTCGCGTCTCTGGCAGCCATCTCTGACGCAACCAATGTGACCAGGCGCCTGCAGGATGACTCCAGAGCTGAAAAAGCACAGCGCTTACATTGAAAATCTGTACTTGCCTTTGCCCATACCCGTTACCGGAACGATTATCCCCAAATCCGTCTCCATCCTTTTCAGATAGCTTGTGGCCGTAACCTCAGAACACTCCAGAATCTCAACCACGCGTGAATTGCCGAAAATCTCCGTTCCAATGGCGGATGCCAGTTTCAGGATATTCCGCTTCATTTTCTCCGAACAGTTCGAAGCCAAGATCCTCTGTTTGAAATCTTTGGTTTCACGCTCAATCAAAACCTGTTTCTCAGGTTTGATGCCGGTCTTGATCCCGTAATACTCCTCGTTGACCGGAAGAACCACCGAAGTCACATTGTCGTTGGCCTCAAAAATCTTGTAGTAAAGTTCAGGCGAACCGTTTTTCCGCATCGACCTTTTGGCCTCGCCGATACCGGTTCCGAAGGATTCGATGATGCCCAGCGCCTTGAACATATCTCTGATCTCCGGATTTTCGGTGTCGCGCTCGTTGAAGAACGTCCGCTCGTTGAGATCCGCCAGCCGAACCGGAGGCAGCGGCTTGTTGTAATTCACAATGTTTATCTGCCGCTCTGAAACGTATATCTGAATCGGCCGCCCGTTTTCGTAATTGTTATGAACAATGGCGTTGGCAACGAGTTCTTCCACCGCGACAAACGTGAAATTTTCGATTTTGCGGTTCTCCGCGCTGCCATCCTCCCGTATGATCAGTTCATTCAGAAAATTGGCGCTTATGTAATCCATCACGGAATAATACTGCTTCCAGATCGAGCCCCTGAAGATCTTGGATTCCATTCGCCTTTTGGTTCCGTTCATGTCGACGATCAGCTCGGTGTAGGCGTACGGCACAAAAACTTCAGGCTGCAAGGAAAACATAAGGACGGCAAAATTTCTGACCCTCCTGTCCTGCGGATCGTTCTTGTCAAGCAGATTCAGAGTTTTAGCCAGTTCCTTCTTTTCAAGATCGGCGCTGATGGTTCTGGCGCTTGTTCTGGAAACGTATTCCCCGAGCAGATCCGCGTTCAGATCATCGATTGTGGCCTCGGAACTGACAATCGAGCTGTAGTGAAAATTGGCGAATTTCCGCAGCAGGTCGTATTCCTCGTCAACTCTTGCAAGCCGGGTGTCCGCTTCAATTCTTACATATCTCCCCGGCCTGAGACCGATCCTTTTGTCCTTTTCGGCTTTTTCCGAGACCATAAACGGTCCGCCGGTCTGACGCCTGACCGCAATCAGCAAATAGTTCTTGCCGTCAAACTTGTTGGATGTGACGTCAAAGGCGACGTTCGGATAAAGGAAGGTTCGCAAAGAATTGATGAGGTTTTTGCATTTCTCAAGTCTGCCTTCTTCAATTCCTTCAATGGAAAGGGCGGGAACCGCTTTCTTGTCCTCGGAGTTTTCCTTTCCTACGCCGATAAAAATATACTGAATGTCGTGGTTGTAATAATTGTTTCCGTAAGCGCAGATTGTCTTTAGTATCTTATCAAGCTGATTCTCGGAAGTTTTGTACTCGATATACGAACACTCCGCCGTCCTGCCCGCAAGGATCTCGTTGCCATTTTTCTTGATCGGTCTGTAATCCATGACAATCCTCAGTTTTTAAAATCGCGGCAAACTGCGGTGACAGCTCATCAATCCAAAGAAATTTTATCCCAATCCAAAGAAATTCGACCTGTGCGGTGGCGTTAGTCACCGCTCTTATCCTCAAGTAGCATAATACCCCTTCTAAGCGGCGTTGCCTATGGCCGGCTTATCAGTTCCATCTTCAAACGGTCTCCCATATTTGTCATGCGTCCGGCCTAGGCCATCTTCGGCTTCTGACTACCCAAACAATCCAACTTGACGTTTTTGCTTTTGACCCATCCCAACAAGCCTGCCACCACCATGGCGCCAGTCGCGGTTGGATAACCTTGTTACCTTCTAATAATAAAGTTACCGCTTATATTCTTTGGTTGCCTTTTGTAGGTGTTTATCGATAATATCCTATGATGTACACCGTTCATGTCACCATAAGGAATTATTAAGATGCCTATATACCTTGAACCCATAAAACTAAAAGAAAGCGACCGTATTTACATGCAAGGGATAGCTAATGAGAGCACGATTGCCGGGGAGGATGTAAAGAGGCGGGCAAGGATCCTCCTAGGCTTGGCTGATGGTAAAATGATTAAGGATTTGGCAAAGGAGTTTGATGTAAGGCCAAATACAATCACAGCGATAAGAAGGCGCTTTGAGAATGCTGGCATTTCCAGTCTTGAAGATGCAAAACGTTCAGGAAGGCCTCATGTCGGCCTGTCGCCTGAAGAAATAGACAATAGACTGGACGGGTTTATTGAGAACTACCTCTTGGAGCATGATTGCCAGCCTTCAGCCAGAGTGATAGCAGATGAGCTTGGCGGGTCTATCCAGGCAGTAAGGGATGCAATGAAAAAGAGAAATCTGCTACAGGAGAGACAGCGGGTATGGAATATAGCTATGGATCCAGCTTATCCGCCCCGCTCACTTGAACTATGTGGCATTTACATTTCTGCAGAGCAGCAAGTTGCCATGATCAAGGTTGTCGGCTCGCAAGGAGAACATGACAGGGGCCAAAGCAATGCTGTGATCACACATAACCGTCGCTTTGCATTGGCTTACAAGCCAGAGCTGCAAACCGGTTGCTACATTCAACTGTCCAAGGCAATCAAAGCCTTTACCGAGTTTGCCTCAAAAGTGTCGACTAGTTCTGGCAAAAACTCCTGCGTTGATTTTATCAGGAAAGTCATTGAATCGTCCGGCAACAATGAAGGCTCATCTTATCACTTGCTTGCCTGTGGATCGCAGATTTCGGACACAGGCAGAAACCTGATTGCCAATACAGTGCTTGATCATTGCGATGCTGTAGAAGCATGGATTGCCAAAACAGAGCATCTGCTGTGTCTTTTATGCTCAGAATCGAATAGCGTAGAGCTTTCTGCTGATATCGCAAATGGCATAGAGAACTATTTGAGCAAGGCCGTGCCTAACTCTGAACCGTTTGTTTGGATGCGTCTCAACGATGAAGCAGGAACTCACGCTGACAATGCTTCAGCCAACAATCCGACATCTGTGTCGGTCGCTGGCGCCTCATTGTCTCAAGATGGTGCTTCTGTCCAAAATGGGCAGGCAAATCTGCCTCCAGGCACAATACAGGCTCAGATACGTATCATGGGCGACGACGGGCAATGGATCACCTGCAAGATACAAGACAATATTGGGATGAAACAGAATGAGTTTAAATTGGACTCTCCTGAAAACTATCTTCAAGGCCTTAATATCATTGAGCAGAGTATTGCCAGAACCTCTCATGAAGTTGCAAAAGGGATAAACCAGGAATATTTGAATCAATTGTCTAAAAAAAAATCCTAGATGAAGACGTCAACCTGGCTTCAGAGAAACTGAAACTTGTAAAAGTCCAAACAGAAAACGGCCTGATCAACGCCGTTGTTCCAAAGAGTGTTGCCGACAAGTTTGTTCCGGGAGAATATATTTGGAGTCACTCGGTCAAAGAGAATCTTGAACAGGCGTTTGCTACCGGCAGTAGCAGAATAGCCAGCAGATTGCTCAACAAACTACTTCACCGGAGCAGTTTTGAACAGATCAAACTCAGAACAATGACTGATCTTGTTGAACGTGACGGTTTGGAGTATTACGACACCACTGTCGATTGGGGTCAAAAGACGCTTTCAGAATTTGGTTGGGATTTTGAATCGGGACTGCCTACCGAAACAGCGCGCATTGACGAAAGCACTCCGCTTGCTGAACTGCAAAAACAGGGAGAAAACAGTAGCGAAGTTCCAGAACAGCGAAAAGCAGAAATAGACGAAGCGGTTGCCACCATAAATAAAGACAGACAGAAAGAGTTCCAGATCGACGTCTCAGATCCGACACTCTATGATATTGAAGAAGACAGATCCAAAGTCGTTATGATTTCCCTTGACGGAGTAGGCGCCAAACGGCAAAAGGACAGCAGACCAAAAGAAAAACAGGACGAACCGTTCTTTAAGAAAGATTCTCAAGAAGGCCCGGATGATTTGCGTCGTGCCCCAGATCCTAAAAAGCGACCGAAAGTTGAAACAGCGGTTGCGCACATAGAGAGCCCTGAAGGGAAATACCTGCTTACTGCGAAGAGTATGTTTGATAGTCGTTGACATTGAGTGATTTAGGTCACACTCAAAAATTCCTGCGTTTCTGCCAAAAATGACAAATTATAACACTTTCATAAAAATGATTTTTTTGTAATGTTGGCTTGAAAGAACTGTGGAGTAGGAATCAGA
>JAFURY010000009.1 GCA_017480795.1 Succinivibrionaceae bacterium
CGTTTGGATTTTTGCTGACGATCTCAATCTGTTCTTTGGTCCATGAATAACTCATATCTGCTCCCGAATTTGACCTGGCGGGAGGGGTTCTGAGACGGCACCATGCTGTCAGACCTCCTGCCTAATTCGAGGACCAGTTTATATTTTTTAAAAGTAGATTGATTGTTTTAGATACAGATGTTTCTGAAACATTGTGTTGAGTTAACATGATTTTTTTAATTTCGTTTAGGTTTTTAATACCGTCAATCAATTCCAATAAGATTTTTATCTCTTTATTTACATGAAAATTTTTTCTTTGTCTTGTATTTATGTAGTATGCGGTAAGCAATGTGTCGTCAGTTAGAAATAAATCAATAGAATTTCTTATTTTAAATACTGCTGAATTTAATGTGTCTGTCATTTTTATTTGTGTATTGTCTCTTGAATAAACAGAATTCTTATAGGATTATCAGATAGTTTTTAGAGATTTTAAATATTGTTAGCTTATCGATGATTTTTGTTGTTGCTTAGATTGCTTCGATTTAAAGTGTTATCACTTTTACTTATGAATATAATGAAATGTTATTTCATAAAGAATTTTAAAATTATAATTAAAACTCGTAAGCTTTGATCTAAAAATGATAGCGATAATACACTATCATTTTAAGTTTATATACTTTATTTTGTTATGTTATACAGCGTAAAACTTTTGGGATCTGTATTCAATATTGAACTACGCCACCTTCTATTTCAAGAAATTTGCCCCAATCTTCTTCTGAGTTCTCATTTCCAACCCTTGTGCATACACGTGTGCAACAATCGGATCTATTGCCAGAACATCCCTCACTATAATATGTGCCTGTTTTGCTTTCTTTAATTTCTTCAAACTTCAATACTTTCAGAGCTTTTTTTAATTTGTCTTTACCTGTGTCTTTTTTGTCCATTGTATCTTCCTTCTATAAAACTTCTATGGCTTAAAATTTATAACTTGTATATTTAATTTTTGGCTTCACTGTCTCACGCAGAAAGAAAAGACTTTTAACTGCATGATCTAAATTTAAGTACTCAACATTCTGTAACCTAATTTTTGTGGCTTAATAACTATCGACAAATAAAACTTAGTCTCAGTCATTCCAGTCGCTACCACTATTATCGTCATTGTCTCCGCACCCATTGTAATAGTCTGCTTCGCTCATTGCCTCCCAGGCTTCATCTTTAGTTTCAAAGTCATCCGCAGCACCATCGTAAGGCCACTGCTGTTCATCACTCCATGTGTTATCTGACATTTTTAACCTCTATTTAACAAAATTTTCCATAAAATTCTATCTATAAACACTTTCAGTCTATAAACATTTTCAGTCTACCCCCCCCCCCAATCCATCAATTATTTTTGTATAGAAATGTGAGATTGATCCATGTACTAGTCTGTTGATGTATAAGTCTTATTTTACGTTTACACCCAGGAGGATCGGCTGAAAACCGTTTCGGATCTGCATCGCTACGTGATCATGTACACCTGGGGCGAGTTCATGATCAGAGAGGCGCTGTAGTCTGGATCGGAAAGATCTATCGATTGTTTATAACATAGATCAATTCTGTCATGTATTGAACATATCATTTATGTTTATATTTACGATCACAAATTTATTGCATGAAACTTGAGTTCCGGAACGGTTTCGGATATTCTCAAGCCACAGACTGCAGACATCAGCAAACTCATGGATCCGGCAAGTTTCCTCCGGCGTGTCTTTTGTCGCCGAGGCGCTTTTCAGATGGAGTTTTCAGCCGCGAAGGTTTCCGCAGGCGCGAAACTTTTCAGAGAGAATCGAGAGACTCTTTCGCAAGTTTCGCTTTTCAGAGCGACCTTTCGCAGGCGTCGCCTTCCGGCTGCGCCGGCGTTTCCTTGACTAAGGCGGTTTTCCTGCGTTTTGCGCCAGGATTTCTTCGCTTCCCCCGGCTTCCGCTGCCGTCTGTCTGGCGCGACCGGTTTCCTTTCCGGACGGTTTTCTTTTCAACACATTCCTGGTGTAGCTTCATGAGCGGTAACAATTCTGCCACCGGCGGTGACAACAAAGGCGTTTTTCATGTTTTTCACTCCAACAGTCTTGAGGATCTCGCCTCTCTTACGGCGAAGCTGATGGAAGTCAATCCGCCGACGGATCCCTTCACACCTTTTGAAATCATCGTGCCCAACGCCGGCATGAAAAACTGGCTTGATATCCGCATCGCCCAGAAGCGGGGCATCAGCATGCTCAACCGCTACAGCAGACCATGGTCCTTCGCCTGGCAGCTCCTGGAACAGCTGGGACTGGTGGAGGCCAGCCGTCCTCAGGAACGCTACCGCATGGATTCCATGGTCTGGACCATCTATACTGTCCTGAAGGAAATTCTGGAGGATCGGAATAACCAACAGGACAATAATCTCCAGGCCGTCTTTGCCTCCATATCCTCCTATGTGCGGCCGGCAGGCAGGGAGAAGGAAAACACAGGATCGGGAGCAGCCGGAACAACGAAACCGGACGGCGATGACAAATACTTCGACTGGGAAAACTGTCCGTGGCTCAGTCAGGATCAGGCCCAGCGGGCCGATACCCGTCTTTATCAGCTCAGTCAGGCCATCGCCGAAATCTTTGACCGCTACATTATCTACCGCAGCCGCTGGCTGTCGGCCGCTTCGGCCTCGCAGGTCGATTACGTCAAGAATTTTTCCTGCTACAGCAAAAGCGTGTCCGAAGACAGCTCCGCGGTCGGGGATGATGCCTCCGGCAGCGTGTCTCAGGCTCTGGGCAAATCCCTAAGCGCCGCCCTGGAAAAGCTGTGGGCGGGCGTGACGCCGGAAGATTTCAAAAGTCTATCCCGCCGTCAGAAACTGCTGATTTACCACAACATCTGGCAGGTGGCGCTGTGGAAAAAGGTGGTGGAAAAGAACAGTCCCAAATCAGATGACGGCAACGGCGTGATGCTGGCATCCGGCGATCGGGTGAGAGAAGGCCATATTGCGGAAATGATAGACATTTTCTGCAGGAAACTTGAGACCGATGACAGCGGGATCGTATCCCGGCTGCCGAAGTGTCTTTTCGTGTTCGGCATATCGTCTCTTGAGCCGCTGTTCATACGCATGCTCAAGGCCATGAGCCGCCATGTCATGGTTTTCTACATGTACTTCAATCCGTGCCGCAGCTACTGGTGCGATCTGGTGAAGCAGGGTCCCAACATCGACTCGGTGCTCGATCGGCTCAAGTCCCACGAGCGCCGCGTGGTGAACACTGACAACGAGGAGCAGGGCAGCGTCAAGGTGGGCTACAGCGTCGCCGAGCTGCCGGAGACGGATTCGCCGTCGCAAGAGGGAGAGTCTGCCCAGCCTGTCTCAGCGACCCATAATATCAGCGAGCACTGTCGCCGCAATCGCCTGCTGTCGTCCTGGGGCAGGCAGGGCAGCGACAATCTGTTCCAGCTCATCGAGTGCATGGATACGGATTCGGAGGTGTTCGAGGATCCGTTCGAGTCCGAAAAGGCAGCCGATGCAGGCGCGGGCGACGGAAAATCGAAGCGCGGCGTCCTGCAGCTGCTGCAGAGCAGAATTTTCAACGACGTTGAAATCGATCCCTTCAGCGCGGAGGCGCTCGGCCAGAAGCAGTCTGATTTCATCTGGGAAAATCTTGAGCACAACCTGGAGATCCATTCCTGCTATTCGCCTCTTAGAGAGGTGGAGGCGGTGTACGACCGGATCCTGCGCCTGTTTCAGACCGATCCGACCCTCAAGCCAAACGATCTGGTGGTGATGGCGCCAAGCATTTCCAAATACGCGCCTTTCATACACGGGGTGTTCGGCCGCAGAAACGATCTGCCGGAGCTGAACATTCCCTATGTGATCTCCGATCAGACCTACGCTCAAGAGAGCACCTTCCTCAAGAGCATTTACGATCTGCTGTTTCTGCCGTGGCGCAACATCGGCGCCAGCTTCGTGCTGTCGCTGCTTGACGTGGGGCAGATCCAGACCCGGTTCGGACTGTCCGCCGCCGATGTGGCGAGAATCGGCTCCTGGGTCCAGAAGGCCACCGTGCGCGGCGACTACGACGAAAGCGGCGTCTACACCTCCGAAAACAGCGAGGATATCGAGATCATGCCGATATACTCCACCTGGCTTCGGGCGATTCAGCGCATGGCGGCGGGATCCGTCATGCCGGAGGGCGCCCACAGCTGGTTCGGACGCATTCTTCCCACCTCGGTGGCGCAGGGGCAGAGCATGCAGACTCTGGCGTCCCTCAGCAGCTTGGTGCGGATGCTGTTCGAACTCAGAAAGAAACTTGATGAAATCATCGCCGAGGGGGGCCTCACGGCAAGCGGGTGGCTTGACTTCATGCAGAGGGATGTGGTGGAGGCGTTCTTTCAGGAGGACGATGAGATCAGATCGGAAATTCTCTCCCTTTACGAAATCATCACCGATCTGGCCGCCAAGTTCGACAACATCGATCGAAAGCGACTGATCTCTCTTGAGGTGTTCACCGACTGCATAAAGAGCGCCGCCGGCAGAAAGGAGTCCTTCAGACCTTTCATGTCGGGAAACGTGAATTTCTGCACCTTCGTGCCTATGCGATCCATTCCCTTCAGGCATATTTTCATGCTGGGCATGAACAGCGTGGATTTTCCGCGCCAGGACACCGCCTACGATTTCGATCTCATGCGCCGCGGCAACGGCATGTTCGCAAGCCGCGGAGATCGCAGCAGCCGCAACGACGACCGCTACATGTTCCTGGAGACCATCATGTCGGCCAGCTGCGGGCTTTACATCTACTACGTAGGCAGATCCAACGTCAACAACGCCGAGCTCAATCCTTCGGTACTGGTGACCGAACTGCTGGGCTTTTTGAGCGAGAACATCGCTCTGGAAAAGTATTTCACGGAATTTAAACAGGCCAGAGAAGATTTCGGCGCAAACAATTCCATGGAAGCTCGCATCAGCCTTGCCGCCCGGGTGCAGAAGCTGATCCGGGACAACGTCAGAGAACTGCAGAAGCCGGTGCCGCTGCAGGATCTTGCGACAGCCGAAGATGCTTCGAGCCGGGCCAGGCTGGTCTTTCAGGATACTCTCAATCTCTGGGACGGCGAGAATTTCGTGTCTGGCTCCACGTTTCAGTCCTATCAGCGGGACTGGTGTCCGGTGGCCGGCGACAGCCGAGAGAGTCGCGAGCGGGAGTTTTTCCTCCACTGGCTCCGAACCTTCATGGCAAGTCTCGAACTGTATCCTGACGTTTGGGTGAAATGTCATGACGCGACGGCACGGACCAGAGACAAACCCAAGCGGCTGGTCCTTGAGCAGATCGTCAAGGGCACTCTGGCCTCCGGCTTCAGTTTCCGCGCGCAGGACGGAAACTCCTTTGCTCTGCCTGATGTCGATGAACTTCTGGATCTTATTCTTTCCGAGAATAATCAGGACTTTAATGTGTTTGTCGAGAGTATATGGAAAATTCCGGGTAACGGCCCGTCTGACCGCCAGCAGCATTTCCAACGGCGGCAGATCATGCTGGATGACATGCCGAAAATCATATTGTCCGCGCTGGAGCGGGAGAACTTCAGCGTCAGCTTTGACGGCTACAACGCCCGATGCTCCATCGGAACGCTTGTCACCGACGCCGGTTCGTTTCGACCCGATTCGGACAAATACTGGGAATGCGACAAGGATGGAAATCGCAGTCTCAGAACCAGTCTGCAGGAGGACATGCGCACTCTGACGTTGAAGCTTTCGGATCTCACCGAATTTATGAACGATCCTCTGGATCGGCTTTATCGCGTCCGGTTTGAACTTCCAAAAGATACGGACGAACGGTTCCAGAGCGGCATTGAGGACAGCGAGCCTCTTGAGCAGCAGAAGGTGGAGGATTTCTGCCAGAAGGACGAAATCAGAAACTACTGCATAAGACTTGGGCGGGAGCTTGATGATTGCGACTGGGGAATAACCGACGAGGAAATTAAGACGCAGGCGACACCTGCGCGCACGGTCAGCGATGTCTATAACGAACTGACCCGGAAGGGAAAAGCCATCGACATGTATCTCAACGATTTGAAGTTCAGCGGCGCGGTTCCTACCGGCCATGCCGCAGTAAGGGATAACGAAAGCTTTGCGGCATCGGATCTTCTGATGACCGACTGCAAGGATCAGTTTCTCATGGGTATCATGCGCAACCGGCTCATACGCATGAAGCAATATCAGCGGGCAGATGCGATAAGAGTCCATGTGGAATTCGAACTTGACCGGCTGCCTGAGCCTTATTCGCTGGTGTTTAACCAGGCCTCGGGACGCAAATTCAAAATAGTGATTGAGGACACCATCTCGGATATTTACAGTGACGCTTCCGGTCGGTTTTATCACCTGTATTTCAGGGATATCAACAATGAGAAAAAGGATCACCGGAAGTTTCTTCTGGAATGGTTTCTGCTTTCGCTGAATTCCATTTCGAGCGATAGGCCAGTCTGCTGCTACTACACCATCGATTCGAAAATTGCTACGGAAGCGATGGAATTGTACAGATGCGAACCGAATCCGGCACTGGCCCAAGTTTATCTGCAGGAACTGCTGATCAGTTATCTCAGGGGCATGGCTGAGCCTCTGGTTCATATAACCGACCATTACAAGTTTCATACGGACAAAGATTCCGATAAGACTGTTGTCAGCAAGCTGGCAAAAACGTACAGAGGATCGAAAATTCCCGATATTGTAACTTTCACAGCCGATGATAGCCTGACTTTTGCCGGCATTTTCGCCGGCAGGGTTCCTTGTATTCCGTCGCGATACCTTGCCGAGGATGAGTCTGGTTTTGGACCGGCTCTGAAGGCGTTGTTCCACGATTCCGCGGCTGGATGTAAAGACGCCGAACGCTACGTCACCAGCGCCGGCGAGATTGTTGACGAGGATGGAAACGTTCTATTTGCGCCTGATACCGAAACCGGGAAAACTGTCGCCAGGTTAGCTGATGTCATCAATAAAACCAGTATCTTTTCCAGCGATTTCTGCAAAACCGACAATGAAAATTCTCATTTTGGCGACGAAACGAAATTTACTGTCAGACAGCGGCTGCTGTTTCAGAAGCAGTCCGCAATTCCGCTTAAACGGACGGTGGCTCTTGCGTTTCTTATGCAGCACTGGCCGGCGATGCTTTTAGCCCGGAACGCTACCGCCAAAGAATGATTGAGGCGGAACGATAAGTGACGAACGAACCTGCACTGGTCAATTTTACCGAATTCACGCGCCTGCTCACTCAAGACGAGTGACATGGATTTTAGGGAGTTTTATTCATGGCTCAAACTGGTAACGGCTGTATCAAAAGCTGCAATGAAATCGATCTGGCAAGGCACGCAGTTGTCGAAGCATCGGCGGGCACCGGCAAAACCTATACCATCACCGGTCTGGTGGTGCGTTTTGTAATTGGCCTTACCAAGCCGCTCAAAGATGACGACAAATATCAATACAATGAAATCCTGCATCCGCTTCCCATTGAACAGATTCTGCTGTCCACCTTTACCCGCGCTGCCACTGAGGAAATGAGACGAAAGGTGCGGGAGACGCTGCAGCTGTCGGCCGAGAATCTTGCCAATATGCGGACTGTGCTGGACTGCTGGGATAAATCTGAAACGGTTGCTTCCTGCGATGCTTTTCTTAAAAAGTTTGCGGAGAAATGCCAAGCCTTCGGCAACGAAGCGTATGTCACCGATCTCGGCATTGCGGTGATGGCCGGCTCGCTTAATTCCAGACTGAATCAGAGCGCGTTGTCGGGTGGCAAGAACGTGAGCGTGGAGGCTATCTGCAAATTTGCCGCGCCGGAACTGGCAAAAGCTCAGGAACGGCTGGTCACCGCCGTCAGGGACATTGATCGGGCCAGCATAGTGACCATGCACCAGTTCTGTCAGTCGGTGCTGCGAAAGAATGCCTTTGAGTCCGGAGTGCTGTTTAAAAACAAGTTGATTGACGATGTCAGCGACAATCTCGATCGCGCCGAGGTGGATTCAAAACGAGGTTTTTTGTACGGAGACAAAAGGCATAAAAGATATCTGAGCGATTATTTTCTATTCATGACCATGAGCGGCAACGGATATTCCAAGTCGGACTTTGAAAAGGTTGCCGGACTGGATTCGGATGAGCAGATTGTCAATCCAAGAACGGGAGAGAAGGATTATATTTCAAGAACTCAGTTTGAAGAGATGCTTGAAATCCTTCAGAACGCTTATGAAAAATCTAAGAAAATATTTCACTTTGACAGAGTGTGGCTTACTCCCGATACTGCGGATGTGGTTCTGGATCTGTACCGGTACTTCTGTTGCATCAGCTCAGATCCTAAGAAAGTAGCTGTCACAGCCATAGAGTACAAAACTCTCGTTGGCCAGCTCAAGTCTGATGGCATCTATGACAAACTCGAGAAAAAAAATCTTCAGTCCTATCTTGATGATAATCATGATGGCTTTATGAATGAGTTTTGTTCTGACACAGACTATTTTGCCAAAGGTTTTGCAGATTACGAGGAGGCGGTGGCGGCTTTCAGAGATTTTTACGGATTTTGGCGGTTCAAATATGCCAAACGGGTAAATACAGCCACGAAGAGAGTATTGAGGGATCGTCAGGAGATGATATTTGACGATCTGATAAACGACCTGGCAAATGCTCTGGATTCTGGCAATACCGCCAGCAATGTTCAGAATTCGTCTGCCGCCAGGCTGGTTGACAGTATCCGTCGCGAGTTTCCGGTGGCAATCCTTGACGAGTTTCAGGACACCTCAAACAGCCAGTACCGTATCTTCAATAAAATTTATCTCGAAGGAAGCGGCGAGCGCCTTTTCATAGTGGGAGATCCGAAGCAGGCCATCTACTCTTTCCGCAAGGCGGACGTGTTCACCTATCTTGATGCCCGGGAAAAAATTGAACAATCTGGCGGCGCGAGGTACACCCTGGCTACCAACTTCCGTTCGGACATAGATGTTATCAATTCTGTAAACGCTCTGTTTTCAAATCCGTCAGCAGGCAGACATGATGAAATTAAATCCGATGGTAAAACCGAAAGTTCGGTTTTTGACTACCGGCAATATCTGGACGATTATTTTGAGCCTGATGAAATCGAAACCTCCGTATCGAAAAATTTATCTTTTGATAAAGTCATAGATTTCACTCCTTCGGCGTATCCGGAAAAAAAGAAAAAGGATTTTATTCTGCTTCATGATTTTAGGGAAACGGAAAACCATGAAAGAAAATGCAAAATACTGCCGGGCCTTGTTACCAATGATTGTCCAGAAAATCTGAATCCGTCTTTACTGATAAATCAGATCGTCAGTCAGGTGGAGTACCTGCTTTGTTATTGCCGCAAAGCCTGTCTGGTTGACGGTAATCACAAATCGGATCAAAATGAAGAATACCTTATTCTGACTGAAACTGAAGATAAGGGCGTTTTTGAAATCGGAACATGGAATGGAGATGGCGCAAAGTACGTTTTAAAACCGGTTGCGCCGGCAGACATTGCCGTGCTGGTGCTTTCTGGCAGCAAGGGAACCATGCTTAAAAACGAACTTGATGCCCACGGCATTCAGGCGGTCATGCTTTCCGACAAAAACTCCATCATCAATCGCCGTCCCGAGTTTCTGCTGATGTCTTATTTTCTCAGGACCATGACCTATCCGTCTGAGCGGGACAGCCTTTTCAAACTTGTCACCTGCCCGCTGATGAACAAGTCATTCGAGGAAATGCACAGCATTCTCAACTCTTCAAGCCGTTATTCAGATCTTGTTGATCTGCTGGCCAGATGTCATGACATCTGGACGGAAAGAGGCTTCATGGCCGCATTCTACCGCTTCATATTTTCGCCTCAGATCATGCTCCCGGCCAGACTGAAAAGCAGGGAGGACGGCGTGCGCATGCTGATAAATCTCATGCACCTGGCGGAGATGGTGCAGAAGAAAGCCTCCGGCATGCCGTCCAAATATGCCGTCTACTCTTGGTTTACACACCTCAGATTTGACGGGGACGACAGCGAGGCTTCGGCTCAGACCGACGATAATGACGACAAGTTCAGACTGGAGCAGCAGAAGAATGTGGTACGGATTGTTACGGTGCATTCTTCCAAGGGACTTGAATATCCGATAGTGCTCAATCCTTATCTCTTCTCCCAGAAATATGCAGGCGGGAAATCGCAGGTTTATTCTCATCGCGATCTTGAAAAAGGCCACAGGATAACCACAGTGGGAGAGCAGAAACCGCATGAAACAGTCGGCGAAACCGATGATGAAACGCTGAGACTCCTTTACGTGGCATTGACAAGAGCGCGGCATTTGAACTGGCTCAATTTCAACGGCAGCGCGGCAAGCGGAGAGAACAAAGTTCCGATGGAAGTGTTGCTGATGCGCCGATATCGGGAGTTAAACGGTCTGATTAATGAGCATAAGGATGTAAAAACCTGGTCAAAGAGCAAGAAAAAAGATGAAGCCTTGCGCAAATTGGCTAACCAAGGGCTACCTAATGACGTGTATCGCGGGCCGTTGTGGGAAAAATTCCAGAAGGAGGAACAGGAACTCTGCCAGCAGAACGGTAAGCTCTTCGCCTTCGAAACCGCAACGGTGAACGCTGGCGAGGCCGTCTCGGGAAAAGCAGGCGGTGACAAATCATCCCTGCCGCTGGTGAGATTTGACGATGCCGATCGGCAGAGCGGATCGGTCGCGGCTCCCGCCGCCGCGGAATTCTCCGGCCATATCGACCGCACCTGGAAAATCACCTCATACAGTTCCATGTGTCATCACAGCGGCGTGGCAGCGGCCAAGACCAGCGTGCATGTGCTCCTGAAGGACGACGAGCCTGAGGCGACAGACGAGGACGGGAGCGAGAATCAGGCCTACAAGCTTGACCGGTTTCATTTCCCTCACGGCAGCGCCTCCGGCACCTTCCTTCACCATCTGCTGGAGGTGATTGATTTCCCTCCGGTCTCGACATCGTCCCGGAAGGACAAAAGCTACGACGATTACCTCACCGAACAGATCGCCCAGGAGGTGAACAAAAGCTATTTCGCCGATTCCGTGACGCTGCAGAAATGGAAATCCTCTGACGGCATAGAGTACCTGAAGAAGTGGTTTTACCAGATCACCACCACACCTCTGTGTTTCGGCGACCAGGGCGTATTTGCGCTGAATCAGGCCGAGGGCAGACTGCCCGAGCTCAATTTCACCTTCAGTCTGGGAGACAAATTCAAACTCAGCAAGCTGAATTGGCATCTATTTCAGGAGAAGGAGAAGGGCCGATGGCTTGATATTCCAGAAATGAATCAGACCCAGCAGATCACCGGCTTCCTTACCGGCGTCATCGATCTGTTCTTCAGATACCAGGGCAAATACTACGTGGCGGATTACAAGTCCAACTTTCTTGGAAACGTGGAGGCGGCCTACAGCCGCGACAACATGGAGCGGAGCATCATCGACAACCGCTATGATCTTCAGTTCATGATCTATTCCCTGGCGGCCTACCGTTTCCTCAAATCCCGGGTGAAAGACTTTGATTTTGAACGGGATTTCGGCGGCGTCATGTATCTGTACATCCGCGGTCTTGAGGAGAAGCCGAATTCTTCCGGTTCGGCCACCGGCGGCTATTACCGCGATCTCGCGAAGCTTGGCAACGGCTTCATGCAGGACATTGACAAAATTTTCGGCTGAAAGGAGGCGGAGCATGAATTACTGCGATTTCAGAAAGAGTCTTGCCGAGATGGACTATCTTGATGTTACGGCGGCTGAATACGCCCGGGTCTTTGCCGACGTGCTGGCCGAGCAGTCCGAAACGGAAGCGGGCAAGGCGAGAACCGGTGCTGAAGTGACAGACCCGCTTAATCTGGCGGTGCCGTTTCTTGCAACGGTTCTCCTGCTGCAGTACTCCTTCAGCCGGCAGAATCTCTGCGTCTTTGCTGATGGTAATTCTCTTGCGGAGATCGTCGCCCAGATGCGGGAGAACTGCATCATGCGCAATTTCTCCTGCAAGCGGTTTTGCAAAACCGAAGATCCGGACAAGGCAAGAAAAGAAGCCTGCAAGGAATTCGACGGATTCTGGAGGGGCGCGCTGGGAGAAGACTACGCCACGAAGGGCATTGATCTTGATCCTGCTCTGCTGCCGGATGGCTTTGCCGCGCGCCTTGACGACGAGCTTATCAGGAAACTTGAAACTCTGGCCGCGCCGGGAGACTTCTGGCACAACGCCCTGGGCCTGCGCTACCGCAAGACGCCGCAAGCGCCTGTTTCCGCGCCTGACGGCGGCCCTGAAAATGGGAAGTCACTTCCTCCTGAAACCGCCTTCATAATCTACCGCAACGCGCTTTATTACGCCCGGCAGTTCACCCACGAATCCGCCATTGTGGAGTACATCCGGGCCCGGGGAAGGATCGGAGCGGGACGGGTGCTGGAGCATGAAAGATCCGTCAATGAAAAGAAGCCTCTTGCGAGGATCAGCGAGTATCTGAACATTCTTTTTGATCGGGGCGACGAGAAACTTTCCTCGGGCTGCGATTTGCAGAAGGCCACGGCGGCGGCGAGCTGTCTCAGCGACTTTTCCATTATCACCGGCGGTCCCGGCACCGGCAAAACCACCACCGTGGTTAAGCTGCTGCTGCTTCTCATCTGCCTGTTCGGCCCCGGGACGCTGAACATCCGCATGGCGGCGCCTACCGGCAAGGCCGCCAACCGGATGAAGGAATCCGTTCTTTCATCTCTGGACGGTTTCAGAAACGAAAAAACTCAGGCCGGAAGGATTTTAATGAATCTGGCGGTGATGTCGGACCAGAGCGCCGGATCCATTCTCGATGCGGTGCCCGCCGAGGCGGACACCATCCACCGGCTTCTGGGCCGGAAGTTCGAGGGGCCGGCGCGCTACAACGCCGAAAATCCGCTGCCGTACGACGTGGTGATTGTGGACGAGGCCTCCATGATGGACGCCGGGCTATTTTACGATCTCCTTTCGGCCCTGAAGCCTGATGCCAAGCTGATCCTGCTGGGAGATCGGCACCAGCTGCCGTCGGTGGAGGCGGGCAGCGTCTTCGGCGATTTGTGCGGCGCCTTTCTCAAGGGACTGTCAAAGGATGGCGAAGCCGGGAAGCTGCTACGGAACTTTTTCAGCGAGGAGGAACTTTCATCCGAACGCGCGAACATCTCCGGCAACGCCGTGAGACTTGCGGTGAGCCACCGCTTCGACGGCAAAAAAGCCATCGGACTTCTGGCGGCTTATGTCAACGGCCAGCGGGAGGAGTCCGATGGCGAAAACCGCGTCAAACTTGAAGACATCATGAAAAATCTCGACATCAAGAGCGACAAACTGAAGGAGACGCTCCCATGGATGCTTGCCGGCGACAGTCAGGCTCGGTTCCGCGAGGAAGACAAAAACGTGTTCGCCATTGATGTTTGCGCCCCTTCAGAGCAGAGCGGTCCCAACGCCTCCTCCTGGCTCAAGGATCTGCTGGTGGGCTGCAACGGCTACGACGATCTTCATCATGCCGTCATGAAACTTGATGACGGAAACACCGATCTGTCCCTGCCTGAAAACCTCAACAAGGCGGCCGAGCTTTTCGCCACCTTCGACCGCTTCCGGGTGCTGTGCACCAACCGCGAGACCAGGATGGGCGTGCATGCGGTGAACCGGATCTTCTGCTCGCATTTCAGGAGCCTCATCGCCCACTCCTCCCGTCCCGATCGCGTCAGAAGCTCGGCCGGCGGCTTTTCCTGGTATCCGGGGCTGCCGGTGATGATCACCAGCAACAACTACTCCCTGGAGCTGTTCAACGGCGATATCGGCATCACCATGAAAAATCCCCTGGAGCAGGGCTCCTACGAGCTGGTGGTGCTGTTCCGCATGTCCGACGGCACCTTCAGATATTATCCGGTTTCGGTGCTGTCCGACTACGAGGCCGCCTACGCCATGACCATTCACAAGTCCCAGGGCTCGGAGGCGGATCACGTGCTGCTTCTGACCCAGGAGAACGACAGCCGTTTCATCACCAGGGAGATCCTCTATACCGGTATCACCCGGGCCAGATATTCTGTTACACTTGTATACAATTCCGAATTTTTCGAGGAGCAGATCAACCGTTCCATCATGCGCTGCAGCAATCTGGAAAACCGGGTGGAGGAGCTCCTTGAACGCAAAACCGGAGATGTGTAAACAATCGCCGCCGTCCCGATCCGACTTCGGCGATCGCACCTTTATCCATCCCCGATGGGACAGACACAGGCAGAATTGTGTACAGATTTCTTTTCATTCTGATGCTCTGCGTCGCGCTGGCGGCGCCGGGCGTTTCTTTCGCATCCGATCCGGCGGTTTCCGATCCGGCGGGCATCGGCATCAGCGTATCCGAGCTTGAAAAGCTTGCGGCGGAGGACAGCGAGGACGCGCCCTTCTACGCCCGGGCTCTTGAGGATGCCCATGAGATCCTCCGGCTCCAGGAGAGCCGGCGCGGGGTGGAGGATCGACTGGCCTCGACTCTGAACGATCGCGGCGTCGAGTACGCCTCCGTCCGCCGGCAGGTGGCCTCGGCGCTGAAAAACGTCAGAAAGACGGACGCCGCCGCTCTGGAGCGCGAGATCGGCGCTCTTGAGAAGAAACGTCTTGAATATCTGAAGTATCTGGACGAACTGGGGCGGCTCATCGACGATCTCAGAAGCCTGCCGGCCCGATCCGAGGCCGGCATCGCCGGCGCAACTTCCTCGCCGACCGTCTCCAACTCCCCGATGGTCACCGACCAGGAGCGGAAGCCTGCGGAAATCACCTCGGATCTGGCTCATGGCGCACTTGAGCGGGAACGAAGCTCCTACTGGCAGTATATGCTGGCCAGAAGCGGCGATCTGCTCAATCTCTACGGCGAACTTATCACCGCCACGGAACTTGCGCTGAAGGACATCCAGCAGGGGATGAACGCCATGCGGGCGGTGGTGCTGGAAAAGCGACTGGCTGAGAATCTCCGGAACTATCAGGAGACAGGGACGGAAAGTCTGCCGCCGCCTGTCAAAGCGATGCTGGAGGACAACCGCGGTCTCTCGGCGCGGCTATTGGAGATCTACGGCCGCTGGGAGGCCATCGGCTCCCAGAGATCCGAGCTCGAACAGAAAATGCGGGACGCCACCCGCCTCAGCCGCAATCTTGATGCTCAGATCAGGAACTTCTCCCGCTCCCTCTTCCTGGCCAGCCAGCTCTTTTCCCGCCGGGAACTTATTCCGGAATTTCAGCCCGCCATGGATCCCGATGCCGTTGTGGAGGAGCTGAGAGTGCTCCGTTACGATCTCAGCGACGAAATGGAAAATCTCTCCGGGGATGCCCGCTACTATCTTGAGCAGAAATATCCCGGCTTTCTCCGGCTGGGGGAGCAGGATCAGATCCGGTTCGACCGGCTGCTGGCGGACAGACGGGCCCTGATCTCCGCCGTCTACAGCCAGACCGGAGCCCAGCTGGCGGAGCTTATCGAGATAAGACAGCTTCTGGACGGCTACGAGAAACTCAGAGAAAGCTTCAGCAGCAGTCTCAAGCAGGAGAAGTTCTGGACGCCGTCGGCAAGAAGCATGGACTCAAGCGTCTTCGCCAACGCGCTGGCGCAGGGCCGGGGGCTTTTCGACAGGATCCGCTTCGATGCGGAAGGCGACGTATCCTTGGCCCTTGCTCTCCTGGGCGGTTTTGCTCTGCTGCTAGGCGCCAGACGGCACCTTCGGGCGGCTCTTGGCGCGCTGGATGCGCGGATCGGCACCGAGAGGGATTCCCACTGGCTGGCCTGGGTGGCGGGACTGATTTACGCGCTGCTTGGCATGCTGCCGGCGCTGGGAGTTGCCGTCCTGGCGGTTCTGGTTCACGAATTTCTGCTTCATTCCTCCCTGTCAGTCGGGCATTTTGCCGCGTATGTCTTTCTTGCCGTATGGGCCGCCGAGACCCTCGTTCTGATGCATGCCGAGCGTGGCCTTGACGAAAGATATTTCCGCCTGAGCCCCCATCCGGCCGCCTGGGGACGCATCAGGCGGATTTACCGGCTTTTTGCCGTCATTGCGGTGTTTGAACTGTGGATCCAGCAGGATCCGTCTCTTGTGGTGGAGGATCATCTGGGGCAGCTGCTGCTGTTTGCGGCTCTTCTGGCGCTGATCTATTCCTATCTCAGGCTGGTGGCGGGATTGTGCTTCAGCAACGAGCGGCCGTGGACCTACGACGGAGGCACGCTGGATCACCTGACATTCAGCCGCAGCTTTCTTTCGGGACTTTACGAGACGGCTCTGGCGCTGCTTCTGCTGCTGTGCCTGGCGCTGGATTTCTTCGGCTACTACTACACCGCGCTGGTGGTGGCCGCCAACATCGGCGTCAGCGTCTTCATCATCGATTTCAGTCTGGCCTTCTGCCGCTGCATTTTCAGAACGGTGCGTCTTGCGGCCAGACGCATCAAACTGATGCACCGGCTGATGGATCGGCGCACCGAGGGCGCGGTGGAGGTGGAGGACGTCAGCCGCCAGGCTCACTGGTTCATCAGTCTGGTGTGCTCCAGCGCCTGCATCGGTCTCATGTACACCTTCGTCTGGGACGATCTGGTGCATCTCACCAGCTATTTCAGGCATATCGGGCTTTACAGCGCGGCCGGCCGGACGGTCTCCCTCTGGGATCTTCTGGTGGTGTTATACGCCGCGGCCCTGGCCTTCATTGTCTGTCTCAACTTTCCGGGTTTTCTGAAAATGGTGATCTTCAGACGGGTGAAGCTGCTGAACCAGTACAGCTACTCGGTGATCACGGTGCTGAACTATCTCATTGTGGGCGCCTGCATCATTTTCGGATGCCACAAGCTGGGACTTTCCTGGGATCGCCTGCAGTGGCTCATCGCCGCCCTGTCGGTGGGACTGGGCTTCGGTCTGCAGGAGATCTTCGCCAATTTCGTCTCGGGTCTCATTCTGCTGTTCGAGCGCCCGGTAAGGATCGGGGACGTCATCACCCTCGACGGCCACAGCGGCAAGGTGACAAGAATTCAGATCAGAGCCACCACCATCACCGATTTCGACCGGATGGAGTACGTGGTGCCCAACCGCAAGCTCATCACCTCCTCGCTGGTGAACTGGACTCTCACCGACACGGTTTCCCGCATTGTCATCAGGGTGTCCTGCCGGCAGGGCTCGGATTCGGATCTGGTGAGAAGGGAGCTTCGGCGCATCGTCGAAGAGTGCCCGTATGTCCTCTCCGATCCCAAATCCAGCGTGTTTCTGGCGGGATTCGACGAGGGTCTCCTGAATTTCCAGATCAAGGCCTTCGTGGCCCGCACCGAGGATCGCAATCCGTGCATCGATCATCTCAACCAGGAGGTCTACCGAAGCTTCAGCCGTCAGGGCATCAGCATGTCCGTGCGGGCGGTGGAGGTTTATCTTGCAAGCGGAAGCGGAAGCCTGGAGGCGAAGGTGGCGTCCTACGGTTTGGAGGAACAGCCGGGGGCGCATGGCGCCGGCGGCGAACAGACGGGATCGCAGAAAAAAGCCGGGACGGGGGAAAGTCCGGCCTGAGAAGAGATTATAGAGATCCGCCGGCGGAGGAAACGACGAACGGATCTGGCGGATTCTGCTGCCTCCGATCTTCAGGCAGCCTGCATTCCGCTACCGGTACACTCCGAAATTCTTCCGGGAGTATTCTATCCGCTCTTCCACCGTCATTCTCGGATCGTCCTTCAGCAGCTTTTCAATGGCTCTCAGACGGGGCAGCAGGCCGGCGGCGTTGGCGATCTGAATGGCCAGTCCCGGTCTTGCGTTCAGCTCCAGCAGCATCGGTCCCTTGTCCCGATCCAGCACGATGTCGGTGCCGATATAGCCAAGTCCCGACATTTCGTAGCAGGAGGAGGCCAGCTTCAGCACCCGCTCCCAGTGGGGCACCTGCAGCTGATACAGATCCCTGCCGGTGTCCGGGTGCTGATGCACCGGACTGTTGAACTGCACGGCTCGGATGGCCCGGCCGGTGTTGAGGCACAGTCCCACGCCCACGGCGCCCTGATGAAGGTTGGCCTTGCCGTCGCTTCGGGCGGTGGACAGCCGCATCATGGACATGACCGGAAAGCCTTTGAACACGATGACCCGGGTGTCCGGCACGCCCTCGTAGGAGTAGCCGTCGAACACGTTGTCGAAGTGGATGAGCTCCTCGATAAGCACCTTGTCCAGCTTGCCTCCCAGGGAGAACAGGCCGGCCAGAATGTTGGAGATGTGCCGCTCGATGTCAAGAATGGTCAGCTCCTGGCGGTTGGGCTTGAGATAGTGATCGCCCGAGCGTCCCACCACCACCAGAATTCCCTTGCCCCCCGAGCCCTGCGCGGGCTTTACGCAGAACTCCGTGCGGTCGCCGATCATCTCTCTGAAGCTGCCCACCTCGTACTGGTGTCTGATGCAGCCGATGAGGGCCGGAACCGTCACGCCGTATTTGATGGCGATCTTCTTGGTCTGAAGCTTGTCGTCCACCAGCGGGTAAAGCTCCCGGGGATTGTAGGGGCTGATGTAGCGGCAGTTGCGCACGTTCATGCCCATAATGCCGATTTTTGCCAGCCTGAAGGGCGAGGTGTAGTTTTTCAGAAAACCGAACATGGCTATGCGTCTCTTGAGTCGTTGTTCTTGCCGGCGACCTGCTCGGCCTGCATTTCGTCCACCAGCGGCTTGAAGCGCTTGAGCTCGGTGAGACGGTAGCCGGAGTAGTTGCCCAGCAGCAGCACCAGGGCGCCGATGATGAACTGCAGTCCCAGGAAGTTGAATGTCAGGTGCTGGACGATGAGGCTGCTCATGGCAAGATACGCCAGTATGGCCACCAGCAGGGAGCCGCCGCCCTGGACGAACACCTGCTTGGCGCCCTCCTCCTCCCAGAGAATGGACATTCTTTCAATGGTCCAGGAGAGGATGATCATCGGGAAGAAGGTGATCTTCATGCCCTCGGTGATGCCGAACTGGAAGGTGATGACCGTCAGGAACACGATAATGCCGATAACCGCGATGATCACCGTGGATATTCGGGCCACCAGCAGCAGATTGAGCCTTGAGAGATAGAATCTCATGATGAGGCCGATGCTGACGATAAGCAGCAGACCCACCACGCCCACCAGGAGATGGGTTTTCATGAAGGCCATGGCGATAAGCACCGGCATGAAGGTGCCCGAGGTTTTCAGACCCACCACGATCCTCAGAAACACCACCACCAGCACGCCCACCGGCAGCAGCAGAATGTCTCTGAATATGGCCTGCTCCTCAAGCGGCAGCAGATCCAGGGAGAAGTTGATAAGGCCGGTGTCCTTGAACTTTTCGCTCAGAGCGTTTTTCACCGGCACCGGCTTTTTCGCCATGGAGAAGAGCACCTGGGCGTTGTGGCCGCCGGTAAGATCGATGAGAGGGGTGCTGTTGTACTCCCACAGCAGAACGTCCTCCGGATGGCCGATGTCGCCGGTTTCGGGATCCAGAAGATAGTAGCGGTCGCCGTCGAAGAACTGCACGCAGTCGTTGAGCTCCTGGCGGCGGCGCTTGTCCTTGAGGTAGAGCACGTTCACCACCCGGGCCGGGATCTGGGCGCGCAGCAGCAGTTCGGTGAGCAGGGCGGACTTGGCGGTGTCCTTCAGCAGCAGATTGGCGTTCTGATCCTTGGAGTCCACGATCTTGAAGATTTCCGTCACCAGTGTGGCGGTGTCCGCCGAGCGGCTCTGGGCCGAAGCGATGATGGCGTTGCGGGCCTGGGCCGCCACGTCCTGGTCGTCGGAGAACCGGATCTTCGGCACCGTCACCGCCTGATCCTTGGCCATGGGATCCTTCATGATGTTGACGGTGTAGAAGAGCTCCTGGGCACCGGTGGCGTTGCGGGTGGCGTAGACCGCCCGTCCCTGGTTCCTCTCCTCGGTGAAGTTCACGCCGTAGCCCGGACTGGAAGGGGTTTCGGAGAGGATGGTGAAGCCCTTCTGGTTCCTGGGCACCGCGAAGGAGAGTTTGACCGGAGCCTCCTCCTTGGCGGCGGTGAACTTGATTTTGGCCTCCACCGACCAGATCTCGCGGGTTTCGGAAGGCATCAGAGGCACCTCGAAGAACACGTTGCGGTAGATCATCAGGGCGACGCCCAGCAGAAAGAGAATGGCAATGATTAGGTAATAGGATGTGCGTGACATCATAAGAGATCCGCCTTATGTCCGGAACCGGCCGGCATGGTTAATGTTTCTGTGAATTATACTCTCTGACCGCATCTTGTAAAAGCGGGAGGCGAAGATCGGACAAAACGGTTCCCGCCAGCGGCCCGGGGCGTTTTTCCGGGGCGCGTGTTTTATCAGGCAAAAAAATCCCTGCCTGAGGCAGGGAGTCGCGGTCACGGGCGGGAGGAATCATTTCTCCTTCTTTTTTCTCGGCAGCTGTTCGGCGCGCTTGTCAATGTAGGCCGCGGCGGCCGGCTTGCCCTGAATCTTTTCCTTGCCGATGTCCACCAGCACGTCGTCCTTCATGAACTCCCGTCCAAGCAGCAGAGCGTAGACCATGTGGCCGCGGTTGGCCAGAGTGAACTCGGCGTTTTTGGTCACGTCTCCCAGACGGATTTTCAGGTTCACCACGGGTCTTATCTGAGTGGAGTCGGAGTTGCTGGACTGGTAGATTTCGGCGTTGCGGACAAAGCGGCCCTCGAGGTGGTGCAGCTCTCCCTTCAGATCCGGCACGTCGAATCGGTACCATTTCTTGCCGTCCCGCTCGAACTGCTGGATGTTCTGGGCGTCGATGCCGCTGGTGGTGGCGCCGGTGTCCACCCGGGCCAGCAGGGCCAGGTCAAAGTCCTCCAGAAGCGCCCATTCCTCGCTGCCCACTATCAGCTTGCCGTCGGGAGCCTTGGTGGCGGACGGCTTTGCGCTGTAAACCACCTCCTTGGAACCGGCTGAGGCGCCCTCCGGGGTCTTGTCGTGAGCGATCTGAGCTTTGGCGGCGTCGGCTCTGAACTGGGAAAGCTCCTTCAGCAGGCGGGCGTTCTGGGTCTTGAGTTCGGAGATCTGCTTCAGCAGCTCGGCGTTGCTTATCTGGGCGGCTCTGATCTCCTTCAGCTCGTTGAGTATCGCATCGTTGGTCATGGCGTTTTCGGATTTGATTTCGGCCTGGCTTTCGGCAAGCCGGTCGAGTTTGGAATCGGTGGCGAGCTGGGACTGCACGCAGCCGGAAAGCATCGCTGCGCAGGCGAAAGTTGAAAGTATGCGAATTTTCATAAAAATCCTTCTGGAAATCGATGACCGCGTTCACATGCGCCGATCAGGCTCCGCCGGGACCGGCCCGAAAGCGAGGCGATGTCCGGCGGGCGCGGAGCGGTCTGTCCCGCATGTGGCAATTTTACTCTCATGAGAGGCAAAAGACAAAGAGCCGGGCGGTGCGCGGCCGGAAAGCGGGCGGCTGCCGGATCCGGCATGGCGGATCATCTTCGGATATACCCCAGGCGGCGCATCTGATATAATCACAGGCGTTAATTTTTCAATTCGTGTCTGATTTAGGAGAATCATCAAATGAGAACACCTCTGGTAATGGGCAACTGGAAGCTCAACGGCACCAAGGAATCCGTAACCGCTCTGGTAAAGGCTCTGACTCAGCCTGCCGCCGACAACTCCAAGGTCGAGGTCGCCGTATGCGCGCCGGCCATTTTCATCGGTCTGGTGGAGGAACTGGCCAAGGGTTCGGCTCTGAAGTACGGCTCCGAGGACGTGGACGTTCACAATTCAGGCGCCTACACCGGTGAAAACTCTCCTGCCATGATCAGGGAATTCGGCTGCAAGTACGCCATCGTCGGTCACAGCGAGCGCAGAGCCTATCACAACGAGACCGACGCGGTGGTGGCCGCCAAGTTCAAGGCCGCTCAGGACGCCGGTCTGATCCCGGTTCTGTGCATCGGCGAGAGCCTTGAGCAGTTCGAGGCCGGCAAGACCAACGAGGTTTGCGAGACCCAGCTGAAGGCCGTCATCGATGTCTGCGGCATCGCCGCCTTCAACAACGCCGTCATCGCCTACGAGCCAATCTGGGCCATCGGCACCGGCAAGACCGCCACCCCTGAAATCGCTCAGAACGTTCATGCCAACATCCGTCGCCTGCTGGCCGGCTTCGACGCCGCGGTAGCCGAGAAGGTTCAGATCCTCTACGGCGGTTCGTGCAACGCCAAGACCGCATACGATCTGTTCAAGCAGCCTGATATCGACGGCGGTCTGGTAGGTGGCGCCTCCCTCAAGGCTCCTGACTTCACCGTCATCATCGAAAGCGCCACCAAGGCTCTGTAATTCGCGCCGGAGTCCGGGCTTCGCGGCTCGGACGGACGCTGGTTGTTCCGGCAACAGAAAAGATCCCTCCGTGCGAGGGATTTTTTTGTGCGTCAACTGCCGGTTGCGGGTTTTACGCCACCACGTTCGCCAGTACAGATCGCAGCAGTGCGTCCACGAACAACGACAAATTCGTTATATCGCGGCAGCATGTTTGCAATATGAGTCAGAAAGAATGCGACGAACTGCTTAACCAGGTGTGTTGTTTGCTGCATAAATAGTCAGTAAAAGTTCGGCGTTGTTATCGAGCGTCTGATATACCGGAATGATTCCTGACAGAACGGCGCTGTCATTTATGATGACGGGTACGCCTTCTCCGCGGCGGTCCATTATGAATGTGCGTTTGTTTCCAGGTATATCCAGAGGCACAGAGCATCTTGCCAGCAGACTGCTGATTGAACTGTTTCGCGAAATCTGTCTGAACGGCAGGGTTTCAACAGAAAGGGAGTTCGGTATGGAACCAGGAGAAAATATCTCGACACGATCTGAAAACATGTGTAAGCGAATTTTAGAACCGCTGATGGAGTAATCTCTGTGGGCGACAGCATTGACTATCGCTTCAAATATGGCTCTCATGGAATACTGAGGCCGATCCTCTCTTCCCCATTGTTCCTTTTCTGCCCGTACCTTCATGTTTCGTCTTACAAACAGACAGGCATCCCGTATTTGAACATCCAAAGGTCCGGTTATATCCTTGGCATCAAGCTGGTCCGCGGAATCGCGAACTGTACCGCTGTAAGCGACAGCCTGAATGTACGCGCTTCTTAAGTGATCCTGAGGATTGCTGCAGACCATTAGTATCCCTGATACCGTGGGAACAAATACTCCAGTTTCATATTCGGTTATGAAATTCATTTTAACCAGAAATTCTTTGTCATCGTCTGGAGAGAGAGAGGTTCTGAATTTGTCCCACAGCTTTTTGTCGAGGCAGTTCACGGATGTGCCCGGCACCGCCTGTTCGTCGAAATATATCAGCCTGGTCTGGCTTCGCTGCTGAAAAATTCTGGCAAGAAATTCCGTAGACATCTCGCGCTTGGAACTGCCAACGCGGTAAAAATATCCGTCAGGCGCTTTATGCACGAACAGGCTTCTGTCAACGTCCACTCTGACAACCGCCTTTTCTTTTCCGTTGCTGTCGAAAAGATGAACTTTGGCGATATGACAGTAAAGCTGGGGTTCTATTAAATCATGACAGATATTGCGAATCCACGTTTCAACGATATCAAGTTTGTCTACAGGTATGCCGGTTATCGATTTTGACTTGTCATCCACTCCCAATACGAATACGCCGCTATGAGAATTAGCCATGGCCGCCAGTTCGTCAGCCATGCTTTTGCTGTTAGGGGAGGATACGGAGCTGCCATTAAAACGAATATCCTTTAATTCAAGTCTTGAATCCTCGCCCAACTGAATATGTTCAAGCAGTTCGCTTTCAGTATCAAACATCACCGCGCCTTATCATTCATAATAGTTTTGTAACGCTGAACAAACGCTTCGGTTCCTCCTTCCATAATAGCGCATACGGCGCCTTTTATTTCAGGAGCATCCAGCGCGCCGGATTGTAATACTCTGATTTCACCGTTGCGAAATTCCAGCACTGTTACCAGTTCAGAATCGCCATTTACAACGATATTGGGATTGTGTGTTGCGCAAATAATCTGTCGCTCTGATTTGATCTCCAGAATTTGCCTTACAACAAGATCATATACCAAAGCATTGTCCAAATCGTCCTCCGGCTGATCAAGAATTAAAGGACAATCGCCATAACCCAACAAAAAAGCCAGTATCGCCGACGCCTTCTGTCCGGCGGATCCTCTGCTGATATCGTTATAAATATCGTCCTGCTCGCTAACTCTGTATTTCATGACAAGCAAATCATCAGGCCACCAGGAAAGAAGTCTGTCGATGCATTCAGGCTGATCCTCGAAAATGCTTTTGAGCCTTTTTGCAAATGTCCGGCCGCAGTCAGTATTTCCTTTAGCAATATCAATCGTTCTCCGCTTTAAGTTTTCTACGGCTTTCAGAACAGTATTTCTGTCATCTGCAGCGCAGGATGCGAGCTCGGCCAGGAGTCCGCTGCATGGATCTTCGTCCTTGTTTAAAATTTCGTCTTTATAAGAAAGATTATCAATATTTAAAATTGAACGATAATCCGATTCTGCAGAACTGAAATTACCAAACGGTATCAGGTTCATGCGGACATATTTGTTGTTCTTAATTATATTTTCTATAAAATTCTTTCTCTTGCTGAAGAGTTCGGAACGCAGTTCGATGAGACTGTCAGATATCAGCTCGATTTCGCTGTCAATTGCGGGGATGCGATGCTTCTTGTGTTCCAGTTCCTTGAATTTCTGGCTTAAAAGACTGCGACGTCTTATCGACTCGTTGAATAACGCAAGATCCGGAGGTTGGGTGCCGCTGTTCTGAGAACTAATCAGATTGCGGTAATCGTTCTGATTCTGTTCTAATTCTTTGCGCCACTGGGAGAATTTAATGGCCTGTTGAAATTCATTTCCTGACTTCTCAAAATCGTTTGCAAGATTTAAAATTGCGTTCTTTGCGCTATCGAATTTCTTTTTGTATCTGTCATATATTGCTGCTATTTCATTCCTTGCATTGTCATGGTCAAAAATCGTCTCGGGAAAATCCGGTAAGTCTGGCCCGTTATTCGCAACTTCGTTCAATTTTGCTGAAATGTCATTAAAGCAGTTTGATTCGAGCAAACTTTTTTCCTGAATGTCAAACTGATTGTATTTCCTTATGATGTCAGCCACACCGGTATTTTCATACTGTGTAATAATTTTTTTTACATGTTCCAACTCGTTTTTTATAGTCAGATAATCAGTCAAGTCTCTTTCTAACGCTCTTTTGTCAGCGCATAATTTCCGCAATTTATTTTCCGCGGCTGCCCATCGCGCATCCCAATCATTTTTATTGATTTCAGGGGATTGATCGGCTATGTGCAGAATGCCATGCGTATTCGAAGCTAATTCATTTATCTGATTTTGACTATAAATACATACAGGACATAATTGTTTTATCACTGAGTCATTGCTTTCTAGCGCTTCATAACCGTCATTACTTTTTCTCTTTGCCGAAACTTTTTTGCTTGAATAATTCCATGACAGCTCGTATTCAACATTATCGCTTACATATGTCAGCGATATTTCTGATTCTGGTTGCATAACACCTTTTGTCTTGTCAAGAAAATCAAGTAACGAAGCATGCAATCTAAGAGACGAATTTTTCAGATTGTCAATATTGGATGTAACAACACGAATGGATTCTATTACCGTTGACTTGCCACTGCCGCGACCGCCTATGATTGAATTCAAATGCGCCTGGAATTCCATATCAAACGATTGCTGCGGATATCTTCCGCAATGTTTCATGTTTGTAATATTCAGGTGTTTAATGTAACGCTGAGGGAGTCTTTTGGATTCTGCCGATTTTTTTTTAATATAAGAATTGTCTTTTCTTAGCAACATTTTCAAACTCTCAGTTCTTTTTAGGAGGCGATGATTCTTTTCATGTTTTTCGTTACTTCACCCGGATCACCTCGTCCCAGCTGGTGGTGTACCGCGGCGAGCAGCGCTGCCTTGATCCGCGCCAGGAGTCTTTGAGTCCCTGGCCCAGAAAGAAGACGCCGTTGCGGGTCCTGCTGTTGATCCGATCCATCACTTCCATAAGTCTGGCGCTGCGCTCGTCCTTCTGGGGATCCGAGAACAGACTCAGCTGGGCCTGGCTGTCGGCGGTGAACTGGCTGAGGATCACTCCGATTTTGCTGATCCGGCTGCCCTGATGCCAGTACTGCTTCAGCAGATCCAGCGCTGCGGCGGTGAGAACCCTGGTGTCGTTCACCGGCGAATCGAAGGCCCTGGTGCCGTTTGCCGCATAGAACTGTCCGTCGGTCTGGTAGGCGCCGGTCCGGAAGAACAGCGTCAGGCAGCTGGCGCGCTGTCCCTCCCGGCGCATGCTTTCGGCGGCGATGGCCACATGGCTGCAAACCGCCTCCGAGACGTCGTTGAAGATGGTGGAGGGGCTGCTCATGGTGGCCGAGTGCATAATGGATTTTCGGGGCGCCGGATCCTCCGAGAATTCGTAGCATGATATGCCGTTGAGTTCCATTACCGTCTTCTGCACGTTGACTCCCAGCCTTCGGCCGATGAAGCCGAAGTCCGCCGCCGCCAGCTCCGCCGGGGTGCGGATGTTAAGCTGAGCCAGCTTCACCGACAGCTGCCGTCCGATGCCCCACACGTCCTCCAGGGGACAGCGGTAGAGGATCTCCTGCTGCAGTTTTCTGGATGTCAGATCCAGCACGCCTCCCGTGTCCGGATGCTTTTTCACGTAGTAGTTGGCCATTTTCGCCAGCGTCTTGCTGGGGGCGAAGCCGATGCTTACCGGAATGCCGGTGGTCTTGAGAATGTAGGCTCTGATCTGTCGTCCGGCCTCCGTGAGGTGGTCCCGGATCACCGGCACCGTGCCGGCGTTGAAGAAGGCCTCGTCGATGGAGTACTGCTCGATGTCGGGGCAGAACATGGCAAGGGTCCGCATGACCCGGTTGGACATGTTGCCGTAAAGGGCGAAGTTGCTGGAGAACACCGCAATGGAATGGTTGCGGATTTCATTCTCTATTTTGAAGCGGGGCGCACCCATGGGGATCCCCAGCGCCTTCACCTCCTGGGATCGGGAGATCACGCAGCCGTCGTTGTTGGACAGCACCACCACGGGCCTGCGGGCCAGATCGGGCCTGAAGGCTCTTTCGCAGGAAACGAAGAAATTGTTGCAGTCGGCTAGGCCGAAGATTTTTGCCATTGGGGATCCGGTGTCAGTCAAAGTTCGGGCCACGGGCCGCGGCGCAGATCCGGCCGAAGAAGGCGGGGACGAAGTCCGCTTTCATTCTATCAGATCCGCAACGTTCCGATCCGCAGGCTGTTCCTGAACATGGCAAAATGTGCTTGCGATCCTGTTTTGCCGTTTTAAATTTTCGCCTGCCGTCTTCTTTGTCTTGATCCGGAACGCTTTTTTATGTAAAAAGTAAGATTCAGCAAATTAATTTCAGGGAGGTTTCATGGGGTCATATCAGAACGGTCCGAGACAGGATCCGGACGACGGCTATCTGGCAAGTCTGCTGGCGTCGGACGGTCCGTTGGTGCCGGATCGCGGGTACTATGACTCCTACGGTCCAAACCGCTGGGATTCAAGAGGCCCGGATCCTGGCGCAGGCGCCGGTTTTTCAGGCTTTGCCGGCTTCCCAAGCTTCCCCGACACCTCCGGAAACCGGAATCCCGAGGTTCTGAGCAATTTCGACGCCGAGGGCAACGATCTCACTGCGGCCGAAAAAAATGTGGTGGACATCTTTCGGGACGGGGGGCTTCTCAGCGCGAAAACCGCATTCTTCAGGCAGCGCAAGCCTCAGATCCAGATGGTCACGGCAATTCTGAACGCCGTGAAAAAGCATCGCAACCTGGTGGTGGAGGCCGGCACCGGCACCGGCAAGACCTTCGCCTATCTCATTCCGCCTCTGAAGCAGGGCAGGCGGGTTATTGTCAGCACCCGCACCCTCAATCTGCAGGATCAGCTGCTCAAAAGAGACATTCAGCACATTCAGTCGATTCTGGGGGAAAGCTTCCTCGTGGCGGCGCTGAAGGGCAGATCCAACTACATCTGCCTTTCAAGACTCGATGCTTTGGAGCGGGGCGACAGCGGCGCCCAGAAGGCGCGGCAGAACGACATCTTCGTCCGGGATGTTATCTCTTCGTCATTGCTGCATAAACTGAGAGACTTTCTTGAAAAGGAGCCCGACGGCGATCTGACACTGCTGTCCAGCCGCGATTTCGACCGGACGCTGCTCGATCGCATCGCCGCCCATTCCTATTCCTGCCTCGGCTCCAACTGCCCTTTCAAGGAAACCTGCAAAGTGTCCCGTGCCAGACTCAAGGCCTCCGAGGCGGACGTGCTCATCGTCAATCACAACATCATGCTTCAGAACTATCTGACCAAGGAGCGGCTCTTTCCGGTCACCGCCGACGTGGTGATCTTTGACGAGGCGCATCATCTGCCGTCGGTGGTGAGGGAGACATTCACCGACGAGCGCGGTTCCGCCGACATGCGGCAGATCAGGATCCTTATCGACGACATGCGTCTTGGCTACGGCCGCTGGTATGAGAAGGCCGCCAAACTCATGGCCAAGGATGCCGTGGCCAAATTCAAATCGCCCAAGGAGTTTGCCGGCATTCTCAAGGAACTTTACGAAGAGCTTGATTTCATCTTCAGCGAGTTTGCCCGGGATCTGTATTTCGAGGTCCGAAAGTGCGCCCCGGAAACTTCCTACGGCAAGGACGAGCAGCTTTCTGCGCAGCTGAAGGACGCCAGAGCCAGAAATCCCAAGGTGCTGGAGTACATGAAGCGGTTTCATGAAGAACTGAACAGTGCCGCCGACCGGATTTCGAGTCTGGACGGCAATTCCAACTTCCTGCGGACCGGCTCCGACGGGGCGGTGCTGGCCGACAATCTGGTGCAGCTGGTGGGCGGCATGAACGAGCTGCTGGAGCGGTTCATTGCGAGCCGGGACGACGATCTTTCCGAAGTGTTCCTTATCTCCTCCACTCAGAAAAGTTTCAGTCTCAAGGTGGTTCACCTCGATGTGGCCGGCATGTTCTCGTCCATGGTGCTGGGAGAGGAAGACCAGGATAAAAACAAGGAAAGGACCGAAAAGTCCGCCGGAAAGGATGATGGTCGAGGCAAGACGTCGGATGAAGACGACGAGGAGCTCGTGGATGACGGTCCTCCGGAACTTCCCGATGACGACGATCCGTATGATGATGAGGAGCCGGGCGGCCCGGTCTTCGTGTTCGCCTCCGCCACCATTACGGTGCAGAACTCCTTCCACCGCTTTACCCGAAGTCTTGGCATCAGAGATGAACTGTTCCTCAGAGTGTCCTCGCCTTTCGACTACCGGCATCAGGGCTTTTTCTACGTGCCAGAGTTCATTCCCGCCGGAAAAACCGTGGGGGACGAGCATGCCAGACAGGTGGTGCAGTACGCTCTGCCGCTGCTTTCGGCCATCGATGGCGGCTTTCTGATCCTGTGCACCAGCGTGGGCGCCATGAACCGGGTGTACGATCTGCTTTCGGAGCATCGGGCTCTTCGTGGCAGAGGGCTTTTCAGCCAGGCCAGAACCGGCAAGACGGAAATTCTCCGCAATATGCAGCGGCTGGGCAACGCGGTTACGGTGGCTACCTCATCCTTCTGGGAGGGCGTGGACATTCCGGGCAGCGCCCTTTCCTGCGTCATTATCGATCGCCTCCCTTTCAGACCGATGGACACCATGCAGAAGGCGGTTAGCGACTATGTGACCAGCGTGCTGCGTCAGAACTCCTTCATGGAGCTGTCCCTGCCTGAGATGATCATTTCACTGAAGCAGGGCGTGGGACGGCTCATCCGTTCGGAAAAAGACTTCGGCGTGGTGGCTATCGCCGACGACCGGATTGCAAGAGGTCCCGCCTACGGTCGCAAGGTGATTTCGGAACTGCCTCCGTTTGCCACCACCGGCAGCGTGGAGGAGATCCGTCGCGCCTGGCTTGAGCACGTAACGAAGATTGCTGCGGAAAAGACAAGCGATGCGGACGTGGACGTGGACGTGGACGAAATTCTGGACAGTCCGACTTCTGACGACATTCAGATCCGGGATGGCTGGACCGAGGAGCCGGAGGAGAACGAAAGGGAGGAGCTTTAAAGCTCGTTACGGCGATTTGATATGAAGGTTTTTTAATGAACATACTTGCTATTGATACGGCCACCGAGGCCTGCAGCGCCGCTCTTCGCGCCGGCTCGGAGGTTTTCGCCAGAAGTCAGGTGATCCCTCAGGGACACACCAGGGTGCTGCTTGACATGGTGGATGCGCTTCTGCATGAAGCCAGGCTTGATCGAGCCGATCTTGAACTGATTGCCTGCGGACGGGGACCAGGCTCCTTTACCGGAGTGAGGATCGGCGTGGGAGCCGCTCAGGGTCTGGCTTTGGGACTTGGTCTCAAACTGCTGGGCGTTTCCGATCTGCAGATCCTGGCCCAGGGGGCCATCAGACAGCTGGGCGCGGAAAAGATCGCCGTTGCGGTGGACGCCAGAATGAGCGAGGTTTACTTCGCTCTGTTTGAAAACAGAGACGGACTTGCCGTGGCGGTCAGCCAGGAGCGGGTGTGCGCGCCGGCTCTCGCCTTTGACGAGATTCAGAAAACTTTCGGGGAAACAGGTTTTGCGGTTACCGGCACCGGCTTCGCCGCCAGTCAGGATCTGAAGGGACTGCTGGAGCGGGACGGAGTCCCGATCTGCGGCGTTCGGCTGCCCGAGTCCTCCGACATGCTGCCTTATGTTCTCGCGCACCCTGACGAGGCCGATCTTCCCGAAAACATTGTTCCGCTTTACCTGCGCAACGACGTGACCTGGAAAAAGATCGGAGAGCAGAAGAAGTCTGGAGAGCGGAATAAGCTCGGCGGGACGGCGGAGTAGCGGCTGTTGCCGATAGGTCAGCTGTTTTTTTTTTCGGCAGACTGTTTTTACGTAGATATCCGAGGCTCATATGGTCATGATCAACAATCTTGATACGATCTGCGGTTTTATGGACTGTCAGGCGGAAGAAATGCGCCCCGGCTTTTTTCATCCCGTATCTCTGGTGATCAGGCGCAAAGACTTTGCGGATCATGCCGCCATCGACGTGTTCAAAACCCGCGGCCGCAGATCCCAGGAGTATTTCATTCGCCACTGGCTGGTGCGATCCTCGAAGGAGCTGCGGGACCGCTTCGAGGCCATGAGCAGATGGGCGGACATGTTTCACGGCCGGCTGTACTTCGGACTTGACGCCAAGGATCTGAAAAAGGTGCTGTCCGCTCAGATCGCCTTTGAGGCGGGAGAGCTGTCGGACATTGACGAGTCATCGGTCTCAGCCTACTGCCACAGCTTTCACAGCATACCCCGGCAGAGCGAAACCTCGGTGACGGCACTCAGGTGCTTCATGGTGGATGCCGACGTGGCGCCTGGTGCGGGCGGAGCAGAGGTTGCCGCGGCGGCGGAGAATCTGAAACGGATTGCCGAGTCGGCCAGCCCGTTCAGAGTTTTCGTATTTCCTTCCAAAACCGGCTTTCACCTGGCCGGTCGCATCCGCGGCGCCGGCGGCAGCGCCGATCTCAGACGCTTTGAGGCGCATCTTGCCGAATATCTTGCAGACGACAGCTGTCCTCTGACGGAGGCCAGTCTCAAGAAAAACTCCATGGTCAATCTCTACATGAACACCCTGCAATAGCGCTTTGGCTCTTCGGGATAGAGACGGCGGAAAAACGGTATGCGCTCTAACCCGGCCGGCGCCGGATTTCGGGCGAGGACAACTTTTCCGGAAAATAAAAAGACCGAACATGAGAATCTGTCTCTGTCCGGTCTTTTCGGCCTGTCTGTAAATCCGTTCATGAAACTCCCTTATCATCCTCTCGGGCGAAATCCGCAGGAGCGGATCCTCGAGGCGGGAGCGCGAAACTATTTCTTCTTCTTTTTGTCTTCCGGAGTGCAATCGTCCTCGGTTGGAAGCTGGCTGATATCGGCCATCTTGACCTTCAGCGCTTCGGCATAGCATTTTTCCTTCTTTGGCCGCGCCTGGGACTGCTTCATGCTCTGAACCGACATGTCGCACTTGTTCAGATTGGCGATGTACGTATCCTCGATTTTACGGCGGTAGTAGCGGATCTTCTCGTTATGCAGATCCTTGCAGCCACGGATAAGCTCTTCCTCGTTTTTGGCATTCTTTTTTTCCGCAAGCTTCTTCTTCTCTTCCTTGATCTTCTGGATCGCCAGAAGTTCGTTCGGGGAGAACACCGTGTCAATCATGTTGACCTGAGCCGATGCATCCTCTCGGGGCGGATGCTGCGAGTAGTGGGTAACTCCATTACCGTCTACCCAACTGAAAACCTGCGCGGCTTCGGCGGCAGCCAACGCGACTGTCGCCGCAACTGCCGTCAGCAGGAGTTTCTTCATAAGTATCATGCGTTGCAACCTTCCATGGTCAATACATCTAGATACTCGCATTATATACTTTATGAAAATCTAAATTTGTAGATCGAGGCGGAGTTTTTTCACAAAAAACAGGATTTTGATCATGTTTTGATCTTTTTGTTTCCATGCCCCCGATGCAAAATTTGCAACGAACTTCAAATTAGTTTTGTGATCAAGCCTATATAAATTCATTTAAGTTTGTGCATAGTGGCAAATTTGTGTATTTATTGAGCAATTATTTAGATTGATCAAAACTATTAA
>JAFURY010000069.1 GCA_017480795.1 Succinivibrionaceae bacterium
TTGCTTCAATTCTTGATTTTGCAGCCTCGCGGTTTTCGACGGCAAGATCGTTCTGCAGTTTTGCGAACATCAGTTCGATGCTGGTGATGCCAAGTTCGTCAAAGCCGCTGTGTCTGGTCTGAATTTCCTGGGTCTGTGTGGCGCCGCCTGCGTTTGGATTAAAATCTACCATGATAAAATTCTCCGTAAAAAAACTAAATTATTTCTTTGCACAGATAACGCCATCTCAGCCCTATGGTTACAGCATTTTCAGAAAAATTTCGACCGCCGGATCTGGACCGTCAGATCGAGGCTGCGGAGTTATGATATTGTGGTCTCGGCTGTGGATTTTGAAAAAGCAAAAGTTTAGAATCCGATACAGAACGGTTGGAATTGCGGTTGCGTTTTTGCCTCCGCTGTTTCGACGGCTTGTATTATGGTTCATTAGGTTTCAAGGAAACAGATATGCTGACAGACGAGCAGATAGAACAGTTTATCCAAAATGCGGAGCGGGAACTCGAACAGGCTGACAGAGCCATAAGCCAGGTTTCAGAGTCTTTGAAGAATTCGGAATTTGAAGATAACGACGAGGTGAGAAAGGCCGCAAATGACAGGCTCAAGGACATGGAACTGTCAGTCGCTCAGGAGGCTGTCGCCAGAGTTGACAGCGCAAGAGACAGTATCAGATCCTCCGGCTCCGGATCCGTCAGAGCAACCCGCAGACGCGGCCTGATGATCTGACAGACGGTCCGTCATCCGGCAACGGCTGTTGCCGGCTATAGGTATATCGGCAATCGCGCATGGAGTGCGGTTGCCGGAGTTCGACATGTACTCTCTGGTGTATGTTTTCGGCTTTTTTCTTGCCGTATTCTTTCGTTTCAAATCATTCACATATCATGAGCATAGTTTTTCCTATGCTCTCTACATTTCAACCTACGCGGCTGTGGGGGCGATATCAGGCGGTCGTCTGGGATACGTTCTGTTTTACGAGCCCCTTTACTATCTGGAACACCCCGAAGAAATAATTTGTCTCTACTGCGGCGGCATGTCGTTTTTTGGCGGCGCTTTGGGGCTGATTCTTCTTGTCGTGCTTTGCGACAGAAAAGGTTTTGCCAGAAATCTTGAGCATTTCTGTATTCTGGCGTGTCTGGTTCTGCCTCTTGGAAGAATTGCCAATTTTTTCAACGGGGAACTGTGGGGCACGCCAACTGATCTGCCATGGGGCGTGGTTTTCGCCGGAGCCGACAGCCAGATCCGCCATCCTGTGCAGCTTTACGAGGCTCTGCTGGAAGGTCCTGTTCTGCTGGGCGCTGTCATATGCTCCCGTCGTTTTCTGACGCATCTGCTTGGAAAAATGGTGCCTGTCGGAACTGTTACCATGCTGTTCGGTTTTTACTACGGTCTGTTTCGGTTTGCCGCAGAGTTTGTCCGGGAACCGGATCGGGTGGTGGGCTATGTGTTTATGAACTTCAGCATGGGGCATATTCTGGCTTTTCTGCTGTCGACGACATCTCTGCTGTTGCTTGCGGCAAGGCTTGCCAGATTTTCCCGTAAGCCGACTTTATCTGAATAACTGCATCATCTGGTAAAGCATTTTGCTCATATAGTCAAGATTTCCCGTGCTGTGCTCAAGGAACGGATGATAGTAGAAAATGATCAGCAGCGAGCAGACGGCGCTTTTTATCGGCATGGAAAGAATGAATACGTTCAGCTGCGGGGCGAACCGGTTTATGAGACCCAGCGACACATCGCAGATCAGGGCTATGATAATGAATGGGGAGGCGATGAGCACGGTCTGCCTCATCATCCAGGCAAGATTGTAGATGGAAAAATCAGCCAGGGCTCGACTTGTGAGATCCGGCGTGATCTCGTCAGGCTCCCAGTAACTGAATGAGGTGTAGAAAAGCTCCATGAATCTCATAAAGCCCCCGGAGACGAAAAAGAGCACTGTTACCGCCATGAACAGCACCGCTCCCAGGGGCGATCCCTCTGCTCCGCTGAGAATGTCTGTGGTCTGGGCCATGGAGGCGCCGCGCTGGTTGTCGACTATGGTGCCTGCGGAAAGGGCGATATAAAAAAACAGCGACACCAGCCATCCCATTAAAACGCCCAGCATGACCTCCTTTCCTATGATGAGCAGCAGCGTGATGAAGTCGCCGGTGGATTCCAGATGTATTCCTTGAGTTACGGTCAGCATGTATGGGTGCAGCGGCATATAAAGGGCCAGGGCGATGGACGCTTTGATGGGCATGGTGACATTGGGTCCGAAAATGGGCGCCACGCTGATGAGAGCGATAATGCGGATCATACCCAGCAGCAGGGCTGACATATGGTTTCTCAGCGTTTCATCCTGCAACAGAAGCTGAAGGTATTCCTGATCCATGAATTCTTACAGGGTGTAGAAGTAGTTGAATATTTCCTGTCCGTAGTGCGCGATTTCGCCGCTGAACCACTCGGCGGTCAAAAGCAGGGTGATGCTTACCGCGATAAGTTTTACGCCGAAGGTCAGAGTCTGTTCCTGCAGCTGGGTTATGGCCTGAAACAGAGCCAGACTTACGCCGATGATGGAGGCCACCGCAATCGGCGGCAGGGAGAGCATGAGTATGAGATAAAAACCGTGAGTAACCAGTTCGGTTATGGCAGGGTTCATTTCGCGCCTCCTTTTGCGACCGATTTGAGCCGTCGATAGCATAGCAGCGTCATGTCGTCTGACTGTTCGGCGTTCTGTCTGAAATCCAGCACATCGTCAAGGAGACTGTAAAGCAGAGAATTGGCGGTATTGAACTTGTGCTTTTTCAGAGTTCCAATGATCCTTTCGGTGTTGAAGAATTCGCCGCTTTCGTTCTGAGCCTCGCTTATGCCGTCGGTGTAAATCACCATGTAATCTCCCGGAGCAAGGCTTCCCCGGCTGGTGGTGTACTTCGCCTCTTCTGCGACTCCCACCGCCGGACCGGACAGATCCTCAAGCTCGAATACTTCCGATGTTCTGACAATCGCAGGCTGGCAGTGTCCGGCGTTGGTATAGACAAATTCTCCGGTGCGGGTGTTGATGATCATCAGAAACAGTGTTGCGAACATCATGTTGGGATTGCGTTCGCACAGGCATCGGTTCAGTATTTCCGTAACCTGATCCGGCGTTTTGTCCATTTTGCAGATCTGTCTCAGCAGAGTCACGCAGATGCTCATGTACATGGCTGCAGGCACGCCCTTGTCGGACACGTCGCCGACGGTTATGACCAACCGATCCTCGCCGATGCTGAACACGTCGTAAAAATCGCCGCCGACCTGCTTCGCCGGGTTGATGAACGCGGCGATCTCGTACAAATCGGATTTTTTGATGCTTTCATTGTTGGGAAGCATGCCCATCTGAATGTCGTTGGCAACGCCCAGTTCGCCCTCAAGCCGGTTCTGCTTGGCGGTGGCGCTCACCAGAGAATTGATGTTGGATATGAGGGAATTGCGCATGTTGGCTATCGCCTGGCTGAGGTTGCCTACCTCGTCGCTGGAGTCGGAAGGCGTATAGCTGAATTCCTTGAGAATGTCAGGATTTGACAGATCGGCCACCGCGATCTTGTGGGCGATTCCTGCAATGTCGTTCAGCGATCTGGTGATTCTGGTGGCATAGCTGATTGAAACCATCACCATGACCATCAGCACCATGGCGCCGATGGCCGCAAGGCCTGAAATGATCTTGTCGCCGTAGGCCCTGAGGCTGCTCATCGGCTGCATTGAGGCCACATGGAGCTTCAGCGGCTTAAGATACTGGAAGCAGACGTAATCGTTTTCTATGACGTTGCAGATTTCCTGATTCTGACCGTGCTCGTGCTCATGCTTCTGGCGCTCCTTTTCGTCATGGAACTTTGCGTCATGCGCATGGTAGTGCTTGAATTTTTCGCCTATGGTCCCCTGCGGATCGTTGGTAAGCAGAATATTGAATTCCTCGTCCAGCAGATACATCGGCATGGTCTTTTCCGCCGGGAGATTGTCAAACATTTCCTTCAGGAACACCATCATTTCCTGGTCGATCTGGTCGAAAGCCGAACTTAGCAGATCGATGTTTTTCAGCATGGCGTAGTTGAAGCCGTCGTTGCTGTTTCCGTGCCGTTCAGGAGAAAAAATGAAGGCGAGATAGGTGTGGGAATCCTTTTTTGCTATGTCGTAGGTTCCGTTGGAAGGCAGATCGCCGACGATCAGTTCCTGCAGATTGTTCTTGTTGATGGTTCTGGCATCCAGCAGATTCAGAGCGCGCTCGGTGCCCCAGAACTTTCCGTGGCGGAACATTATCAGAGAAATGTCCTGCTGCTCCAGCGCGGTCTGGTTGTTTCTGAGAAATTCTTCCACCGCCTTGTCGTCCGCGTTCTTTCCGACGTTTTTTCGGTGGTAGTAGGTGAAGAATGAGGCGGTGTCCCGCAGGCTGTTTTTTATGCTGAAGACGTCGATGAGCTGCTGATTCATGGCGTTGGTGTACTGTCCCTCCAGTGCGTGGTAGACAGTGTCGATCATGATCTGCGAGTTCTGCTTCTTTTCGGCGATCAGGTTGATTTGAGTCTGATAGAAGACATAGAAGAAGATCGGGATTATGGTGACAACCGCAATCAGTATGCAGAAAATTATGATTTTCGTTCTTAGTTTCACTTTCCGGATCCTGTCATATTGGCTTTTCAGAGTCAGAAGCTTTGGTCCGCAACGCCTTCAAGGTGATCACGGCAGCAGAAAGATCTGCAGTTTGTTTTTGATGCCGTCGCGCATGTATACGTAATGGGTAGCCATCTGCTGCACCAGATGAAGCCCGACTCCTCCGATTTTCCGCTCCTCGATGCTTTTGTCGAACTGAGTCTGGTCCAGGTTCTGGAAAGGGTTGTACTCGGCGCCGGTGTCGGTGATTTCAATGAAGAAAGCATCCTGATTGTCGATGGTGGCCATGCCGCAGGCAAAGGTGGTCTCTCCGTCTTTGCCGTCGTAGGCGTACTTGCAGATGTTGGTGAGAATCTCTTCGGTGATCAGTTCCGCTTTGAACTGAAGATGCTCGTATTTTTCAGGAAGCTCGCTGCTGATAGTTTCTCTAAGACGGCAGAGCTGTTCGATGGAGGCCGGGATTTTTACAGTAACCATGGTCGTTCTTCCTTGTCATAGCGCTTTGCGGGGGACGCGCAAAGTCTGTCAAAATATGCTGGTTTTCAGTCAAATTTGCTTTCCGCTTCTTCAAGAGAAGGGACTATGGTAAGCAGAGTGTTGAATCCGGAAATTCTGAACACTTCGAAAACCGCAGGCTGAATCTGGCAGATCACCAGTTTTTTGCCCTTTGAAGTGCAGTATTTTGCGATTTTAAGCACGCACCGCAGGCCGGCGCTGGACAGGTATTCAACCTTTCCGAGATCAAGAAGCATGTTCACCGGTTCGCCGGATGCGGAAAAATGCTCGTTGAACTGGGTGTCGAACTGCGTGGCGGTGGTGGCATCCACGCGGCCGGTCACATCGATCAGGGTATATTTTTCTTTGTTTTCAAAAACGATTTCCATGTGTTTTTTTTCCGTAGCAGAATTGGTATTAGAAGTCAGGTGTAGTTGTAGCTCAGCAGCAGTCCCTGGCTTATTTTGAGCCATCCGTCCAGGGACACGAAGAGCATGAGCTTGAAGGGCAGAGATATGGTCATTGGCGACACCATCATCATGCCCATGGCCAGAAGAATGTTGGAGATGATCAGATCTATCACTATGAATGGGAGATAGAGCAGAAAGCCGATCTGAAACGCCTTGGTCAGCTCCGAAATGACGAAGGAGGGCACTATGAAGATGAAACTGTCGTCCTCGAACTTGTCCTTTATCTCGTTGGGCCAGATTCGCCTTGCGACTCCGGTGAAGGAGTTGCTCACTCTTCGGTCGGTGTTTTTCACCAGAAACGTCTTCAGCGGATCCGATACGTTGCTCATGACCGTCATCAGCTGCGTCGGGGTGAAATTGGCCGAAAGATCCTCTTTTTCAAGCAGCCTGTAGGTCTGCTGTCCCACCGGTGCCATGACAAAAATCGAAAGGATTATGGACAGTCCCGCCAGCACGGATCCGGGAGGAACCTGCTGGACGCCCAGGGCGTTTCTTACCAGGTTCGTAACCACAATTATCTTGATGTAGGAGGTGACAAGAGTCAGAGCGATGGGCAGCAGTCCAAGAAGCACCATTATTACGATGATGTTCATCGGGCTGTTCATAAAACCGCTTTCGATCATGCTCGGGCTCCTGTTCCTGCCTTTCCGTCCGGCGTTTAAAGTCCGCTGCTTCCGCTGATGTCGGTGATCTGAAGCGCGTACAGGTCGTTCACCTGGATGATCTGACCGTGGCCTACCGTCTGGTCGCTGATTTTGATGGCGACACGCGACAGATCGCTTGAGCCTATGTCGACCACCGATCCGGGCTGAAGCTCTTTGAGCTGGTTTACGGTCATGTCCACCGTGCCCAGCGAGAATTCAACCTTTAGTTTGAGATCGTCGATTTTCGTATCCATACCGTATGATTCCTGATCTGTCTCCTCCAGTCCGTTCTGCGTCACCGTCGCCTCCGGGCCGTCGGAAATCTGCACCCGGCAGGCGCAGCCCGGACCCTTGAGAAGAATTTCCTGACGACCGAGGCTGTCCTCCTGAAGCACAATGGCATCGCCCGTTTCCAGCGATCGGATCTCGTCGGCCGTCAGCATCTGGCTGCCGGCGATTTTTTCCATTGTCACCGGAATCGAGCTTTCATCCAGGGCTCCGGTTTTAGGAAGCTCCCGCAGCCGTTTCACAAAAACGTCAACCGCCGTTTCGTTTCTGAAAAACAGACGGACTGGAACGGGTTGGTTTCTCTCATCCAGGCGAAGCGCGAAATCCGCGCTGAATTCGAAACTTTTCGCATCATCGCACCCTGCGTAGGAGGTGACGGTGATGTTGTGCTTCAGCAGTTCCGAGGCCTCTGTCAGGTACGGCTGCAGCAGCTTTTCCAGCATGGCGCCCAGCAGTTCCGGCGGCAGAATGCTTATCTGTCCGGGATCCTCCACGTAATCGGCCGCATACCACAGATCAAGGGGAGCGATGGCGTATTCGCTCAGATTCGCGCTCAGTATTATCAGAGGCGTGTTGGTCTGTCTTATTTCCACCGAGTTCTCGCCCGATAGCACCTCTATCCGGTCGGTCTGGCACACCGCCAGCGCCGATGAGATGACAGCCGCTTTCTGAGGACTGATTTTAATCACTGTGATCCAACCTGTAAAAGCATAAGAACGATCCGCCGGGACGGCGTTTACGGAAAACAATTCTATCAGCAATGATTCAAGTCATAAAGTGCTGCGTGCGGGACTTGAGATCATGACGGCAACTGATCATCGCTGTCAGGGGACTTCACAGTGACGGTAAAACTTCCCTTTTCCAGCCGTTCAAGAGAATTTTCCAGTTTTGATTTCGCTTCGTTGAGCTTGCGGTACTGTTCCTGATTGCCGGCGTTGATAACCACCGCCAGCGTCCCGTCGTTGCTTCTGGTCAGAACTATCTCCGTGCCGGCGAACTGTCCGGAACTGCTCATCTGCATCATTACGCTGGATCCGGCCGAAGTCTTGGGATCCGACACCAGAATCCGATCAAGGAGATTGCTGACCAGATCCTGAATCTCCTGGCGGCCTGCCGAAACATCTGCGGCAGGCGGCGGCTGCGTTGCGACTTCCGGCGTCTGCTGAGGCTGGGAGCCTGCGAACATCGCCGAGGAAAACATGGAGGACAGATCAGTCATCCTGTTTTGCGCCTCTGCCTGAGTTTTGATCGCGCCGCCGAAGGATTCCTGAGCCGGCGCGAACGCGGCTGTTTTTTCTCCTGGCAACGGTTTTGCCTGATTCTGGGGGAGAGGATCTGAGGCCGGGAAGGATACGCCTGTCGGCAAATCCGTTTTCGCGGGGTCTTTCGCCGACATAAGATCGTTGAACATGGCGACGGTTTCGGAATCCGGCCCGGGCGCAGGCGCAGATGAAACATTCTGGTCGCATGGCAGGCCGCCCGCGCCGGTGATGTCAATTTCTAAATTCATAAAAAGGTCCAGGTTTCAGAAATTCTTTCGGGTAAACGGATATTCGCCCGGAAGGTTACTGTTCGGGAGCATCGCCGGTTGGATGATCCGCCTTTACGGAGCCGGCCGCGCGCATGCCGGGTTTTAAATTGTCGGAGCATGCTGAAAACGGTTATAATTGCCACGGTCGGCTCGGGTGTACCCGCATCATAGCACTGTCGGAGTTCTGTTCAGTACACCGTTGCTCCAAGTTGCGATTATTTTGACGTCTTTGTCATAAACCGGGGTTCTGAATATCGGGTTTGCATTGATGCCCGCTTATCGGTGCAGGCGCGTTTGTCCCGGTCTAAAGTGACGCGATGACGAAACATTTTACCTTTTTGATATGATCATTCACTGGAATCCGGATCCCATTGCGTTGAGCATAGACGCTCTTCATTTGCATATACACTGGTACGGCATCTGTTTTGCCACAGGTTTTCTGCTTGCCTATCTCATCAGCCGAATAATGTGCCGCATAAAGGGCTATTCGGTGGACAAGCTGGATCTGCTGCTTCTGGTCATGTTTGCCGGCACGGTTCTTGGCGCCCGCATTGTGCATGTGGTTTTCTACCAGCCGGCGTACTATCTTTCCCATCCGCTGGAAATACTTTACATATGGCAGGGCGGTCTTGCCAGCCACGGCGGCGTGATCTGCGCCGCCATCGCCTTCGCCTGGTTCTGCTGCAAAAACCGCGAGTATCATCCTCTCTGGATGCTGGATCACATGAGCATGGCTTTTGCCGCCGGAGGCACATGCATAAGGCTTGGCAACTTTGTCAATTCCGAAATTGTCGGCGTTCCTACCGACGGCACCTGGGGCATTGTCTTCGAGCGTCTGGGCAGCCAGCCTCTGCATCCGGTGATGCTTTACGAGTCGTTGTCCTACTTTGTCGGCGGTCTCCTGGTTCTTCTTCTCTACAAACTGCGTTTGGGAACCAGACCCGGCTTCATGTTCGGCTTTTTCATCACCTGGGCCTTTGCGACCCGGATGATTTTCGAAATTTTCAAGGCCGGACAGGCCGAATACGAGGTTCAGATGAACGATTTCATCTCGCAGCATGTGTCGCTGCCGTTCTTCGTGTCTGTGGGAATGCTGCTGAGCGTTCCGTTCGTCCTTACCGGCATAGGTTTTATGATTTACGGTCTGAAGCATCCGGATCCTCATTTCGAGGATCCGGTGGAGCCGGTGCCGGTCGGCAAAGCCTCCTGAAGAGAAGGAGCCCGGCGAGCATCGAGAATCCTCGGCTGACAATCCCGTTTGAATTTTGATTTACCATGAGCGATACCAATTCAACTTCCATTAGGCTTTTTAATGTTCTTAACTGGCGCAAAAGCTTTGCTCCCCACATCATGAGCAGGGCCTACAAATGTCTGGTTGAGGATCTCAAACCTGAATTCAAGCCGGGAAAACAGAAAATCCCTCTTTCCATCAGCGGCAGGGTAATCGACTCCGAAATGAAGTACGACGCCGGGATTGTTCATTTCCCTGGCGTCGGAAACGCTGTGCTTACCAGAGACTGCATGCGGTGCGCCTGCGCCGAATTCAGTCGCGAAGGCACGTGTCCGCATGTCGCCGCGATCCTCATGCAGTACGAAAAGTACAACGGCGTGGTCACCATAGAGGAAAACGAGGAACAGTACAATGCCCGCATAAAGGAGCAGCAGTCCAAACGCATCCTCGAAAACATCGAAAGAGAGCGGGCGGTCACTTCGCAAATCAATCGCCTAAGCGACGAATTCATCAGTTCCCACGGAGGCACGGCAGTCAGGTTCGGCGAACTGCTGCGGCAGATGGTCACCTTCCCTTTCTGCGAATCCCGCAGCAAGGATATCCTTTTCCGCAGAGCCATGAAACTCAAAAAATGCGGCTATGAGTCCTCAGCTCTGCATGATCCAGGCATCAGGGCGGAGGTCGCCTATGACGACATGTTCGGCTCATCTCATGAGTTTGTGGTTCAGGCGTCATCATCCCTGATAACATGGAGCAACGGTCAGGGACAGACGGATCAGGAGGCGGTTCCGGTAGAAGTTCCGTATCCGGCTTTCCGATGGGACGGCAAAAGGACTTTTGTCAACGAGTATCAGCTGGCGTGTATCGATCTGCTGTGGACATGGTGCTGCGAACATCCTTTTGAGGCTCTGGCCGCCAAAATCCGCGGCAACGCTTTCGTTGAGGCTCTCAGCGGCGCTTTCGAGACCGATGCCCTGAGCGAAAAACTGAAAAACGACGAACTTTACAATCTGACCTTCGCTGAAGAGGGCGGCAGGCTGCCTATCGTGCAGCTTTCGCCGCGTCTTATTCTTTCGCGCGGCGAGGACAGTCAGAACGCGCAGCAGCTTTCTCTTACTCTCGATCTGCTGCGGGAAAACGCTCAGCCTTCGGCGGTTTCGGATTTGATGGGGCTGCTTGATGCCTACGACCAGAAAAAGGCGTACCGCATCAACAAATTCTCCTCGCTGGATTTTTCCCAGCATGAACTGGATGCCAAAAGTCAGGGATACCTTGACATCGTTCGCGAGCACTGTTCGAGGATCCGCGATTTCATCGGCACCGAAGAAAAACCCAGCAATCTGCTGAACAAATTCTATTACGACGTCGGAAGACGGGCGAATCCGAGACTGCCGCAGGCGGCCGACACCGACTCCATTCCGCTCAAAGGTCTCCTGCTGAAGGCTTTCTATCGTCAGGCGGAAGGCTCGTTTGTGAGAATTGAGGACACAACCTCGTCTTGCGGCAGAACCAAAGTCTTTGTGGGAGGAGACGACGACAGTCTGAAGGTTGAACTGAAGGTTTCCAAGGCGGGACCGGAGAATGAAACCGTGCAGCTGTCAGGCTATCTGCCGCTTGAGCTTTCCGGCGCTTTTGAAACGGTTTACGTCCTTACCCGCGATGCCTTGATCGAGGTCGATCAGAGCAGCTTTTCCCCGGTGAGACAGCTGGTCAGCGCCGTCAGATCCGTGGGAGACTTCGATATTTCCGTTCCAAAGGAGAGTCTTGACAGTTTCTTTTCAGGGATTTATCCGGTACTCAGGAAAAAAGACTGTTTTTCCCTTTCTTCCGAGATCGACGAGGAGTGGATGAAGGAGCATCTCGCTCCTCAGGGGGCTGTCACCTTTTTCGCCGATGTGAAAAAAATAACGGATACAAAGATTATCATTCGCGTGAAGGTCACGGTGAAATACGACGGCTTTTCCCACAGCCTCGGAGACGGCAAGGTTCCAGAGGTTCCGGCGGATGGCAGAATTCCGAACCAGATCGCCGAGCACGCCATCATTTCGAACATCGAGCGCAGCGGGGGGATCCGGGAGAAAGACGGCTGGAGATGGGAACTGGATCGGGATTCCGGGCTTAACGAGTTTCTGACCAAAACCGTGGCGCGGCTAGAACTTTTCGGCCTTGTAATGGGAACGGAAGAATTCGCCCGTCTGAAGCGCCGCGGCGGTTTCACTCTGGATTTTGACGTTTTGCAAAACGGCAAACTGCTGGATCTCAAACTTACCTCGGCGGAAGTTGACAAGTTTGAACTGCTAAGAATATTCGACGAGTATTCCAAGGGCAAGAAGTGGTATCGGCTGACGAGCGGCGAATTCATCGAGCTCAGTGACAATCCTGCCATTGCCAATGCCGTCAAGCTTCTTGAAAAGCTTGATGTGCTGCCTGCCGACGTGATAGCCGAGAACGCCAAAATTCCTGTTTTCAGAGCGCTTTATCTTGACAAGATCATGGAGTCTCGCGACGGCCTGATGGTGACCCGGGACGAAAGCTTCATCAGGCTGGTTGACCGTTTTGCCAATATCAGCGCCGCTGATTTCGCGCTTCCCAAGTCCCTTGAGGGGATAATGAGAGAATATCAGAAGTTCGGCTTCAAGTGGGTAAAGACCCTTCTGTATTCCGGCTTTGGCGGAATACTGGCCGACGACATGGGCCTGGGCAAGACGCTGCAGATGATAGCCGTAATTCTCTCGGAGATAGAGGAGAGAAAAAAAGAGGGGCGACGGTATCTGGCGCTGGTGATCTGTCCGTCCTCCCTGGTGCTGCAGTGGGTGCAGGAGTTCAGACGTTTTGCTCCGTCGGTGCGCGTGATCCCCATGATCGGAATCGTGAGCCAGCGCGAAGTGGTGCGCGAGGAAATGGATCATGTGGATGTCGTGGTGGCATCATACGAGATCCTTCTGAAGGACGTGGTGCATTTGCGCGACAGAACCTTCGATCTGATGATTATTGACGAGGCTCAGAAGATCAAGAATTTCAGATCGCAGACGGCCAAGGCGTGCAAGGTGGTCAAGGCTGATGGAAAAATGGCTCTTACCGGCACACCGATTGAAAACAAACTCTCGGAGCTCTGGAGCATTTTCGATTTCGTTATGCCTGGCTATCTGTATACCCAGCAGCATTTTGCCAGCCGTTACGAGGCGCCTATAGCGGTGTGGCAGGACGAGGATGTCACCAGGGCCCTGAAAAACATGGTTTCTCCGTTCATTCTCAGAAGACGCAAGGCGGACGTGCTCAAGGATCTTCCTGAAAAGACCGAGGATGTCGTCTATGCGGGACTGGAGGGAGAGCAGCAGAAACTTTACGATGCCCAGCTGCTCAAAATCAAAGCGGATCTGCGAAAAGAAATCGGAATCGGCGATTTCAACAAGGAAAAGATCAGAATTCTGGCCGAACTTACCAGAATGCGTCAGATCTGCTGTCATCCAAAGCTTCTGTTCGACAATTACACCAAAAACAGCGCCAAACTCGATATGTGCATGGAACTGGTGGAGACGGCCATGGACGGAGGACACCGCATGCTGCTGTTTTCGCAGTTCACCTCCATGCTTGCCATCATATCGAAGGAACTGGACGACAGGCACATTTCCCATTACATTCTCACCGGCGAGACGCCGAAGGAAGTCAGAATCGCCATGGTTGAAAAATTCAACCGCGATACGACTCCGGTTTTTCTTATTTCCCTCAAGGCCGGAGGCGTGGGTCTGAACCTTACCGGCGCCGATACGGTGATTCATTACGATCCGTGGTGGAACGTGGCGGCTCAGAATCAGGCGACCGACCGCGCCTACCGCATCGGGCAGACCAGGAACGTTACGGTTTACAAACTGATTCTGAAGGATACCGTCGAGGATCGGCTCCTCACGCTGCAGCAGACCAAAAAGGATCTGGCGGACGCCATCCTTGAGGGAGAGCAGAAGTCGATTATGAAACTGACGAGGGAAGAACTGCTGGAACTGCTGTCCTAGCGCCTGGCCGCCGCAATCTTGAAACTGCGGCTGACGACGAAAAAACCGCCCTGTCGGGCGGTGGCGCGTCAGAATCAGGATATTCGGTCGGAAGCGCTCAGGCGTCTTTCACCGGCGACAGCAGCCGGTTCACTTCCTTTTCGATGTTGGCGACATCGACTTCCGTCAGACCCATTTTGTATTTGTCGATATTGTCGGTAAATCCAGGAACTCCAAGACGCGCGGCGAAGTAGGCGTAAAGGTAGGACTTCTTGTGATCTATGGCCACGCCGTCTCCCAGATAGTACATTTCGGCAAGTCTTGCCTGCGCCAGCGGGAATGCGTGCTCCGCCGAGGCCTGATACCACCGGAAGGCCTCGGTTTTGTTGCCGTTGTTGTACATGAATGATCCGAGCTTGTATTTGGCGAACGACGAACCGAGGTTCGCGGCCTTGACATAGATGTCGTAGGCCTTGTCGCGGTCGGTTTCGGTGCCAAGTCCCATTTCGTACATGAATCCGAGTTTTTTCAGCGCCTCCACGTTGTTGCACAGCAGCGGATTCTGCAGCCACTCCAGGGCCTTTGCGTAATTGCGCGGCACTCCGAAACCGTCAAAGTACGCGCAGCCCAGCTCCATTACCGCGGCATCGATGCCGCCCTGCGCCGCGATGGTGATGTTCTTGATGTACTCGTCGAGGTTCCGGCCTGGAAAACGGTTCTGGATATAGGCCTGCGCCAGATTGTAGTTGGCGTCGATCATGCCGTGCTGGGCCGCCTTTTTGAACCATTTGATGGCCTGATAGTAGTTGGCGGCGCTGGCGTTTTCGGTGTAGTAGATAAGACCCAGAGCGCACTCCGCCTGGGGATATCCCTGCTTCGCAGCAATCAGATAGTAGTGATAGGCCAGTTTCTGATCATACTGGATCTTCTCGCCGGCGGAATAAAGATCCCCCAGTTCGAAAGCCGCCTCGGGCCAGCTGTGGTTGGCCGCCTTGGTCAGCCACATCAGGTATTCGGTAGGATCCTTGTTGGTGCCGAAACCGTCCTCGAACATCTTGCCGACGTAGTATTCGGCTTCCGGAATCCCGACCGTGGCCGCCTTGAGCATCCAGTTGAAGGATTCAGCGGGATTCACCATGCAGCCCTTGCCGGTGCGGTACATGTCGCCCAGCATGGTCCAGACCCTGGGGTCGTCGTTCTCCATTGTGAACTTCAGACACCGCTCGAACGCCTTTTTGTAGTTGCCGTTGCGGTAGAGCTGCTCGCAGTCGCTGTAGGTGATGGTTCGTTCGTCTCTGAGACCGACGGATCTGGCAAAGTTATCGAAGAAGCCCATGGTTGTATCTCCCGTACTGTCATTTTCTTGCGCTGTCGGACGACAACTAAATCTTTATCCAAACAGTCTTTATACCTTAAACGGATGATTTTGAAAGCAAAATCGCAATTTTCGCGTTCATTCTGATAAGAGATTCAAACTCTCGGAATGTTCGCGATATCGGCGCTTTGTTTGCGGCGGAAAACTCCGGAGGATCCCAAAGGGCGCCAGGTCGTGGCTGGCGCGTCCGTCGCTTTTTCCGCGGTGGCGGTTTGGCTGTTCTTTTGCTATCATTCCGTTGCCCGATGCGCGATGGAGCTGGGCTGTTTTTTTCAAATGCCTGCGATGGGAGTTTTGCCGCTATGAAGATGTTTGCCGCCTTGTTCGCCTTTGTGATTGTTGCGGTTGTGGGCGTATATTTCATGTCCTACAACACGCTGATAGGTCTGAAGCACGGCGTGGAGGAGGGCGCCGCGGCCATTGACACCCAGCTGCAGAGGCGCTCGGATCTCATACCGAACCTGGTGGCCACGGTGAAAGGCTTCGCCAGGCATGAAACCGAGGTTTTCAAAAGCGTAACCGATGCCAGGGAGCGGATGATGTCCGCCTCCACCATGGCCGAAAAGTCCGCGGCCAACGGGGAGCTCTCCGGCGCTCTGTCGAGGCTTCTGGCCATTTCCGAAAGCTATCCCGAACTGAAATCTGACAAAGTCTACATCGGTCTGATGGACGAGCTTTCCGGCACGGAAAACCGTATCGCCCACGCCAGGGACAAATACAACCGAAAGGTGAGAGCGCTCAACGAGACCATGGAGAAGCTGCCTTACTCCATGCTTGTTCCGAGTCTTGCCATCGACAAGGCCGACTACTTTGAGGCCGAAGCCTCCGCCAGAAAGCCGGTAAAGGTTGAACTTGACTGAAACATCCGGATCTGAAATCCGCCGGATTGCTCTCCGGTGAATCTGTAAACCGCCTGAAAACTCTCTGACATGTCGCGCGGAGAGTTTTTGTTTTTTCTTGTCTGGCGCCGCGCCGGATTATTCCCGCAGACTTCAGCGGCCGACGGCTCCCCCATGCGCGGGGCGGGGCTGATTTTTATGAAAGACTTCCAAATTATGATAGAATCCCTCGGTTGACAGACGCGGGATTCATCCGGACGGAATATGGACAAACTTATAAGCAGACTTATCGGTTCGATTATCATCATCGCGATTTTCGGCGTGCTCCTTTATCTGTTCGTAGTCTACGTTCTGCCGGTGATCATCATTGCGGCGCTTCTGGTCTACGTCATCAGAAAACTGTACAGGTTCCTTTACCGGCTGCGTCATTCCTCCGACGAATTTCTGAAGCTCGCCTTCATGCCTCTGGGCTACGTTTCGGAGCGGTCCTCCTCAAGCAGCGATCTTCAGTTTCTTTACGCCGACAAGGTGCTCAGCCAGTTTGACATTCCCGACAGCTGCTACGCCAAGGCCAGGGAATACATCAATCTTGGCCGCAGGGCGTCCTCCAGCGAAATCCGCGAGATCATTTCCAAATATCATCAGTACTGGGATCGTCCTAGTTCCAGAAACCGCCTGTTTTTCGCCCAGATTTCGGTGCTGTTCTGCGATCAGGTGCTGACCCGGAGCGAAGTCAACCTTTTCATGGAGCTTGCCGGCTGGTACAGCTACTCCAGAGAGGAGGCGCAGGCCGCGCTGGATCGCATTCTCCAGGTAAAGCATTTCACCTATGACTCCCAGAACGACTGGTACTCGCCTTTCGGCAGCTACGGCAGTTACGGCGGCTACAGCAGCAGCGGCGGCGGAAACTACGGCGGTGGCGGCGGTCAGGAGAGCGGGGCAGGAAGCGCGGCAAGAGAGCTTGACGAGGCCTACAGAATCCTTGGCATTGACGCTTCCGCATCCGATGCCGACGCCCGCAAGGCCTACCGTCGGCTTATGGCGAAATACCATCCCGACAAGGCCATGGCTCAGGGACTTGGCGAAGCGGATGTCAAACGCTACACCGAACTGTCCCAGAAGATCGGACGCGCCTGGGACACGGTCAGAAAATACCGTCACATCAAATAGTCTTTCTCCGTCAGACGGATCTCCTTTTTTTCTTTGGCTGGCGGATCCGCGCCGGCCTTTCCGCGAAAATCCACCTTTGATCAAATTCGGATCTTTCGGTTCTCCGCCATTTATTAAAAAGAACCGGGTTTGTGATAAAATCCCTGTGGGCACGGATCCGTTTTTCGACCTTTGCTGCTGTTTTGCGGAGCTTTTTGCAATCTGGCATTTTATTTGCACGCAGTATCTCAGAAATCACTGACGATCAGCGAGGCGAATAAAATGATTACCAGTTTGCAGGGCGGAAATTCAATACTCAGAGAGCTTCAGGCGTTGCATGCCGAGGCTGCGGGACTGAAGGATCAGAGTCAGAACGTCAACGCGACCCAGCAGGGCGATTTCGGCACCATGCTCGCCAGCGCCTTGAACAATGTGAACGGAACCATTGTCGAGGCCGACAATCTCAGAACAAGGTTCGACATCGGCGACAAATCCGTCAGCCTTTCCGATGTCATGCTGGCATCGCAGAAGGCATCCATGGCCTTCGAGGCCACGGTTCAGATCAGAAACAAGTGTATGGAAGCTTACAAGAGCATCATGCAGATGCAGGTGTAACGACGGCCGCAAAGCCGTATGACAAGGCAGGTTTGGTATTATGGCAGAGAATCATGATCTGGTTGCGGCTGATGATCTCAGCGCCGGCGATAACGCCGATTCCTTGACGTCAAAATCCACCATCAGCCGCGATATCTTCCGTCAGGTTGTCATCATCCTGTCTCTTGCCATCAGTCTGGTGGTCATCGTCTACATATTTTTCCTCAGCAAGGCGCCGGAAATGCGCCCGCTGGGCCAGTACGAGCCGGCTGAACTGGTCCATGTGCTTGACATCCTTGATGCCCACAAGGTGGAATACACCGTCGACAACACCAGGGCCGGAGGCACCGTGTATGTGCCCATAGCCGAATACCAGAGCATTCTGCTGACGCTCAACCGCGAGGGCGTCGACACCGCAGGCGCTTCCAAAAACGGCAACGATCTCATTCTGAAGGATTCCGGCTTCGGCGTCAGTCAGCGGCTTGAGACCGAGCGTCTGAAGCTCAGCCGCGAGCAGCAGCTGGCCGCTCTTATCGAAGAGAACCAGAAAATTTCCAAGGCCACCGTGCTTCTGGCCATTCCAAAGGACAACGTTTTCGCCCGGGACAAGCGCTCGCCTTCCGCCACCGTGATGCTCAACATCAAGGGCGGCACCATGCTGTCCCAGGAGAATGTGGATTCCATTGTCAACATTGTGGCGTCCGCCGTTCACGATCTGTCTCCTTCCAGAGTGACCGTGACCGATCAGTTCGGCCGTCTTCTGAATTCCGGCTCCCAGGACGTCGCGTCCATGGCCTCCCGCAAAGAGTTTGAACTGCAGCAGCGCAAGGAGCAGGAGTACAAGCAGAAAATCGACGCCATCCTGATCCCGGTGCTGGGCGTGGGCAAGTACACCGCCGAGGTTGATGTGGCCCTGGATTTCACCAGGGAGGAGCATACCTCCAAAACCTACAATCCCGATGCCGCCACCGTGCGGTCCGAGGTGACCCGCGAGGATCTCAACAGCGCCGGCGCGCCGGGAGGCGTTCCCGGCTCTCTGAGCAACCAGCCTCCGGCTTCCTCCCAGATCCCCGAGGATATCAAAAACGTCAACAACACCGGCGGCGCGGCCTCCTCCGGCGTCGGGGGGCATGTCAGCCGCGAGGCCACGCGCAACTACGAAATCGACACCGTCATCAGCCACAAGTCCAAGAATTACGGCGGCGTGGCCAAGCTTTCGGTGTCCGTGGGCATAGATTACGTTTCAAAGGGTTCCGAAGGCTCCGGATCCAAGGTTCCTCTGTCCGACGAGGAACTTCACAAGATCAGAAAGCTGCTGGAGGGCGGCCTAGGCATCGATGTCACCCGAGGCGACACCATCGAGGTGGTGAGCGTTCCGTTCAGCGAGGTCCCAGCGGTGGAGGCCGCCGAAGAGGTTCATGTTTACGAGCAGGACTGGTTCTGGCGCGCATTCAAGATCCTTGCTTCGGTGGTGCTGGCGGTCTTTGTGATAGTGATGATCATCAAGCCGATGGTCATGAAGCTGCTCAACGCCCAGAACAAGCCAGAGGACGAGGAGGCGGTGGATCTGGACGACTCGCTTGCTCTTGAGGGCGATGACGATCTTCATCTTATCGCTCAGTCGGTGGAGCACGGCGACTCGATTTACGATGTTAAAAACGGCCAGGTGGTGCTGCCTGACATCCATAAGGACGAGGATGTTCTCAGAGCTGTCAGGGCGCTGGTGGCCAATGAGCCGAATCTTACCGCCAAGGTGGTCAAGGATTGGCTTGAAGCGGAGGTTAAGTAATGGCGGATACGGAACTTACGGAAGATCAGAAGCGTCTGCTTGAGTCCATGACCGGCTACGAAAAGGCCGCGGTGCTGCTGCTGAGTCTCAGCGAGGAGGATGCGGCCAAGGTCTTTCGTCATCTTGAGCCCAAAGAGGTGCAGCGTCTTGGCATGACCATGGCTTCCATGACCGACTTTTCCCATGAAAAGGTCAACGCGGTTCACCGATGCTTCATCAACGATATCCAGAAGCATTCCAGCATCGGTCTTGACGCCTCGGGCTTCATCAAGGACGTGCTGGTCCAGGCTCTGGGAGAGGACAAGGCCAGCAATCTGGTGGAGCAGATCATCATGGGCTCCGGAGCCCATGGTCTGGACTCCCTGAAGTGGATGGACGCGCGTCAGGTGGCCAGCATCATACAGAACGAGCATCCTCAGATTCAGACCATTGTGCTGTCATATCTTGATCCGGAGCAGTCGGCGGAAATTCTCAGCCAGTTCCCTGAGCCGGTAAGACTTGATCTCATTATGCGCATCGCCGATCTGGAGGAGGTGCAGCCGGCGGCGCTGCAGGAACTCAACGAGATCATGGAGAAGCAGTTCGCCGGTTCGGCCGGCGCCCAGGCCGCCAAGATGGGCGGTCTCAAGGCCGCCGCCTCCATCATGAACTACCTGGATACCAATATTGAGGGTCCGCTGATGGATGCCATCCGCGAGAACGACGAAGAAATCTCCCAGCAGATCCAGGATCTCATGTTCGTGTTTGAAAATCTTATCGACGTCGACGATCGCGGCATCCAGACGCTTCTGAGGGAAGTTCCGGGCGAGCTTCTGCAGAAGGCTCTCAAAGGCTGCGAGGATGCTCTCAAGGAGAAATTCTTCAAGAACATGTCCAAGCGCGCCGCCGAGATGCTGCGGGAGGATCTCGCTTCCATGGGCCCTACCCGCATAAGCGACGTGGAAACGGCCCAGAAGGAAATTCTGACCACGGCCAGAAGACTGGCGGACGCCGGAGAGATCATGCTCAACTCCGGCGGCGACAACTTTGTGTAGCAGGTGATTCATGACGGCTTTTGATCGCAGCGATTCGGACAAGGATGCCGCCAGACAGCGGGCCAGGGATTCGGTTGCAAGTCTTGACGGCCGGTATGATCAGCAGTCCCGCCGCAATTCCCGTCGGGAAAATCCCAGCGATCTCAGCGCCTTCAGTCCCAAGGATGACGCGGGCGCCAGAGTTCCTCCTCCTCCCCGCGCCAGAACCGCCGACGTCCAGTACGAAACCGATGATGCCTGGACTGTGGATCCGGCCTACAGACAGACCAACGCTTTCGGCCTGCCCAAAAAGCTTTCGCCTTCGGCAGCCTTGAAGCAGGAATGGCCTCCACGGGACGCCGCGACACCCTCCGGCGCCGCCGCGCCTGATCATCCTCTGGCCGAAGCTTCCGACTATCCGTCGAATCCCGGCGTCACCAACGCTTTGGGTTTGCCTATGGACTGGGCGGAAAGGCGGACGGCCATTCCTCAGGATCAGGCTCAGACCCTGAGATTCCGCCACGGCTCCTCCGAGGACGTGCCCACCAACGCTCTGGGCATTCCCATCAACTGGTTCGAACAGCAGCTGGCGGAGGAGGAGGCCAGGCGAAAAGCGCAGGAGGAGCAGCCTTGCATAACCCAGGAGGAAATCGAGGAGATAAAGAAAAACGCCCGGGAGGAAGGCTTCAAGTCCGGCTACGACGACGGCAGCAAAAAGGGTTATGACGAGGGCTTCAAAACCGGCACCGCCCAGGGGCAGAGTCAGGGCTACAAGGACGGCTACAGCGACGGTCAGGAAAAGATAGCGGCCGAAATGGCCCCGAGCGTGGAATTTTTCAGTTCCGCCGCGGAAAAGCTGGCCAAACCATTGGAGCTTCTTGATCAGCAGATTTCATCCGCTCTGGTGGATCTTGCCGTGCGTCTTACCAGACAGCTGGTTCCGGAGGCTGCGAAAAATTCGAATCAGTTTGTGATCAATTCGGTGAGGCAGGCGGTGGAGCAGCTTCCGATCTTCAGCGAGGGCGTGGAGATCACCGTCAGCGAGCATGACGCTCTTATCCTCAAAAAGCAGTATTCGGAGGAATTTCTGCAGGAAAAAGGCTGGAAAATAGTGGTAAGCAAGGACTGCAAGGATGGAGACATCCAGGTGTCAAGCCGGGATTCGAACATTTCGATGACTCTTGCGGGACAGCTGGACAGCCTGCTGCGGGAGTTTGTCCGCGCGAATTTCTCCGGTCAGTCGTGAGGCTTTGGCATATCGCCGGAAGCCAGGCGTGTTTTTTTTGATTCAGGGACTTTCAAATGGCTGAAACTCAGCGTCCGCCGGTGTTTTCCGTGGCGGATTTCTTTTACCTTCTGTTTGAAACTTGCGTAACCGTCGTATTTCTGTGGTGCTATGGCGGCGGACTCGGCGTCGGACAGCAGTTTCTGGTGGTGGCTGCAGGTTTCATAAAATTTCTGCTGTTCGTTCATATCAGGCGCTGGTTTTCGGCCAGAACCACCATTTCCAGCAGTCCGTACTTCATTCCTCTTATCGCTTTCGAGTTCTTTCCTCTGTTTGGAGCCATTGATCGTCCCCATGATGAAAGCGCCGCTCATGCCGCGTTTCAGGCGCAGAAAACCCTTTTCAGCGACTTTTACGGACTGATGCTCTGCTGTGTCGCCCTGTCTGTCATTTTCATGCTGATTGTGGCGATTTCTCTTCATGCGGGGCGGATGGGCCGCTATCCCAAGGATAGCGACGAGGGCATGCAGGGCGGAGAACACAACGATTTCAGTCTCAGTCATCTTTACCGGTATTTCAGCATTCTGGACTGGAACAGGAAAATCATCACGGGATTTTTCACGCCTCTGGGCAAGGTGAACGCTCTCTCAGGCTCCGACGAGGCTCTTAAAAGAATTTTCGCCGACGATCTGCTGCTTTCCGTCGGTCTGCCTGGCGGCGATGAAGCTTTGGCCAGGCAGGCCTTGGAAGCAGGTGCGGCCATGAGTCTTGAGGAGGCGCTGGCCTGTGTCTGCCGGCCTGAGGATCATGGCGGAGGCGAATATCTGACCGAAGCGTTTTTTGTCGTCACCGTCACCGCTCTTTTTTATGACGAGGAACTTGACCGCAAGGAAATCGGCATTTTTTACCAGACCGCCCGAGCCTACCGGATCGCAGAAATCCGGGCTCACGAGATTCTGCATGATCTGGTTGCAAGATATCGGCTGAGGTACGATAGGGATTCCGACAGCTACCGCGCGGATTTCCCGCGCGGGTCCGCTCAGGGAACAGGAGAAAAAACCGCCGGGGCGGTATCCGATCGGGAACTGCGGGATGCCTATATCACGCTGCAGGTTTCGCCTGAGATTTCCGATACCGAACTCAGACGCGCCTATCTGCGCCTTGCCGCCATCTATCATCCGGATCGGGCGGAGGCAAGAGGGGCTGGCGCGGCCGAACTTGAAGAGAGCAACAGAGCGGCGGCCAGGATCAACAGTGCCTGGGAAGTGGTTTCCAGAGCCCGGGGGTTGTGAACTCTCCGGCTTGTGGGATCAGTCCTGTTCCTCCCTGTTTCTCTGCGCCCTGAGGTGGGAGTGAAGGGCGGCCTCGTCCATCATTTTCTGCTCGGCCTTGGCGGCCGCCATTCTGGCCTCCAGCGCCTCCTTTTCCAGCAGTTTTTCAAGGCCCTTGCGCTTGGTCTGCAGCTGCTGATAATGATCCCGGCTTTTTTCCACCGCGGCATCCGCGTTTCTCAGATTCGCCGCCTGATCCGAGGAGGCCTTGTCCAGCTTGCTGATGAAGCTGTTGTACTGCAGCAGGGTCGAGGTGAGCATTTCGCTTTGTCCGGCCTGGATCAGCTCTCCCGAATACACCTCCCGGAAGTCGTTGATGGCATCAAGGTTTTTCTGGCATACCGCCCGATCCGAAATCGCCTTCTGGTACAGGAGTCGGGCGTTCTCCTCCTGCTGCTTTACGGATTCAAGCAGCAGACTGATGGCCTTGCTCATTATCTACGCTCCTTATTGTGCTTCTACCTACCGCCCCGGGAGAGTTCAATGTACTTTTTGGACACCTGCCTGAGCATTTCAAGGCACATTTCAAAAGGGATCACGTCCTTCATTTTCTGCTGCAGAAACACATCCAGCATCGGCTTGACGGCGATGGCGGTGTCAAGTCTCGGATCCGCTCCCGGCTGGTAGGCGCCGATGGTGATGAGATCCTTGTTCTGTTCGTAGAGGTCGTAGCACTGCTTCATGGTTCTTGCCATCATGATGTGCTCCTCGTCGGTGATCATGGGCATGACGCGGCTGATGGATTTGCGGATGTCGATGGCGGGGTAGTGACCGCCGTCGGCCAGGGCGCGGTTGAGCACGATGTGGCCGTCGAGAATGGCTCGGGCGGAGTCGGCTATCGGATCCTGCAGATCGTCGCCCTCGGTAAGCACGGTGAAGAACGCGGTGATGGATCCCTGCTCTCCGCCGCCGTTGCCGGCGCGCTCCACCAGCGCCGGGAGCTTTGCGAAAACCGACGGCGGATAGCCCTTGGTGGCCGGCGGCTCGCCGATTGCCAGAGCGATTTCTCTCTGGGCCTGGGCGTAACGGGTCAGGGAATCCATCAATAGCAGCACGTCCTTGCCCTGATCTCTGAAGTATTCGGCCACGGTAAGTGCCGTCTCGCAGCCTTTGAGACGCATGAGCGGAGAGGCGTCGGCGGGGGCGGCTATCACCACCGAGCGGGCCCGGCCCTCGGGACCGAGAATATCCTCGATGAATTCCTTCACCTCTCGTCCCCGCTCGCCGATGAGTCCCACCACCGTCACGTCGGCGACGCTGCCGCGGGTCATCATGCCCAGCAGCACCGACTTGCCCACGCCGGAGCCGGCGAACAGCCCCATGCGCTGACCCTTGCCCACGGTGATGATGCCGTTGATGGCCTTGACTCCCACATCAAGGTATTCTGAAATCTTGCGCCGGGCCAGGGGATTGAGCCGGCGTGGAATGTATTTGACGTCGGAGGGGGTGATGATTTCTCCCAGACCGTCAAGAGGCGTGCCGATGCCGTCGATGACCCGGCCCAGCAGCTGCGGCCCCAGCGGGATCTGGGTGACCTCCCCCAGAGGCACCACCCGGGCGCCGGGGATAACGCCTGTCATCTGCTCCGAGGGCATCAGATACAGCTTGTCTCCCGAAAAGCCTATGACCTCGGCATCAAGATCGCCGCCCACTCCCTGCACTCTGCACAGAGATCCCACCGCCGCGCGGCAGCCCACCGCCTCCAGCGTCAGTCCGACGACGCGGGTGAGTCTGCCCGCCACCATGGGAACCACCGGATGAACGTCGGTGTTGAGGCTGCTGAGATAGCCGGTGAAATCAGTCATAACTTTCCTTGGAAACCAGTAACGGGGGCATGCCGCAGGGTTCGGCGAAAAACCCGGAAGATTTGCTCTAAATATATCAGAAGCGCGCGGCGGCTAAAAGTGACGGACTGAACACAAGGCCAGGATTTGCAGCGTTTCCTCGGCCGCAGATCCTGACGGTTTTGTTTCGCCGGGGCTACGCAAAAATCAGGCGCAACGGGCGCAAATAAACCGTTGAACCGACTGCCTGTTCGTTGTATATTGCCCACGGACGCAGGCATGATCCTGCGCCTTTGTTTGTGTTTGCATATGTTCGCAAGGAGATTGTTATGAGCGAGTTAGGACAGAACGGCAATGTGAAACAGCAGTGGCAGCCGCCGGTGGAGCCGGGAGTCAAAAGCGCGGCATCCATAAGAAGCCTGCTTCTTACCGGAATGATTCTGGCTGTCGTCAACCTGTTTTCCAATACCGTCGGTCAGGCTCTGATCCCGGGCGTTCTGGGCGCCTTGACCATTCTGCTTGAGATCATTTTTGTGATCATGGGCATGAGCGCGGTGGAAAAGTTCATCCGGGCCAGACCGGATGCCGGCATCGCCCCTATCGGCGCGCTTAAAACCAACTACATCATTTCCTCGCTGGGCAGCTTTCTGCTGATGGCGCTGTTCGTTGCGTTCGTTCTTTCCGCTTTTGTGGCGGCGGGAAACGCCCAGAACGACGCCGGCAGCGCCTTTGCCGCTCTGGGACTGGGTTCCCTGCTGATTCTGTTCGGCCTGGCCCTTTTCGGTCTGTACTCCCTGGTGGTTCATATCTGGGCTCTGATGGTGTGGGTCAGACTGTATCCGGCCTTCGGCAGACTGTAATGCGGTCTGAAAGAAACGGCTGGATGAAAGGGCGTCTTCGGGCGCTCTTTTTCATGGTTCACGCTCTCAATACCTGCAAAGACAAAATTTTATCCCGCAAAATGTTGAAATAATCATCAAGTCACACAAATCAAACCGCGGTTTTTTGTAGAATGTCTGCGCTGTCCGACGTCCGCCGCCGGCGGATCCGGCGGATCTTTTGATGACAGAACAATCACAAATCCGGAATTGACTTCAATGAAGAGACTACTGCCTGTCGTGCTGGCGGTTGCGGGAGCCACCGCATCGGCCGGCGATAATTTCAGTTACAACTCCGAGGACGGAAGCTGCATGAGCCGTCCCAAGCAGTGTCAGCTTTTTCCTAGAGTTTCAGAGGAGGCCGCTTTCGCCTCCGTGGGAGAAATCAACGGCAAGTACGACGCAGGCTCCAAAACTCTTGTCAGGGCGGAAAACGATGTCAAGGTGAACGGCGAGGCTTGCTACAGCATCCTTGCGGGAGATTACGGCAACGACGGCTTTGTCACCGAGACCAGATACGCCGTCGGCATGCATTCGGGAAACATTTATCGCTATGACGTGGTGGCCAATCAGTACGAGGCTCTGAGGATCAGCGGCAAGCAGCTGGTGGATCGCTCGGTGTTCAGAATGATACCGGTTACGCCTGACACCAAATTTCTGGCGGTGCCGGACGGCAGAATCCCGTTTATGCTGAAGGTTGAGGACAGTTCCATTGTCATCGAGGCCGCCGGCAAGCACTGGTCGCAGAAGTTTTCCGTTCCGGTGGTAAAAGCGGATTTCTGGCAGGTGCTGGTCAAGGGAAAAATATTCGTCGCCTTCAGCCTGACTCATGCGGATTTCAGAGAGGATTCGCAGATCCTTGAACTTTCCTCCGAGGGTATAAGGTCGGCGGGCTTTTTCCCGGGGATCATCAAAAACGGCATTGAGGAAAAACTTTATTTCACCCGCAGAATCGCCATGGGTCCCACCATCTGGGAAGGACAGAACTTTGCTTCCATGACGGAGGGCGTCTTTGCCGAAAATTCCTACTTTGCCGAGCTTACCGACACCTATCATCCCAACAGCAGACTGAAACTGGTTCACAACCTCAGAATGAAGAAGGTCGATCTGGAAGGAACCGCGGTCACGGTCAACGGCTATTCCGACGAGAAGTCCGGAGCACTGTTCACTTTTGAACGGTTCTATCCGAACTCTCAAAGTCCGCTGCTTGAGAACGTCGCTTCGGTATACTTCACTGTTCAGGACGGCACGGTGGTGCTCAAGTCCCAGGACACCGGAGCCGTGGTGGCCCTGGAGCATACCTCCGTCAGAAACGACGAGGAGGATTCCTACACCTCGTATTTTGACGGCATAGCGTTCGACAATCTGTTCTCCATGGAGTGATCGGTTTTTCGCCGCCTTGTCCCGGCGGCTGATCCGTTTTCTCGTCTCTGCGTTTTACTCCCGCGGTTTCCTGTCTTTGCTTTCCTGATCTTGTTTTTTCGTTTTCTATTTTTGTGTTTCTTTGGCCTGAATCTTGCATTTCGAAGAGTGTTAAGTGTATCAAAGAGAGGGAGAGTTTTTCATGCAGATCTCAGGAAATTCTCGGACTGTTCAAAGAACATCAGAGCAGGCTGCCGTTTTGTCAGGCGATCAGGGCGCCAGAGGAACCGCGTCCTCGGGCTCTGTTTTTGATCGGATTCTCGATACCATGATAAGCGTCAAAGGAGCCGATTCCGCCGCTCATCAGGTCTCCTCAAAGTTGAAAGCCAAGGATACTGACGTAAAAAGATCCGCTCCGTCCGCTCATGACAGCGCGGCGGGAGCGCAAAAGGCGGCCACCGGCGCGACGGCAGATCGCGCTCCGGCGGCGACAGGCGGCAAAAAACAGCCCGCATCAACGCGCAGCTCGCATGCCGGTTCCGACAGCGGGCGGAATGTTTCCGCCGCCGGCAAACATCAGCATGAAGGGAAACGGAACGAGAGTCTGTCGAAAAACTCTCCTCATGAGTCCAACTCCAACAATTCTCCTGTCGGAACCGATGCTTCGGAATCCGAGCCCGCCAAAGCCTCCGATGCCGCAAAACCGTCTTCCTCCAGGCCGGGGGAGAGCGCGGCGAATCCGTCGTCGCCCGGGGATTTAGAGACAGTCTCCGGTGTCGTGACTGACGGCGCAGAAACCTCTTTGCTTCAGGACGGACGAATCCAGGCTGACGAAACCGCTGCCGATCTGGCGCCGCAGATTGAACTGACAGTCAGATATCGCGCAGACACCCCCGCGGACGCAGCCATCGGCGCTCCCCCTGCCGGCGAACTTCGCATTGAAACTCCGGCGATGCATGCCGAGACAAAAGCTGCGCAGCCGTCTGCCGCTTTTGAAACCGCAGAGTCTGACGCCTATAAAAATGTCGATGGTTTTTCCAGCGCCGACGATGTTTCGGAAGAATATCCGAATGACGGGACAGCCGCTGCAGGGATCGGAAATGATGCCGCCGCGGTCGAAGCGGAAAACGAGTCTTTCCTGACCGAGGGGACGCCAGCCCAAACTTCCGGCGGGAGGTCATCCGCCGTTTCTCGTTCTGAGGCGGGTGCCGAAATCGGAAACGCCGAGGCTGTCCGTCAGCCGGCGGAAAGAACAGCCGAAGGTGTTAGGCGGCCGGATGGGAGAACATCCGGGGCGTCCCGTCCGGACGAGGCTGTCGCGTCATCCGCAAGAAACGAGTCCGCAGCCGACGCAATCGGCCAGAGCGGCGGCAATGGTCGCGACCAGATGATTGAGGCCGATGATGCGAACAGAGCCGAACGAGCCGTTCCTGCCGGTTCGAGGATGTACGCGGCGCGGACTGCTCCTGACGAGAATGCGGTTTCCCGCCGCTTGATGGACACGTCGGCTGCCGCCGATACTTCGCTTCCGGCAACCCATGCGAGAGGCTCTGCGGATGGTTTTGAAAACGTTTCTGAACATATTGCATCCGAAGGTCCGGACAATCGTTTCAGAGGCGAGAACAAAGCGGAATACGGGACTGCCGGATCTGCGGATCTTCACAAAAGCGCCGAGGTTGCCGTCGGCTCTTTCATGAATGTCGAGGCTCAGGAAGAGACTGCCAGAGTTGCAAGATTCGCTTCCGCCGCCGAACTTGCGCGCCAGAGCGCCAGATCGGCTGCATCAGAAGTCTCTCCTTCAGGTGAGGAGATCCGCTCAGGATCAATGAATCTGGCGCAGGAACTGTCGGAGGCCGGCGTCAGCGCCGCGGTTTCGGAAGAAAAGGCTCTCAGAACCGGCGCGGGGGATTCGGCTCTGGCGCAGCTGAGAAGCATTATGGCGCAGACCGGATCGGTCGCCGACATTTCCGTAAGGTCTGATGCCAGGACAGACGCCAATGTTCCTGCAACTGTTGCCGCCATCGAAAAAGCGACCTATGACAACGCAGATTTTGAGATGTCCGATGGCGGCGAACTGATGAACCTTCTGCGCGCATCAAGAGACATGAACTCGCAGGTGATTGTCAGCAGCCAGGCGCCGGCCAGGGATGATGCAAATCCGGTCGCAGGCTATGACGTTCCGAATCTTCGTCCTCTTGATGGAAACTCCGCCGCGCCCGCCTTGGACGCCATCCGCACAGCGGACGACAGCGCCCCTGGCATCGTCTTCGCCCAGACTCTTCACAACCTGGCGCTTTCCCGTCTTGAGACGGCCGGACAGGCTCTCAGAGACGAGATCGTCGAGCCGGCGGCAGAACTGTCGGGAGGCTTCCTGTCCACCGATCTTTCAGGCGCGAACTTCGTGCATCAGATTGAAAGAACCGCCTCCGGCCAGTTCGCGATGGAGAGGTCGGAGTCCGCGTTCCAGATCGAGGGAGTATCCCACGTTCACGGGCCGGTGGAAGCGGCCTCCGGCGAGGTTCGTGACGATCCGGCGCTGCCTGATCAGCTGCAGAAGGCCATGCGTCTTTCACGGGATTACGAGGAGAACGCCCGTCAGGTTGCCGAGAAGATCAACATCATGCTGGCCAGGAACCTCAAGGAGGCCGAAATCAACCTTGATCCTGCCGGACTTGGCAAGATCAGAATCACGGTTAACATGAGCGAGGATGGCATCGCCCGGGTCAACATGGTGGTTCAGCAGGGCGAAACCAGAGAGCTCATCAGCGATTCCATGAGCCGTCTGCGCTCCATGCTGGACCAGCAGGGAATTTCCCTGGGAGAAAGCTCGGTGCGGCAGCAGGATTCATGGGGGGACAGATCGCAAAATCAGGGTTCGTCTGCAACAAACACCGCCGCTTCTGATAAAATGGGCGCAGAAGAGGCCGGGGCGGAAACGGAAGGACAGGCGGTTGCTGCCGCATCCTCCGCGGCCGATGGTGAAGTTGATTATTACGCCTAGGGAAAATCAAGATGGCCGGAGAAGGTGAGCTGAAGCTTAACGAGCAGGGCGGAGGCGGAAAGTCCAAAAAACTTGTTCTGATAATCGTTCTGCTGGTGCTGATAGGCGGCGGAGCAGGAGCTTTCTTCATGCTCAAGGGCGGATCCGAGCCGGCCGAGAACCAGGAGGAGGTGGTGGTAAAGGACGTTTACCACTATGTTCCGGTCAACGAGCCGTTTCTTTTCACCGCCAGGGCCAAGCCCAAGGGGCATCTGGTTCAGGTCAAGCTGGTGCTGGAGGTTAAGGGCGACAACAACAAGAGTCTTGCCGTTCATCATATGCCGGCCATCAAGGATGCCGTCAGCAAATTTCTGTCTGACGTGCAGTATGCCGACATCATCGATGCCAAGGGCAAGGACCGGCTGAAGGCCGGAATTCAGAAAAGCGTGCAGGGATGCATGAACCGGCTTGAACGGGAGCCGATAATCGAGACCGTGCTGTACGACGGTTTCGTGATCCAGTGATGAGACAAGAGTGACGCCGTGACCGATATTCTAACGCAGGATGAAATCGATGCCCTGCTTCATGGCAGCGACGAGGACGAACTGCCCAAGGAGGAAAACCCCCAAAACCAGGACGGGGTGGTCTCCTTTGACTTCTCTTCGCAGGATCGTATCGTCCGCGGCCGCATGCCTACCCTCGAGCTTGTGAACGAAAGATTCGCCAGACATCTTCGCATAAGTCTTTTCAACATGATGCGCCGCACCGCCGAGGTTTCCATCAACGGCGTGAAAATGATCAAGTTCAGCGAATACGTGCATTCGCTGTTCGTGCCCACCAGTCTCAACATGGTGCGCTTCAAGCCTCTCAAGGGCACCGCGCTGATCACTCTTGAAGCCCAGCTGGTGTTCATTCTGGTGGAGAACTTCTTCGGCGGCGAGGGAAAGCGTCATACCAAAATCGAGGGCCGAGAATTCACGCCTACGGAAAGACGCATCATTCAGATGCTGCTGCGCATCATTTTCGAGGATTACACCGAGGCATGGCAGCCGGTCATGTCGGTGGAATTCGAGTACATGGATTCCGAAGTGAATCCGGCCATGGCCAACATTGTCAGCCCTACCGAGGTCATCGTCATCAATTCCTTCCATATCGAACTGGACGGCGGCGGCGGTGATTTCCATGTGGCCATGCCGTATTCCATGCTGGAGCCTATCCGCGAACTGCTGGATGCCGGCGTCCAGAGCGACAAGGGCGACACCGACATGCGCTGGTCCAAGGCGCTGCGGGATGAAATAATGGATGTGAACGTGGGGCTGTCCGCCCGGCTTCTTGAGACCACGTTGACCCTCAGGGAACTTCAGACCATGAAGGCCGGAGACATTATCCCGGTTGATCTGCCGGAGGCTCTGCTGGTTTTTATTGAGGATCTGCCATCCTTTCATGCCAAATTGGGCAGGGTGAAGGACAATATCGCCCTGAAGATAACAGAAAAGCTTAAACGGCCGGAGTCCATCAAGACAGAGCTTGCAGAGCTTACATCCGGCTCGAAGGATCTGAACTTTGACGACGAGGAAGTTGAAGCGGCGGAGTGACGGCCTTGCGGACGTACAGACGGTTTGAGGAAATGCGATGAGCGCGGAAGATGACGACATAATGGCTCAGTGGGCTGCGGCCCTTGGCGAGCAGGACGAGGCTGAGAAAAAGGAGGCGCAGAACTCCGCCGATGACGACCTTGGCGCGTCCGACGGGGGCGGCAAGAGCAGGATCATAGACGGAAGCACGGCAGAGGCCGAGAAGGTTCCGTATGAGGATTTCGGGGAGGCCACGCCTATTTCCAAGGAGGAGAAGCGCCGGCTGGACGCCATATTGGACATACCGGTCATCATCTCCATGGAGGTCGGACGCTCCCAGATTTCCATCAGAAACCTGCTTCAGCTCAATCAGGGCTCTGTCATCGAGCTTGAGCGCGTGGCCGGCGAGCCGCTTGACGTGCTGGTCAACGGCACTCTGATAGCTCACGGCGAGGTTGTGGTGGTCAACGACAAGTTCGGCATCCGCCTCACCGACGTTATCAGTCAGACGGAAAGGATCAAGAAGCTCAAGTGACGATGCGTTTTCTGTTAGCATTTCTGCTGTCCGTCTCTCAGGCCTTCGCCGCCGACGAGAATGTATCGGCCACCGGAATGCCGGCGGTTTCGGTGGGCATTTTTCAGTGGTTTCTCAGCTGCGTTGCGGTTATCGCCTTCATGTTCGCGCTGCTCTGGCTGCTGAAGAAAACGAAAATGGTGCCGGGAGGAAGGCACGGTCTTATGCAGATCGTCGCGGTGCTCAGCCTCGGCAATCATGAGAAAATCATGGTGACAAAGGCGGCGGATCGGTATTTTCTTTTAGGTGTCACCTCCCAGAAAATATCCATGCTGGCCGAGCTTGATGCCGCATCGGTCGAAAAGTGCGCAGGCTCCTCAGACCCACGGAAAGGTTTTGCCGCCATGATGGCTCAGTCTCTGAAAAGGCGCGCCGGGGCTGATGACAATACAGACGATGAGTCATCAGGCGAGTCTGAAGCGGCTCTGAACGGTCAGGCATCAGGCGAGGCTGATGACAGTCGCAACGCTGGGACCGGAGACAGGCATGAAAAGGATTAGTTCGTATCTCTGGGCGGCGCTTCTGCTGCTGGCGCCGGCGCTTTGCCAGGCGGCGGATTTCAGCATCCCCGCCGTGACTCTTTCCACCAACGCCGACGGAGAGCAGGAATACAGCCTCTCCATGCAGGTGCTGCTGTTCCTTACGGCTCTTACGGTGCTGCCGTCGCTTATCATGATGGTGACCTCCTTCACCAGGTTCATCATTGTCATGTCCATTCTCCGCCAGGCCATCGGTCTGCAGGCCTCTCCTTCCAATCAGATCCTGGTGGGCATGAGTCTGTTCATGACCATGTTCGTCATGTCGCCGGTTTTCAATCAGATTTACGATACCGCCATCGTTCCATACACCGAGGATCAGATCAGCGGGCGCCAGGCCTTCGAACTTGCCCAGAAGCCCCTGAAAACCTTCATGCTCTCCCAGACCAGGATCAAGGATCTCAACAGCTTCATGGAGTACTCCGGAGAGAAGGCCGACAAGCCTGAGGAACTTTCCATGAAGGTCATCATTCCCGCCTTTATGGTAAGCGAGCTGAAGACGGCGTTTCAGATCGGCTTCATGATCTTCCTGCCGTTTCTGGTAATCGATCTGGTGGTGGCCAGCATTCTCATGGCCATGGGCATGATGATGCTGTCGCCGGTGCTCATCGCGCTGCCTTTCAAACTCATGCTGTTCGTGCTGGTGGACGGCTGGTCCATGATCATCGGAACCATGATCGCAAGTTTTGGCATTGGCGCGGGATAGGGGCAGTCTATGGATCCGTCCGGCTTTATCGACGTTCTCAGAGACACCTTCGGACTGGTGGCCATTCTGGTGTCGGCTGCCATTATTCCCAGCCTGCTGGTGGGTCTGTGCGTCGCCGTTTTCCAGGCCACAACCTCCATCAACGAGCAGACCCTGAGCTTTCTGCCGCGTCTTCTCATCACACTGGTGGCCATCGCTCTGGGCACCAACTGGGGCATACAGAAGATCTCCAGCTTCTTTTTCATCATCATCGATCAGATCCCGGGAGTCGTCAATTAGTGAACGGGCTGGAAAATCTGATCCTGGAGTACGTGGCCTCCTATCTGTGGCCCTTTGTCAGAACGGCATCCATGATCGGAACCATGTTCGTGCTGGGCTCCAGTCTTATGCCGGGGCAGATCAGGCTTGTTCTCAGCATCGCGCTGGCCTGGGCCATCGCTCCGCTGGTGCCTCCCGCCGATCCTTCCATCGACATGTTCAGCATAAGCGGCATCATCACCACCGTGAATCAGATCATCATCGGCGTCACCATCGGGTACTGCACCGAGCTGATCTCCCAGTGCTTCATCATGGCCGGTCAGGTGATCGCCATGCAGACCGGTCTCGGCTTCGCTTCGGTGATGGATCCGGTGAACGGATCCCAGACTCCGGTGGTGGGCCAGTTTTTCACCATGCTCTGCGGGCTGGTGTTTTTCGGCATCGACGGGCATCTGGTGTTCATCGATCTGCTGCGCAAAAGCTTTTACACCGTGCCGGTGGGGCTTGAGTTCGTAACCCAGGACACCTGGAAAAATCTATTCAGTTTTCTGGGCGTCATGTTTCAGACTGCGGTCAATTTCTCCATCGCCTCCATCTGCACCATGCTCATCATCAACTTCACCTTCGGCGTTATGACCAGGGCTGCGCCTCAGCTCAACATTTTCAGCATGGGATTTGCAATATCCCTGATACTGGGCATTTTCGTTCTGTGGGTGACGGTGGGGAACTTCATGTCGTTTTTCATTTATCAGTTTGACCGCACCGTCGATCTGATCTGCAGCGCCATAGGCTACGAATGCCGGGGAGGACTGTAGAGCATGGCGGAAAACAGCGACGGACAGGAAAAAACAGAAGAACCCACCGGCAAACGGGTAGAGGATGCCCGAAAAAAAGGCCAGGTTCCCCGATCCCGCGAAATGGGCACCTTTGCGGTGCTGATGAGCGGCGTCATCGGCCTGTGGGTGTTTTCTCCCTTTTTCTCCGACGCGTTCATGAAAATCTTCAGAATGGGCTTCGTGGTGGAGCGGCCCATGATCTACGATCCGTCCTACATGCAGAAAGTTTTCCTGTCCTCCATCTTCACCGTGCTCATTCCGGTGCTGATGCTGGCCTTTTTCGTCTTCGTCTGCGCCTTCATCGGCAACGTGATGCTGGGCGGCTTCAATTTCAGCGCCCAGGCTGCGGCTCCCAAGTTCAACAAAATAAATCCTCTCAACGGCATCAAGCGCATCTTCGGCGTTCAGAGCGTGGTGGAGCTCATAAAATCGATTCTGAAGGTCACGTTCATCGGCGTGCTGGCCTACACCTTCATCAAGGCCTCCTTTCCGTCCATCGTGGCGCTTCCCACCCATCTCATGCCCGGGGTGGTGAAGGAGACGCTTTACATACTGCTGAAGGTGGCCATCGGCATCATCATGGCCATGGTGCCTATCGCCGCTCTTGATATGTGGTTCCAGAAATGGCACAACAAGGAGCAGCTGAAGATGACCAAGCAGGAGATCAAGGATGAGATGAAGGACACCGAGGGCAAGCCCGAGGTCAAGGGCAGGATCCGCCGCATTCAGTACGAGATGGCCACCCGGCGCATGATGCAGGATGTGCCCCAGGCTGATGTGGTGGTCACCAACCCTACCCATTACGCGGTGGCTCTCAAGTACGATCAGACCAAGGCTCACAGCGCGCCGGAGGTGGTGGCCAGCGGCATGGACGAGACCGCGCTGAAGATCAAGGAAATCGCCAGGGAGAACAACGTGGTCATAGTCGAATCCCCGGCTCTGGCCCGCGCCATTTTCTACAGCACCAAGGTGGGACAGCAGATCCCGGAGGGACTGTTCGCAGCTGTGGCCCAGGTTCTGGCATATGTGTTCCAGCTGAGAATGTTCCGTTCGAGAAAAGGTCTTGCGCCCAAGCCGCTGCCTAGGGAACTTCCTATCCCTGACGATCTGAAGCACGACTGAGCAGGCACATGTATTTGTTCCTCACCGGGATTTACCATTAAAAATTTCTTGGTGTCATTCACGCTTACAAAGTTGACGTGTTGAAATAGCGTTCTTTTCCATACTCCCGTACTTAAGCATTTTGCCCGGTGGCACAAGGCCCTGCATTCATACTCTCCGCAATTTGTCTAAACAGGTGGGGATAAGATTTCCCTTTTTCGATGTTCCTTTTTGAAACGTGCGATCTCATGCAATGTTCATGTAGCAACTTCTGAGTCCTTTTGATAATTTCGTAAAACTCCGATTTTTTGACTCGGCCAAGATTTCTAAACAATTCTGCGAATACAGTGAATCCACTTGTACATACTTTAAGCATTGATATATTCTGCAATTTTACTTTTTTTTATAGCTTTCAATTTTGCTAGTATCATCTTTATCATAGCCGCAATCACATTAAGAACCAAAAATATAAGAATAATATTTTTTGAACTGGAATTTATGCTTCTAAAGCAATTTCCCTGTTTTAAAAAATATTAAAAAAGCCTTTAAGCAGGTTGGTTCAGATGGTACCGTTGCTATATATTTGCCAAACAGAAAAAACTCTCCCGAAGTTGTTAACTATCTAAACGCGGGATATCAGGAGGCAAAATGAAAAACATCTTTCACCGGTGAAGTAGAAGTGTGGTTTGATGACAAAACTAAAATTGTTCTGAAATAGGAGTAATACCATGGCTAGGTTGGCTTGTTATTGTGGTGCTGACATGTCTGATACTGAAGGTCCATCGCCACATCTGTTAAATACCCCGGGATCTTTTGTGAAGTCCGTCACAAAATTGGAATGTGACATATAATGTCATTACTAATATTATTGTGTAAGTATTACGTAATACCAGCACTCGAACGCTGCTGGGTATAGTAAAATAGGCGAGAAACGGAAA
>JAFURY010000070.1 GCA_017480795.1 Succinivibrionaceae bacterium
AGATCCGACAGATTTGCCATAAAGGATTCGGTCTTTTTTGAAATGCCTATACCACTTCCATCTCTTGATGAGCAAAGGAAATTAGGTGCATTCTTCTTAAATCTAGACAACCTTATTACCCTTCATCAGCGTAAGTGCGACACCTTGAAAAAAGCAAAGAAATTTTTCCTTCAGAACATGCTTGTGTAAGATTGTTCACTTCGGAAAAACCAAAATCGGCTCTCAGTCTGATTTTAGCGCAAAGAACTACATCAATTCTTTGATCAAACAGAAAACATGTTAGCAAGATTAGCAATTAAATATCACAAATCAGAATGTTGCTTTTTCTGCAAATCAACGTTAATAAGGAACAAAGCCATAAATGAAAACCATTAGGTTGCTTTACCCTGATCATGTGAGCGGAGGTCTTGAGACATATTATTTCGGCGCCAATCTGCTTCAACACATACTGCCCGAAAATCAGAACCAGCCGATTATTCAGGTGAACATTACACCTCCGGACGGCAAAGAAAAAGTTGTTACAAATGGCATTTGCGGCGTGGATGAGGTGTTGGCTGGGATCAAGGATGCCCAGACAAAACTGGAAGCGGAGCGGCCGGATCGCGTGATCACCATCGGTGGCAACTGTATTGTTTCGCTTGCGCCCTTTGATTATCTGCATGGCATTTACAAGAATACGGGTATCATCTGGATTGATGCGCATCCGGATGTGTCAACTGTGGATGATGGCTATCCGCGTGCTCATGCGATGGTGCTTGGAAGTCTCATGGGCTATGGGGCAGAACAGCTGTCTGCTCAGATGAAACACGCAAAGTTCAAGTCTGACGAGATACTTTATGTGGGATTACAGCCGCTTCACGACTACCAGTCGAAATTCTTGAACGACACAGGCGTGGATTACAGGATTCAGGATCAGGAGTTTGTCCGTGACGAAGAGATCTCCTCATTCATGCAGAAGTTTGATCATATTCTGGTTCATTTCGATATTGACGTGCTGGATGAGCGCTTCTTCCATTCAACCTACTTTGCCAACTCCGAACTGGTGGGAGATGGCGCAAGCGGCGGAAAAATGAGGATGGACAAACTGGGGCAGGTGCTGAAACTCATCACGGACAACGCTGATGTTGTAGGTTTTACGATAGCCGAATATCTGCCCTTTGACGAAATGAGACTCCACAAGATGCTTTCTGGTATTCGGCTTTTTACTGAATAAGCAGTTCGGCAGATTTCCTTTGTTTTGATATTTCCAAAAATTTCGCTTTGAACCTGAAAGAACATAGAGCAGAGCGTGACGAGTACCGATGGATCTTCTTAAAAGACTGCAAAGCGCCGCCGATCAGGGACGCAACCTTCTGCTGGATCGGGAACTGAGAATCGGCATCACCGGTCTTTCAAGAGGCGGCAAGACCGCCCTTATCACCTCTCTGGTGAACACCGTCTGCAGTTTCGGAGACGAGGATGCAGCAAGCCGGCTGTCCCGCTTCCCGTCCTTTGAAAAGGCCGGCATCTGCTATGGCGGCCTGGCTCCCGCCCGGGATCTGTCCGTGGCCGCGTTTCCGTACCGCAACGCCATGGACAGTCTCACGTCCGAGCCTCCGGCGTGGCCGGAGCCCACCGACGGCGTCAGCGAAATCCGCCTTGAGATCCGCTATCGGGACGATCGCTGGCTGCGGAAGGGGCAGATGCGCAGTCTCTATCTGGATATCTGGGACTATCCCGGCGAGTGGTTGCTGGATCTCATGCTCCTGGATCTCAGCTACGAGGAGTTCTCCGCCGCCATCGCCGCCCAGGCGACCAAGGTAAGGCAAGTCGCCGATGCCTCGATTTGGCAGAGCGCCGTATCCGAGCTTGATCCTCTTTCTCCTCCTGACGAGCGTGCGCTGGCGGCGGCGGTGGAGGCCTATACCGCCTGGCTCAGAGCCTGCAAAGAGGCGGGGCTTGCCATGGTGGTGCCGGGACGTTTCGTGCTCCCCGGCAATCTGGCCGGCGCGTTGCTTTTGCAGTTTGTGCCATGGACGGGGGTGCCGGTTTCCGATCATGACGCCGGAAGTCTGTACGCCTGCCTGAAGACCCGCTACAACGCCTACCGGGAGCAGGTGGTGCGGAAGTTCTACCGGGAATGCTTCTCCAAAATCGATCGTCAGATTGTCATCATCGACTGTCTGCAGGCGCTGATGGGGGGAAAGGAAACCTTCATGGATATCAACGACACCTTCCAGGTGCTGCTTGAGAATTTCAATTACGGCGCCAGCTCCTGGTGGAACCGGCTTTTTTCCCCGAAAATCGACAAGGTGGTTTTCGCCGCCTCCAAGTGCGATCGCATTACCTACGACGAGCACCATCATCTGCTGTCCCTTCTGAAATCCATGGTGTCCCTTGCAGTGGGGCAGGCCCGGGCAGACGGCGCCCACTGCGAGTATCTGGTTCTTTCCGCCATCCGGGCCGCAAACTGCGTCACCGCCGAGATCAGAGGCCAGAAGCATCAGGTGCTGGTGTCGGCGGATCCTTCCGTCAAGCCCTTTTATCCCGGTAGCGTTCCTGAAATCTGGACCCGGGAGAACATGGATTTCTTTCAGAAGTATTTCCGTTTCGTGAAACTGCCGCCGCCGGCGCTGTCGCCGGGACAGCCCATCCCGGAGCTGAATCTTGACGTGCTGCTGGAATATCTGATAGGAGACAAACTTTGAGTCGGAATGAAATGAAGGCGGGGTTCGTGCTGGAGGACGAGCCGGAGAAGAAGTCTGATCCGGAAAAGAGTCATGATCAGAAGATGAGTTCTGATCGGCGGAAGATTCTGCTGCAGGAGGATAAACCCGGGGCGGAGGCGCTGAAGCGGGGCTTTGAGCTTGATGCGGATGCGGCCAGCCTTGAGCCGGCTGAAATTCAGTCCCACGAGGTGGCCACCACCATCGAGTTCGAGGAAGAGGAGGCGACGGATGTCACTCCGGCCCGCGTCTGGACCAGCCCGGTGCTGTGGATCCTGCTGCTGATAACGGGACTGGGCGGTCTGCAGTGCTGGTTTTTCGTTTCCTCTGCTTTCGCCCAGAACTCCGTTGCCGGCATAGTCTCCGGGACGGTGATGCTGCTGCTTCTGGTTATGGCGCTTGCGAGCCTGTGGCGGGAACTGAAGTCGGTGCTGCTTCTGAAGCGCTCCGACGAGAGAAGGCTGCAGATCAGAGAGATCATCAAAAGCGGCTCAGCCGCCGACGCTTTCGCCCTGTGCGCCGAGATGGCCCGGGATAGCGGGATGCTGGAAAGCCGCCAGTTCGACTCCTTCAGACACAAGGTAAAGGAGCATTTTTCCGCCGCCGACGTGTTCGCTCTTTACGAGGAGGCGCTGCTTAGAGCCCAGGACGAGAAGGCGCGACGGATCATCGTCCGCAGATCCAGAGAGAACGGAGTGATTGTGGCTTTAAGCCCCATGGCCTGGCTTGACATGACCTTTACCCTGGCGCGCTCTCTCAGAATGATCCGCGAGATCTCCGAGATCTACGGCCTGCGCTGCGGGCTCTGGGGCAGGATGCAGCTCTACCGCCGGGTCATCCGCAACATCATTTTCATCGGCATGGCGGATCTTGCCACCGATGCGGTCACGGACGTTCTGGGCGCCGGCATGGCCGGACGCCTGAGCTCGGCCCTGGGGCAGGGCATCGCAGCCGGCATCTATTCCACAAGACTGGGCTACATGACGGTGAAATCGGTGCGCCCGGTGGATATGAGCTCAAAGACCATGACCCTGTCCGATCTCAGAAAGGCTCTGCTGACTCAGGGCGGTCTTGCCGATCTCCTCAAGTCAGACGGCGGCAGAAAGTAGTCTTCGATGTGTCAGCAGATCTCGCCGTCTCCGAATACGAACTGCTCCAGGGAGTTGTCTTTGGCCTGAACGCAGATGTACTGCAGATCGGTATCGGCTGTCATGGAGCGCACGCCTTCAGGCTTGACCCTGACACAGGAGCCTTCACTGATGGCGAAGGTCTCGTTGTCCACGGTCATGGAGCCGGCGCCCTTCAGAACGATGTACACTTCCTCGTTCTGCTTGTGCTTGTGCTTGAAAGGAGAACTGGAGCCGGACGGCATGAAGTTCACCGAGATCTCGCAGCTGGTGAGTTCCAGCGCATCGTGGAGAAAGGCCTTGCCGTGCTCGTAGGCGGATCCGATCTTGTCAAGACTGCCGATTTCTGTGGTTTTGACGTTTGTCATTTTTTTACTTCCTTCTGTTGTCATTTGCATTGCGCCGGGACGGAACCCCGTTCTGGCGGGAAATCATAGCCGTCGCGGCTTCCGTATATCATTTCAGCGCCTTTTCAAGCAGCGATTCCAGCTGCCGCGCCTCCCCGTCCGTAAGGTTGGCGTAGAGCATCTGGTTGAGGCCCTCTGAAATTTCCTCGAACGCCGGCATGAAGGCACTTCCTTTTTCGGTCAGCTCCACTATGGCGCTGCGGCCGTCCGTGGGGGATGCTTTCCGTCTTACGTAATCCAGCTTTTCCAGTTTTGACACCAGTGCGGTGACGGTGGGCCGGGTGCGGTGGATCATTTCGGCAATTTCCTTCATGGTCAGCTGTCCCTTCTGATGGAGACAGAAGAGAATGTCGCCGTGGCTGGGCGCCAGTTCCTCCGCGCCGCGCTTTTTCAGTTCGTTGGCAATGTAGTCGTTTCCCAGCTCGTGAACACGGGAAACCAGATAAAGCATTTTTCTCATATGCGGGAATTATAGTTAGATATCTAACTATTGTCAACGCTGTTCCGGACTTTTTTCATAAGTCTTGCCATATGGGACTAGGCGCGCTGGGCAGACCTTGCCACATCTTTTCTGATCCGCTTATTCTTAGGCCTTGGTCTTGCGCGTGCGCCTGCGTCGTTTCCTGTGGCGCTTGCTTTCATGCTTCGGATCTGTCCTGGAGGCGAGGGGATTTTCCCGGATACGGACTCAAATTTCCGCTTGTATCACCAATTTCAATCTTTCTCCGGCAGATCCTTTCAGCCATCCGCGCCGCTGTGGTATAAACGATCCATATTGGAACCGTTGTCGGCGGTCTTTGCCGCATTAAGGAGGCGGATATGAGCGGACCTGCAAAATCAGGAATAGATCCGTATGCCAGCAGGAAGGTCTTCGCTTTGAGGAAGGCGGGAGATCTTCAGGGCGCTTTTGCCGAGCTGAAACAATGTCTTCCCCAGGGGTATCCCGATCCTGTCCGTCTCAGTTTTGATCGGCCGGATGAACGCTGGCTTGCCATCGCCGCCATGAACGTGTTCATAGATATCGTCAGGAAGCAGGCGTCAGGAGAGATTCCCGATCAGACGCTGGCGGACGAATGCAGAAATCTGCTGCGGGGTATCGATCCCGGATCGGATCAGCAGGCCGCCGCAAGAATCGAGCGTTGCGTGGGAGGCGGATACCGGGCAGGTGGCGGCGCAGGAACCGGGAACGGTCCGCATCAGATTGCGGCTTCGCAGATGTGGGACGCAATGCATCAGGCAGGTGGCAGTCATCAGATGCCTTCGCGGAACTTTTCCAACGCGGCGCCGGAAAACTCGCCATGTGACTATCAGAACCTGCAGGTGCCTGCGCCAGATCTGGAGTCTTCGCCATGGGGTCTGGAAGCCGCGGCAGGCTGGGATCAGCGCGGCGGTCCGGAGCCTGACGGCTATCGGTTCGAGCCCGGCCCGGCAGGGGATCCTTATCAGTATGGCCCGCCTCCGACGCCGGAGGCCTGGCAGAGCTACGGCGGCCCGTTTCAGGGATCGTATGCGGATCCATCGGCGTCCGCATCTGCGGAAAGTCTTCTGCAGCAGGCCATGGCGCTGCCAAAAGATCAGCAGAATCAGCTGGCTGCCCAGCTGCTTTCCGAGTATCGGCGACTTTCCGGCGACACCTCCCGGGATCTGACTCTGGGCTGGAGACTTTACCGGGCCTGCAAGGAAGCTCTTGCCTGTCCCCGTCCTGATTTTCATCAGATCAAGAGCTGGCTCAACACCTACTTCAAACTTAACATTCCGCGGGACAAAAGGGATCTTCTGCATCGGTGCATGCTGATAATCGGAGTCAGTCTCCACCGCAGTCTGAAAAAACTCAACAACCCCCGGGCGGAGCAGTTCCGCTTCGCATCCTTTTTGAGGATCTGGAATCCGGAAAACCTGGGGCCGGATTACTGGGCCAAGGAGGAGGGAAACGATTTCAAGCCTCTGGCGGCGGAGGCCATATCCCGGGCGGTGGGGGAACTGGCCAAGGATAGAAGCGCGCCGCCTGAACTGCTAGAGTTTTATCTGCCTTATGCCAGACAGATGGCGGAGCGCGAGCCCGACTACATCTGGCATACCCTGTACCTGTCCAGGATCCTGGCCCGACTGGGAAACCTCCAGGAGGCCGAGGAAAAACTGCTGGTGGTGGTGCGGGAATATCCCGATGTCAGCTGGGCCTGGGCGGAGCTGGCCGAACTGGTGGCCGGTCGGGATCCGGATCTGTCTGTAAGCTGCTGCTGCCGCGCGCTTTCGAATCCTACCGACGAGCAGTTCAAGATCAACATTCACCGCAATCTGGCCCAGCTTCTGTACGCGGCCGGGGATTATCCGCGGGCCAAGAACGAATTTCTGCTGTATCTCGATGGAAAGTCAAGGCCAAGCGACGAGGATTACGCCGTCCAGAATCAGGACTGGTTCACCGGCTGCGAGCCGCTTGCGGAGGATGCCTTCTACGCCAGAATGTCCGGCCGGGCCTACGAGCTGCTCTGCAGCGGCTGCGAACGCTGTCGGGCCGTTGTGGGCGAGATGGTGGAGTTCACAACTCCAGATGGTAAGAAGAAGCAGAAGCGCAAACTGTACGCCGATCTGGACTTTGATTTCGGAGACATGGACGGCGCGCTTCCGGCTTCCGTGAAGGAAGCGACGCTGCTTGATTTGTCAGTATCCGAAAAAGCGGCGGCCGAACATGGACTTGCCCAGGGCGATCTGGTGGAACTGGCAGGTCGGGGCGAGGGTCGCGAATTCAGCCTGTTCAGTTTCCGTAAAATCGAAGGCGGCGCGGAACAGTCCGAAGGCGAGGATATGCTTCCGCATCCGGTTGCGGCGTTGGTGACCGGCGTTGACCGCAAATCGGGAAATCTGAACTGTCTTGCGGTCAGGGGCGTAACCTTCAGGATCCCCACTGAACTGGTTCCAGCCGGAACGGACGCCGGGATTGGCTCATGCCTGCATGTGGGTTTGTCCTGCCGTTTTGCCAAAAAGGAGCCGGATCATCCTATTGTGAACGCCATTGCGGTGCTGGGAGAAGCGGATTTATCGGAGCTGCCGGAGGGGATCGCAAGACGTTTCAGTGGCAGGCTGTCGGTGCCTGAGGGCAAGAATTTCGGTCTGGTAAAACTCAGTAAATCAAAGAAAAACAGGAATGCGGGAGACTCTGTCTTTGTTTCGCCGGCGGAACTGGCGGATGCGGATTTGGCAGACGGAGATATGGTTCAGGGTCTGGCATGTCTGCAGTACAACCGCAAGAAGGAAACCTGGGGCATGGCCGCCTGTTTCGTTGACAGGGTTGAGGAGGGCGCTGACGGGATAGAAGGGAATGCAGACGGGGCAAAGGAGAATGGAGACGGGAAAGAGGTGAACGCGGACGTGATAGATGGAAATGCGGACGGGATAGATGATGTATTGCCGTCGGGTGAGGCCAGCGATGGCGCCGCAGAGGAAACAGATCAGCAGACAAACTGAACAGCCTCTGGCAGGACAAACTCTCGCAGGTTTTTATCGCATCAGCGGCGATGGTGTCGGCAAGGTTTACATCGCAGCATGACTGACGTATTGACGGGAAAGTATCTTGGCTTAACCGTGTCCGGTATGGACGCACAGTTTACCCGGAAAGGTATGACGGGCGCATACGAGCTTATAAATAGACTCTATTTATTGTTTTGTGAACGGATTTGAAAATGTGAAGTGATTTATTTGTTGCTTGGTTAAGTGATTGAGCAAATTTGTAGCTAATTTTTGATTGTTATTTCGCTTTGTTCTTGTTTTGATTACCATGGGCGCATCAGTTCGATAATCATATCAATTGCGTCAACCAGCTCATATTTGACAATCAGGTAGATGCAGACGCACAATAGAACTATGACTATCAGTCCGAGTATAAACAGACCGATTAGGATTTCGCCTGGTACATAAAGTTCTATAAAATCGAGCATATTACCGTTTAATGCCTGTGATTAAGGAATGCAACTGAAAACAACATACAGAAAGTGTAGCATAATGTAAAATGATCCACAATATATCGTTGTTTTGTTTGTCTGAGATAATATATTTTGTGGTTTTGGGTGTGGATGTTTCATAGCAATCAGAATCCTAATGTTCATTTTCGATTTCATTCCAGAAATATAGATCTGGCGTTGATACCGCCATACATGAAGCGGCGACTTAATGCGTCGTGGGTGGGAGTTTCTGCTATATGAGGTATAAATGATTGTGATTTATATGATTTTTGGAAGCAACTAAAAGGTAATTAAAATGATTTGGATTTCAGATTGATATGATACAATTCAAGTCGTGATCTGCAAGGAGTTAAACATGTCGCTGGAAGCTTTATATTCAACTTTTAAAATAGAGACAAAAGAGGACTGGGATAATTTTAAAATGGCAACCAGACAGTCTGAAAAGAAAGCCAAAGAAAATCCTATTAAATTAACTGGATTAGAACTTGCAACTGAGGAGGAATATGCGGCTTTAAAAGTTAGGCGGATGCAATGCCTCTTATCTGTCCATCTGAGAAACAAAATCAGTAATCTTTAGAATGGTGTTTGCAGATTAAAAATATTGATGTTGAAACATATCTGATGAATATTTTGGGCTTAACGATTTGGTTAACCCGCGAACAGGATGATATGTGGGTTGTGTAGGTTCTCATAATTGCTTGTTTGAAGCAGTTTGTTAAGCATGGACTACAGTAAGTTTAGTTAAGAAATCGAACTGGCGCCTTGAATCTACTTGCCCATAATTGTAGACCTCCATCGAAGAACTGAGCCATAAATCACAAAACTCAGGAAATAGTCAGTTTTAACTGTACAAAAAAAAACAATAGTAAACTTGTTGTAGGTTGCATGGCATTTTGCCAGCAAAAAGTTCTAACTGTTTATTGTTTACTAAGGTTGAAATATGGCTATTTTCTCCCACGATTTTTTTGAACAACTCAAAGAACTTGTGCACAATGAATTAAACAAGAAACTTAAAGAAAATCCCCAATATTTTGCAGAGATTTTCAATAAATCTTATGAAAAGATTAAAGATCCTAACGGTCTTTTGGATTATGGTAGATTAAAAGACAATCAACTCAAACGAGATATATTTCCTGAAAGTTTTGCTTTATCCGAAATGGATTGCAAATTTTCTGTATGTCTCAAATTTGAATCTGTGTTTGAAATTCAGAATATTGACAACGGAGAATATTGGCAACTTTTTAAGGATACACCTGTAGAAATTCCTGTCACTGTCACTTTGGATGCTACGAATAAATTCAGATTGATAATGGACGATAAAGAAATTAACGCAGAAAATGTAATTATCGGTTGAGGATCAGTGATGGAAATTTTAATTGGAATGTTTGTGGGAGGCGCCTTATTATTTTATGTTGCTGGATGGTTAATTGATAAGATTCCGGAATGGAAGGATGGCTTTAATCAATTGTGTATCGAGGCTGACGAGAAACGAGCAAGAGAGGATGCAGAAAGGGCAAGACAGCAAAAACTTGACGAGGATTACAAAAGAGCCGTAATTGAAACCAATGAAAGAGAAAAGAGGAACAGATTCTAGATTTTCTTTATTCTGGTTGAGTGTGATCTGCTTATTGCGATGGGTTTGTTTGTATCCTTTTAGTGAATATCATGTCTGGCTAGAACACATTGCTCCGGCCTGTTGATGTCGTGCAGATTACAACGGACTGCAATTCGCAGTCCGCTAGCTTCTGTCTGATCCGCTATTAGCAGGTCTTTGATTTCTTGATGGCGTGCTCCACCTTGTACTGATTGAAGTTGGAGTGGCGCCTGCTGAGGCATGTCATCACGTCGCTGTATTTCACCTTTTTGGCGCTGAGAAGCACCGTCAGGTGAAAGAGCAGATCAGCGGCCTCGCCGATGAATTCCTCCTTGTCTTCGGACACGGCGGCAAGAGCGGTTTCGATAGCCTCCTCGCCCACTTTCTTCGCAATCCTAGGCACGCCGTTGTGAAAGAGCTTGGCGGTGTAGCTTTTTTCAGGATCTGCTTCCTTGCGGGATTCCACCAGCGCCTCAAGCTCCGCCAGAAATCCCAGCGCCAGTTCCGGCTGGGTGTCGAAGCAGCTTTCGGTGCCGTTGTGGCAGGTCGGTCCCTCCGGATCCGCAGACAGCAGCAGCGTGTCGCTGTCGCAGTCGGTGGTCAGAGCCACCACGTGCAGGTAATGCTTTGATTCCTCGCCTTTGGTCCAGAGTCTCTGCTTGGTTCTGCTGAAGAAGGTGGCAAGACCTGTTTCCAGGGTTTTATCAAGAGCCTGGCGGTTCATATAGGCGAACATCAGAACCTTGCCGGAGCGGTGGTTCTGCACGATCACCGGCATCATGCCGCCTACTTTTTCCCAGTCCAGCAGATCGGGATCGATTCCGTATTTCTTCACGGGATTGGTTTCCTCTTTAGCTATTTCAGTCACGGATTGCTACTCCTTCCTTGCGCAGGTAATCCTTGAGTTCTGGTATGGCGATAAGTCCCTTGTGGAACACCGAAGCGGCCAGCGCTCCGTCGGCATCGGCCTCCACAAAGGCGTCTCTGAAATGCTCCATGGCGCCGGCTCCGCCGGAGGCGATAAGAGGCACTCTGGCAAGAGATCTCACCAGCTTCAGCTGGGTCAGATCGTAACCCTTGCGCATGCCGTCCTGATTCATCATGTTCAGCACAATCTCTCCGGCGCCTCTTTTCTGCACCTCCTGCACCCAGTCCGGCGTGGACCAGGCGGTGGTGCAGGTCTTGCTTTCAACGCCGGTGTACTGCTTGACGCAGTAGCGGTCAAGTTCCTTGTCGTAGTATGAGTCGATGCCCACCACCACGCACTGCACGCCGAATCGGTCGGCAAGGCGGGAGATGAGATCCGGATCCGCCAGCGCCGGGGAATTGATGGACACCTTGTCGGCTCCGAATTCCAGTATTCTGCGGGCATCCTCCACGGTTCTGATGCCGCCTGCCACGCAGAAAGGGATATCGATGACCTCGGCCACCTTTCTCACCCAGCTTTTGTCCACGGTGCGATCGTCGGAGGAGGCGGTGATGTCGTAAAACACCAGTTCGTCGGCGCCGGCTTCGGAATATCTCTTTGCCAGAGCCACGATGTCGCCCATGATCTCATGGTTTCTGAACTGGACGCCCTTGACGACTACTCCGTCTCTGACATCCAGGCATGGAATTATTCTTTTTGCCAGCATGCGATTGCTTCCTTAACAGTGAGTTTGCCTTCAAGAAGGGATCGTCCCAGGATCACTCCCTTCACTCCGGTATCCTTCAGCGCGGCCACGTCTGCAAGACAGCCGATGCCGCCGGAGGCCTGAAAAGCCACATCAGGATATTTCGAGGCCAGATCCCGGTAGAGCTCCACGTTGGACCCCTTAAGAGTTCCGTCCCGGCTGATGTCGGTGCACAGCACATGCTTCAGGCCGAAAGGCAGATATTTTTCCACAAGCTCCTCGATGGTGACGCCGCTGCTCTGCTGCCAGCCGGCCACGGCTATCAGCCTTCTGCCGTCCACCACGTTGACGTCCAGGGCCAGGACGATATGCTCGGCGCCGTACTTTTTCATCCAGACGGCCACGGCGTCAGGCTCCTTCACGGCCTTGGATCCGATGACAACTCTCTCGGCGCCGGCGGCCAGGAGATCCGCCACGTCGGATTCCGATCTGATGCCGCCGCCGATCTGGATCGGGGCGGGCGTGTTGCGGATGAGATCCCGTATGGCGGCAAGCTGTCTTTTCGAGGCATCCTTGGCGCCGTCCAGATCCACCAGATGCAGCTGCCTGGCGCCCTCGCTGACGTACAGATCAAAACGCTCCTGAGGAGTCCAGGAATATTCAGTTTTCTGGCCGTAGTCGCCCTGAAAAAGTCTCACGACTCTGCCGTTGATTAAATCCACTGCAGGAATGATCATAGCTGCATCTCCACAAAGTTCTTGAGCAGTTTAGAGCCTACGGCTCCCGATTTTTCAGGATGGAACTGGGTCCCCATGAAGTTGCCGCTGGCTGCCACCGCGGTGAAGCTTGCGCCGTATGCGCAGGAGGCGGCGGTCCATTCGCCAAGGTTCATGGCGTAGGAATGCACGAAGTAGAAAAAGCTTCCGTTTCTGATGCCTTCAAACAGCGGATGATCCTTCTGAATTTCAATCTGATTCCAGCCCATGTGGGGCAGACGCAGATCTCCGGTCTTCATCAGGCTGACTCTTGAGCCTATGACCCCGAGGCACTTCACCTCCGGATCCTTCTCTCCCAGGTTTTCCTCGGATATTTCGGCGAGCATCTGCATGCCAAGACAGATGCCAAGTAGCGGCTGCCGCGCGGATCTGATGAGATCTGGAAGTTTTCTTTCCTCAAGCTTGGCCATGGCGGCGCTGGCGGTGCCAACCCCCGGCAGCACCAGCCTGTCGGCCTTTCTGATGTCGTCGGCGTCGGCGCTGATCTTCGCGTCCGCGCCGATTTTGTCAAAGGCGATCTTGACGGAGGACAGATTGGCGTAGCCCGTGTCGATAATGGTGATTTTCGGTGTTGTCATTTACAGAACCCCCTTGGATGACGGCAGCTGGTTTCCCTCCACCTTCACGGCCTGTCTCAGAGCTCTGCCGAAGCCCTTGAACAGCGCCTCCACCTGATGGTGGGTGTTGCCGGGGCTGACAAAAAGATGCAGGGTGATGCCCATGGCGTCTGAGAGGGATCTGAAAAAGTGGGGCACCATTTCCACCGGAAAATCGCCCACGCTGGCGCGGACGAAGTCGGCATCGCAGACGAAACTGCAGAACGGTCTGCCGGATATGTCCAGCACGGCCGACGGAGTCTGCTCCAAAAGCGAGGTTTCAAAACCCTCGATTTTGGCGTATACCTCGTCCATGGGCAGGGCGAAGGCGAAGCGCACGATGCCACGTTTGTCCCCCAGGGCCTGCTTCAGGGCGGAGCCCAGGGCGATGCCCACGTCCTCCACCGTGTGGTGCTCGTCCACATGGAGATCCCCATCGGCCTTCAGATTCAGCTGAAAGCCGCCGTGGGTGGCGATCTGATCAAGCATGTGATCGAAGAAGCCCACGCCGGTGGAGATGCTGCTGCCTCCCTGACGGTCCAGGTTCACGCTTACGGTGATGCGGGTTTCCCTGGTGTTGCGGGTAACCGTGGCGACGCGCTCCTTTTTGAGGATCGCTTTTGCGATGGCGCTCCAGTTCAGACTCTCGCGGCTGTACTGCAGCGCGGCCAGACCCATGTTGGCGGCCAGTTCCGCATCGCTCTGACGGTCGCCGATGACATACGAGCTTCCCCGGTCCCAGTCGGTGCGTTTGAGATATTCCGTCACCAGGCCGGTTCTGGGCTTGCGGCAGAGGCAGTTGTCCGAAGGAAAATGCGGGCATACCAGAACGTCGTCGAACCTGATCCCCTGGGAGGAAAGGGTTTTCAGAATGAATTCCTGGGGAATTCTGAAGTCCTCCTCCGGAAAGGATGAGGTGCCAAGACCGTCCTGGTTGGTTACCATCACCAGACTGTAGCCGGCTTCCGCCAGCTCTCTCAGCGCCGGAATCACCTCAGGCTCGAATTCGATTTTCTCAAGGGCGTCCACCTGCTCGTCCTCAGGCTCCGCCACCAGGGTTCCGTCCCGGTCGATAAACAGATATTTGGTCACTTTTCCTGCTCCTTCAGAAAGGCGTAGAGATCGTCCATTTCCGCTCTGGACCCTACGGTGATCCGCACGCAGTCCTTCAGTCTCGGCTTGTCGTCGAAGTTGCGGAGAATGAAGCCGGCCTTGCGCGCCGCCTCGAAGATGCCGTTGCCGTCTTTGAACCTCAGCAGCACGTAGTTGCCGTTGCAGTCAAAGGATGCGGTGACGAAGGAAAGCTTTGAGCATTTTTCAAGAAACTCGTTTCTGATGCCGTTCAGCTCGGTCACGCGCCTTCTCATGATTTCGACGTTCTCTGGCTTCAGCGCTTCGGCGGCCACCTGGGCCACCGGGGCGCAGATCGGATACGGGTCGATGACCTTCAGCAGCAGCGAAACCACCTCGGGATCCGCCAGGGCGAAGCCGCAGCGCAGGCCGGCAAGACCGAAGGCCTTGGACAGCGTTCTGGTGATGACCAGGTGGCGGTATTGCTCCAGCAGATCGACAAAGGTATGTTCGCTTGCGAACTCGATATACGCCTCGTCCACCACCACCAGGGCGCGCCCCTGAGTCTTCTCAAGCAGTCGGATCAGACGATCCCGCTCCAGCAGAGTTCCGGTAGGATTGTTGGGGGAGCAGAGGAACAGCGCCTTCACCGGCTTGCGGTCCAGGATCTTCTCGATGGCGTCGCAGTCAGGCTGGAAGTTCTCGTCGGGGTCCGCCTTCAGGGTTTCAATGCCGTTGGTTTCCGCGGCGATGGAATACATGCCGTAGGTGGGCGGACAGATGAGAACGGCTTCCCGGCCGGGCTCGCAGAAGGCGCGGCAGAGCAGACCGATGATCTCATCGGATCCTCGGGCGACTATCACCTGCTGCGGGTTTACTCCGGCATAGGCGGCGTAAGCCTCCAGAAGTTCCGGCGGCTGACACTCCGGATAGCGGTTGTAGACCGACGGATCCAGGGCGAACGCCGTGGCTTCGGGACTTTCGTTGGCGTTGAGATAAACCCGTCCCACGCCGCCGATGCGTCGGGCGGACTGATATGGCGTCAGTTCCTGCACTCTTTTGCAGGCCAGCTTGGCAAGATTCATGTCTGCTTATTCTCCCTTGAAATGACCGAGTCGGATGGTGACGGCGCGCTGGTGGGCCATGAGACCCTCGGCGTCGGTCATTTTCACAATGGTGTCCTCAAGATGCCCAAGGGCCTCACGGGTGAGTTCCTGCACGGTGTAGCGGCGTTCGAAATCCGCCAGGCCCAGACTTGAATAGGTTCTGGCGTAGCCGTATGTCGGCAGAGTGTGGTTGGTGCCGCTGGCGTAGTCTCCCACCGCCTCCGGAGTCCAGGAGCCGATGAAGATGGAACCGGCGTTTCTCAGCTCGTGAAGCAGGGATCTGGCCCCGGTCACCTGCAGGATCAGATGCTCCGGAGCGTAGGTGTTGGAAATCGCGCAGGCCTCCTTCAGATCGGAGCAGACGATGGCGCGGCTGGCATCAAGGGAGCGCGAGGCGATGTCCTTGCGTGGCAGCAGGGCCAGCTGACGGTCGATTTCCTCGTTCACCCTGGCGGCCAGATCCGCCGAGTCGGTCACCAGTATCACCTGGGAATCAGGTCCGTGCTCGGCCTGGGAGAGGAGATCCGCCGCCACGAAGGCCGGATTCGCGCTGGCATCGGCAATCACCAGCACCTCGGAAGGGCCGGCCGGCATGTCGATGGCGGCGCCGCGGCTGTCGCCCGAAATCTGCTTTTTGGCTTCGGTGACGAAGGCGTTGCCCGGTCCGAAGATTTTGTCCACCTTGGATACCGTCTCGGTGCCGTAGGCCATGGCGGCGATGGCCTGGGCGCCGCCTATGCCGTAGATTTCGCTTATCCCGCAGAGACTTGCGGCGTAAACGATTTCATCGGCGATGGGCGGAGGGGAGCAGAGCACCACCTTTTTGCAGCCGGCGATCTGCGCCGGAACCCCCAGCATCAGCACGGTGCTCACCAGCGGGGCGGAGCCGCCGGGCACGTAAAGTCCCACGTTGTCGATGGCGTGGGTATGCAGCTCGCAGGTGACGCCCGCTTCCGTGTGAACCGTAACCGGATGGTGACGCTGGTTTTCGTGGAACAGCGCGATGTTGTGGTAGGCGTGGTTCAGAGCCTGTTTCAGTTCCTCGCTGACGCGGCCGATCTTCTCCCGGATCTCCTCCTGGGAAAGTTTCAGCCTGCCGTCGGCGACATGGTCAAGACGGGCGGAGATTTCCAAAAGAGCCTTGTCCTTTTCGGTTTTGATGCGCTGCACGATGTCTGTGACAATGCCCTTGATATCCAGCTTGGAGCTTACTGCGGGCCTGGTGAGAATTTCTTCACGCTGTGCCTGGGAAAGCTGATCCCAGATTACGGTTTTCATTGATTGCAACCCCCTAGAGTGGTTTGTAGTTTCGGTCTGAACCCTGTTTGCGCGCCATGGCGCGATGCGGTGCTACTGAAGCATTTTTTCGATCGGCAGCACCAGAATCGAGCTGGCTCCCAGCTTCTTGATCTCCTCCATGGTTTCCCAGAAGTGTTTTTCCTTGGTCACCACATGAACGGCCACGGTTTCCTGGGTGTGGGCCAGCGGCAGAACGGTAGGATTTTCTGCGCCCGGAAGGATTCTGATGATCTCCTCCAGATTCTTCTTCGGCGCGTGGAGCATGATGTATTTGCTGCCCCGGGCCATAAGCATGCCGTCAATGCGCGGCAGCAGCTGATCCAGCACGGCCTGCTTTTCGGGATACAGCTCCTTGTAGCGCTGGATGAGAACCGCCCGGGATTCGAAAATCACCTGAACCTCCTTCAGGCCGTTGGCCTCGATGGTTGCCCCCGAGCTTACCAGATCGCAGATGGCATCGGCCAGACCGGCTCTCGGAGCCACCTCCACCGATCCGGTGAGAAGCACCGGCTTGAATTCGATGTTGAGTTTCTTGAGATATTCTCTCAGCAGATTCGGGTAGGTGGTGGCGATTTTGGCGCCTGAGAGCATCTGCGCGCCGGTCCATTCCTGCTCGGTAGGTATGGCCAGGGACAGACGGCAGTCGCCGTAGTCAAGCTCTCTGAGAGTTTTGAATTCGGTTCTGAGACCAAGAGCCAGACGCTCAAGGCGGGTTTCCTCCAGCACGTTTTCGCCTACGATGCCCAGATCCACCACGCCGTCCATGACCAGACCCGGAATGTCGTCGTCCCGGACGCGGAGAATGTCGATGGGCATGTTGTCCACATGGGCGATAAGACGTTCCTCGCGCTTGTTTATTTTCAGTCCGCAGCTTTTCAGCAGTGCCTGGGAATCCTGACTCAGACGACCCGATTTCTGCATGGCGATACGTAAGCGATTGCTACTCATATGTGATTGCGCGCCCCAAGGCGGCTCCTCCGTAAAAACTACTGTGATAAAAACCCGGAAACACAAAATTTAAAACCCCTGGAAGTTCCGATCTCCCAAGGGCTGAAATCCTTTTCCGCCGGCCGGAAGATCCGAAAGTCTTCCAGCAGCCATCCTCCTGAAAGACTATTTAGGATGATGGTGATGATGAACCGATATTCTGCTTAAAGCTGTCATGGTTTAAATTAAATTCCGGCGCTGTTTGATATACTCGGATTATACTCAATCCCCCGGTCTCTTTCAAGATTTAGTCTGCCTGAGGCCGATCATGTCTCGGACGGCCGGCAGGCGGCATCAGGCGGAAAACCGCGACGGACGAAGCCCGCGACTGAGTGAAACGGTGACAGGCCGATACAGCGATATGCGGGAACAGACACAAAGAAAAAGGAAGACGGGCGGAGAGCCTGATAAATGAGAGGAGAAGCAGCGTGGACAGTCCGGATCGTCATTCTGCAGGGAGCGTTTCAGGCAGGGACGCGCAGGCAGGCAACCGCAGAAAAATAACCGTGGTTTTCGCCGCTGGTATCTATATCCTCCAGGTTTTTCTGCTGCTGATGGCGGCTGACATTCTGGCGATCGAGGATCTTTCGCGGGAGATTGTCGTCGTCCTTGCGCTGCTGTTCTGCGCGTTTCCGCCCCTTGCGGCATCAAGAATCGCATCCGCTCTTTTTGACAGAGACGAAGCCGGGAAAGCCGCCGCCCCGGACCTGGCCTACGATGCGGCCGGAAAAAAGCAGGCTTCGGCGGCGGCTCATGCCGCCGGGGGCGGGAATTCGGAACGAGACTATTATCAGCAGGAACGGTTTCTGCGGGACCCTGCATGGCTTGGTGCGTATGAACGCTTTTGCCGGGAGCATCCGCCGGTTCCCGTGGCTCCGCTCCGCGCTGACAACGGGAGCGCGGGCCTGAGCATGAGGAATTTCCTGCTGCGGCGGTATGCGGCCGGGATCTTCCGTCCCATGAATTTTCTGGCTCCGGCCCTGGCGACGGCCATGACGGCCATCTGGCTGTTCTTCTCCGGCGCGGACCTGGAAACAGCGGCTCCTGCCGCCGGAATTCTTGCCCTCCTTGAGATTGCGTACTTCTTTGCCGTTTTCATGATTAAAACCGCGCCGGCCCGTCTGTGGCTGACCCGACTGCCGGAGGGCGCGGCGTATGGTCAGCTGGAGTCGTCGTTTCTGAGGGGACGCATCCTCGAACACGGCCGTTCTGCCGTGGTGTTCGGCGTTTCCCATGTTTTTCTGCTGCGTCCGTCCTCCATGATCCATTTCAGCATGACATCACTGGCCGGCTTCCGCCGTCAGGTGGATCATGTTCAGAACTGCCGTCGGAGATTTTTCGGCTACGAACCTGGTCTGGTCCACTATCTTGAACTTGTTCCGGAGGACAGCCATGAGCGTGTTTGGAACGGCAGCCGCGAGCGTGCTTGGAACGGTAGCCGCGAGCGTGCTTGGAACGGCAGCCATGTGCGTGTCGAAATCAGCGGCTCTGAGTCTGTTTGGAACGCCGGAGGCGCGTCGGGAAGACGGGAACTTGCGATGCTGGACGAATTTCAGGTGCAGATGGCCCTTGAGGAGCTGACGGAGCGCAATCCCAGACATCTGTCTCCCGCGCCCTGTATGTATCATGAACTGGTCGTAAAACGTCCAATGTAGACGTGTTGACCGGAAAACCGTCATTCGCTTCTGGATCCCATTGAATCCGTTTCTTTGGCGCGGCTCCCTGCGCCTGGGGAGGCGGATGCGCCTGCGCGTGATGCCGATTTCCTCCGGGAAACCGTGGCGGATGCGGATCGGCTGCTCTGGCAGGAGCGTATGAAAATCCGGCGCGGGACGGAGTTTTTCTTTTTTTTTGAAACGTTTCACAATCTGAAGCAGAGATTCTCTGACAGGACGTTTCATTTGTTGAATGTCACAAAATTTGTCATGCTTCCGTGCTAGCATAACCGACATATAACTTTATGGTTATGGGAGCGACCATTGTGTTCAGTCTTAAGTCTTTGAAATTCAAAATATTTCTGGGGATCTTCATTCCATTCGCTGTTCTGCTTGTCACCATCTGTCTGTATCTCACCGTCAAGGATCGGGAAACCAACCAGCAGAACTTCTCCAACGGTTCGGCCATGTTTTCGTCTCTGGTCAACGACAGCATCGGCATCATCGATTCCTGGCTGGCCGACCGCATGAAGGTGGTGGACACCCTGGCGGGACAGAAAACCGATTTTCTCAAGAACCGCGACAACATCATCATGGTGGGCAAGGCACTGAATTTCGGCGGCGTGTACTACGGCACCGCGGCCGAGGGCGACATGTACTCCACCAAGAAGACCGTGGAGCAGTACCGGGCCTCCAACTACGACCCCCGCAAGCGTCCGTGGTACGTTCTGGGCGACGGACAGTCTTCGGTGCGGATCAGCCAGCCCTACAAGGACTTCACCTTCAACGAAAACGTCATCGGCATGGCGAAAATGGCTGAAGGCGGCGTGGTGGCTGCCGACGTCAAAATAGGCGATCTGAAGGAGTCTCTCTCCAAGATCTCCATCCCCGACAACGGCTTCACCATCCTGTATACCGCCGATCGCAAGATCATCATCTCCGACAACGACGGCGTGTTCATGGAGGACGTCTCGAAATACAACAAGGTGTTCGGATCGGAGCTCATGCGCAAAAGCGAGTCTTCCGACGGACATCTGATTCCTCTGACCATCGGCTCCACCGGCTACTACATGATCACCAAGCGCATCAGAAACGCTCCGTGGTATTTCAGTTTTGTGGTGCCGGCCAGCCAGGTCGCCACCTCGACCTCCAACTTCCAGGTCATTCTGCTGATCTCCCTGGGCATCCTGGCGGTGTCGGCCTTTGTTTTCAACCAGTTCCTGCATTACCAGGTGGTTCAGCCTATCCGCTACATCGCCAGGTTCATGAACAACATGGCTCAGGGAACCGGCGCCGATCTGTCCAGACGTCTTAAGATCCGCAGCCGTGACGAGATCGGCTATCTGGAGGAATGCTTCAACAACTTCCTTGACGGGCTGAGCAGTCTCATCGGTACCTTCAAGAATTCCGCATCCACGCTGGCGGACGTTTCCAGCGACGTGCTCAGTCAGAGCATGGAGCTGAAGCAGAAGTCCCAGTCCCAGATGGATCTCCTGCTCCATGGCAACAGTCTGATTTCCTCGGTGAAGGAGCAGACGGATGCGGTGTCCGACGATATGCAGAACGCTTCCGAAAAGCTCAACGCAACCACAGGCGAGTGCTCCGATCTGCAACGCCTGATTCTGGACGTGGCCGACTCCATCAACAATCTCAACAGCGAACTGGGCAACACCCGCGCGGCGCTGGACAAGCTTCAGGAAAGCACGGACGCCATCGTAAATCTCAACAACAGCATCAGCGAGATTTCCAACAACACCAATCTTCTTGCTCTCAACGCCGCCATCGAGGCCGCCCGGGCCGGGGAGCACGGCAGAGGATTCGCTGTGGTGGCCGACGAGGTTCGCAGCCTTTCCGCCCATACCCAGAAGGCCACCGAGGACATCAAGAACACCATCGACAAGCTGCTGGTGGCCAACCGCGACGCCATCGGTCTGATGGACGTCAGCATAGAAACCTGCTCCAGGGCGGTGAACAAGACCAACGAGGCTTCGGAGCACTTCAGCAACATTACCGCCTCCTTCAGCGACATCAACGCCATGACGGAAAAGATCGCCGTTATCGCCAAGGAGCAGAACAGCATGATTGCCGAAGCATCGGGCAACGTGAACGACGCCGAGAACTCGGCGGAGGAGATCCTGGGAGAGGCCAGCGCCTATGCGGAAACCGCCAACAGCCTCAAGGATCAGTTCAACGAACTCAACGGCACGCTGTCAGGCTTTGTGCTGAAGAGCTAGCGACAGGATTTTTGCTTCTGTAGTTCGAACTGCAGGCTGGAGACGGTCTGCAGTTTTTTTGTGCGCCCGGCATGAGCGTAATCTTCGGGGTGAAAGTCCCGAATACGTCCGCCAGAGGAAAGAATTGGCGAAATCCCTATGCCGAATTTGATACCGGGCCATGCGGCATAAGCTCGTCTGGCTCGGCGGGCTTGCTTCACCGATTTCGTAAATGGTCTGAAACGCACTTTTAAACCGGATTGAACCACGGCATCCTTAATCCGGAGAAGTTTTACGATCTGTCATAAAATCCGGTTGCATGCAACGGGAGACGCGATGAATCCATGATAATTAAGTTTATGGAAAGTTTTCTCCGGTGATCTTTAAGTCGGCTTTAAATCAGTTGCCAGCGCGCGCATTCCGAGCCGGCAAAGACCATGGCATAGGCTTTGACCGTTTTGTCCCTGAATTCCATGGCTGTTTTGTAGGTGTTGACCTGTTCTGTCGCCTCCTTTTTCAGAGTGTCAAGCTTTGCTTCCGTGGCATCCCTTTTAGCTGCGTACTTTAATTCAATAAGGTAAACGCACTGGTTGCTTTTTCCCTTGTTGACGGTTATAACCAGATCGGCAAATTTTTCTCCTTTTCCGACAACTCTGAGAGATTTCTGCATTTCAACAAATATGCCGCGCAAAGATTTAAGCTTGGTGTAGAGTGTCAGATTCAATGCCATTTCGCTCATGTGAGTCAGTACCTGACTGGTGAAGATTCCGCTCAAAAATTCCGTGCATGATGCAGCAAATGAATTTATGTCATCATTAACATCACGTAACGATGATATATCCAGAACAGTATCGGTAAATACCGTGTTTGTTTTTAAACGCAAGTCGGCGATGCATTGAGCAAAGAGCTTTGACATGAATAGATTAGGTATTTTGAGAGACAGAGCGGAACTGTCGGATGCATCCCTGTCAATAGTGAGATACCCCAGATAATAAAGCATGGAGAGAAGCTGCTCCCGGTTATATCCGGTTGCTTTGTTTAAATTGATGTTTTCCGCAAGTTTATCCAGAAAGAACGGATCATTGCTCAGATAGCTCTCCACGATCTCATCTACCAGACTGTTTTCGGCAATGTCAAACAGTTGCTTCAGCTTTGAACCGTCATGGTCCGAGGCCGGATCCATGTAATCTTCAGGAGCAAGAAATTCATGTTCCTTTTGCATTCTGTTCAGATAGTACAGACACATGGAGGAGTTATACAGTGTGTTTTTGGCAAGTCTGCTGAAACAGTAGCCGTCATATGCCGGCTTCATGCGGGAAATTATTTCATCCGCCGATACGCCGAGGCTGCCTACATCAACAAGTTCCGGAATAAGCTTTTTAAGTTCCTTTTCAGTAAACCCCGCATATTCATTAAAGCATTCATCGGAAGTTACGTTCAGCGAAATATTAAATCCGGAGGTAAGCGAATCCAAGGATACTGATGATACGCCGGTGATGAAGGTTTTGGCAACGCAACTCTTGGCGCCTTCTTTTACGGAGGCGTAAAAATCCTTGAGAAATCCACCCGTGCCGGTAATTGCTTTGAAGAGTTCCAAATCCTGAGAGAGAATACTGTTGGCAAAATTATCATATTCGTCAATCATTAGGTAAAGAGATTTCTTGGACGGATACAGCTTATATGCTTTAAAAAAGGATCTGATAAAGCTGGAAGGAGTTTTCTTTTCCCTCTCTGTAGGATTGAAAACAAAATCGGGATAACGTTCAATAAAATCGGTAATTCCTAAATCAACCGCCGTGATAAAACCATTGATTAATGTAGGGTCTGAGCAAAATCTTGTTGGAAAAAAAAAATCTGTTCAGATCTTGTACAGCCAGATTTTGGAGGCTGAGTCCGATATTGGAAAACGAGATCTGAACAATTAAAATGAATGGTGATTTAAACAAACTTCTATGAAAAAAGGAGAATCACCATGTATGGCTATA
>JAFURY010000010.1 GCA_017480795.1 Succinivibrionaceae bacterium
AACTGTCGAGCTCATCGTTTAGCTCGAGTTTGGCCTTAACTGCAGCGTTCTTTAGTTCTTCTGATTTCGATTTCATGATGCATCTCCCCTACACGGGAGATTATAGCACCCTATTCAAAAACCCACAATTTGTAGGTACACCCCAACGTTTACAAAACCGACATCAGAGGCAGGCTTTTCAGCGAGGCGGTAAACAGCCGGATTGAAAACCTCGTTACGCAAAGCGACAAGAAAAAGTTCGAAGAATTATTCGAGCCGCACCGGCTGCTGGAAAATTTTTTGAACGGAACCGAGCATGTGACGTTCACCGGTTACCTGATCCTAAGTTCAGGCAAGCCTAGTTTCGTCAGATTTGACGCCACCATTGTCGCATCTCCAAATTCCGGCAACGTGACGCTGTTCGGATCTGAGAGAAAGTACAACACGGAGAAGGTTACCGAATTTCTCAATCACAAGGTGCTGGCCAAGCAGTACGACATGGTGACATATCTGGTTGGCGACAGCTACCGGGTGGTGATAGGCGATGCGGCCAACGTGAAAAAGGGCAGCATTTTTCCTGACAGAAAATACGGCAACTACACCAGATATCTCCAGCAGCAGGTCCTGCCGGTAGCTGATCCTGAAATCCATGACATCCGGCAGCTTAAAACCGCCCTCAGCCCTGAGACCATCAAACGGGAACTTTCCGCCCGGGACGATTACACGGTGGATCTCACATGCCGCATCGACGGGGAGATCTACAACAAGCGCTTCACCTTCTATCTGGCTGATCCGGAGGCCGAGTTCTACCTGCTGCTCAAATCCGACGTCACCGACGTGCTCAAGGAGGAACGGGAGAAGAACCAGATGCTGGCCGTGGCTCTGAAGGAGGCGGAATCGGCCAACGCCGCCAAGACTGCGTTTCTGTCCAGCATGAGCCACGAAATACGCACGCCAATGAACGCCATCATAGGTCTTGGAAACCTGGCTCTGCAGAGTCCGTCTCTGCAGGACGAAACCAGGGACTATCTTGAAAAGATCGGAGCCAGCGCCAGACATCTGCTTGGAATTATCAACGATATCCTGGACATGAGCCGCATAGAATCGGGAAAGGCGACGCTGAAGATGGAGGAATTCTCCTTCGCGGATCTGCTGAAGCAGATCAGCACGCTGGTTCAGACCCAGTGCGACGACAAGGGACTGCTGTTCCAGAGCCAGATCCTGGGCAGTCTCAAGAAACGATACATCGGAGACGACACCAAACTTCGACAGGTGCTCATCAACATCCTCAGCAACGCCATCAAGTTCACTGATGCTCCCGGAACGGTAAAATTCTCCGTGGAGCAGACCGCCGACTTTGAAAGCACCGCAACGCTGCGGTTCATTGTCGAGGATACCGGCATCGGCATGGACAAGGACTTCATTCCGAAAATATTCGAAGCTTTCTCTCAGGAAAACAGCGGCAGGACCAACAGGTACGGCAGCACCGGACTTGGCATGGCAATCACCGCCAGTCTCGTGGACATGATGAACGGAACCATCGAGGTGGATTCCGAAAAAGGCAAAGGAACCCGGTTCACGGTAACCGTCAGTCTCAGAAACGTCGCCGAGGATGATTTCAACCAGAACGCCATCGGAACAGGCGACATGAAGGTTCTTGTGGTCGACGAGGATCCTATCGCCTGCGCTCAGGCCAAGCTGGCGCTGGACGATGCGGGGATCGCGTCCGACTGTCTCTACAGCCACGACGAAATCATCAGGACGCTGGAAATCAGTCACGGCAAAAGCGAGCCCTACAATCTGCTCCTCATGGACTGGAAACTGCCCGGCGCCGACGGCATAGCGTTGACAAAAATGATTAAACAGCGCTTCAGGAACGAAACCGCCGTTCTGGTGATGTCGTCCTACTCCTGGGAGGATATCAGAGACGATGCGGAGAAAGCCGGAACAGATGGTTTTCTCTCCAAGCCTCTTGCGGCCCAGGATGCCGCAAGCAAATTCCGACAGGTGCTAAGCGGCAGAAGATCCGCCCAGAATTCCACGGAAAGAAAAGCGACCCTAGAGGGCAGGCGGATCCTGCTGGCCGAGGACATTGCAATCAATGCCGAAATCATGAAGAAGCTGCTGAGCATGAGAGGGATGACAGTGGATCATGCCGAAAACGGCAGCGTTGCGGTGGACATGTTCCAAAACAGCGAGCATGACACCTACAGCGCCGTGCTGATGGATGTTCGAATGCCTGTAATGGACGGTCTGGCCGCAGCTTCCGCCATCAGGAAACTGAAGCGCGACGATGCAGCGATCGTTCCTATCATCGCCATGACGGCAAACGCCTTTGACGAGGATGTTCAGCTTTCGCTTCAGGCCGGAATGAACGCGCACCTTTCAAAGCCGGTAAACCCGACTCTTCTGTATGACACTCTGGAAACGCTGATAGGAGCGAGCCGGCTGAAGCATGACTGATCCTCCCACCGATCCGGGCGGCGACAACCGCCTTGGCCCTTACCTTAATTCTTTTACCGCCTGGGGACTATGCCTCGGCTGCGGCATAGGCTGGGGAGCCTTTCTGATGCCAGGGACCACGTTCCTCCCTGGAGCGGGACCTCTGGGCACCGTCATAGCCATGATGGCAGGATGCCTGCTGATGGCAGTCGTCGCCAAAAACTACCATGCGCTCATGCAGGATGCGGATTCCGCAGGCGGCGCATACACCTATACCCGAACCGCCTTCGGAGCCGACCACGGCTTTCTGTGCAGCTGGTTTCTGCTCCTTACCTACATCAATCTCATCTGGGCCAACAGCACCGCCTTCTCGCTGCTGTTCCGCCATGTGTTCGGCGACGTTTTTCAGTTCGGATTTCATTATCGGATCGCCGACTACGACATCTATTTCGGCGAAGCCAACATTTCCGTCTGCGCCATCATTCTGCTTGGATTTCTGTGTCTGCGCCGAAGAATGTCAGTCGCAGCGAACCTGCTCCTGGCGGCGGGACTTGTGGCGGGCATCAGTTTCTTCTTTTTCTCAAAATCCGGATCCGCTGCGGAAAACATCCGGTCCTTCGGCGGTTTTTCCGAAAACGGCCACCCCGTTACCCAAATATTGCGAATAGTTGCCATAACACCCTGGGCATACCTGGGCTTTGAATCCATATCCAATTCGTCTGAGGAATTCGTTTTCAGCAGAAAAAAAGCTTTCAGAATAATGCTCATGTCGCTGCTGGCCATCATGTTCTGCTACATCGGACTCTCCGTCTTTTCAGTAAGCGCTCTCCCTCCAGGCTACGGCAGCTGGTATGAATACATATCGGCTCTGGCGGATCTTGAAGGAACAAGATCGGTGCCAACATTTTCCGCGGCGCAGGAAAGCTTCGGAAATACAGGTATTGTCATCCTGGCCGTCACCATGCTCTGCGCCCTCAGTACCAGCGTCATTGCCAACACCATAGCAACCAGCAGACTGCTTTACTGCATGGGTCGCGACAACATACTTCCAAAATGGTTCGGACAGCTGAAAAGGAAAGCGCCTCTGAACGCCATCGTATTCATCGTTGTCCTCAGCGTGTTCATTCCGTTTCTCGGACGCACAGCAATCGGATGGCACGTTGATCTGTCGATTTTAGGCACCTCCATCGCCTACGGATACGTTTCTGCCGCCGCGCTGAAAAAAGCGATTGCCAAAGGAAGCCTGCTGCTGAAGATAACCGGCTGCGCCGGAATCCTTTCCTCCCTGATATTCGCCGTGCTGATGCTCATCCCCGGCATCATCGACGGCGCCTCGATAGTTACGGAATCCTATTTTGTCATAACCGTATGGAGCATTATCGGATTTGCGTTTTTCCTGAAGATCTTCCGCAAGGATCAGAGCAGATCCTACGGACAGTCCACGGTTGTCTGGCTGGCTTTGCTTTTCCTCGTGTTTCTCACATCCCTGATCTGGCTGTACAAGAGCACCTCTTCCACCATGCAGAGCGCCATAAGGGACATAACGGATCTGTACGCGAATGAAGTGGAAAATCAGCGCATAAGACTTCCGGAAGAATTCCAGGAAAGGGTCTCCGAGTATGTGCTGCATCAGCAGGAAATCGTAGACAACGCCCAGCTTGTAAACAGCATTGTTCAGATGAGTCTGATCATCTTCGCCCTTGTGATAATGTTCCTGGTCTTCACAACCATGATCGGAAGACAGAAGGAAATGGAAATCGGCCGGCTTAAAGCCGAGGAAAGCAACAAGGCAAAACGCATATTTCTGAGCAACATGTCACATGACATTCGCACTCCAATGAATGCGATCATCGGCTACACCAACATAGCAAAGCAGCCTGACACCACGGAAAAGCAGATGAGAGGCTACCTGGACAAGATCAGCATGTCATGCGATCATCTGCTTTCGCTCATCAACGATATTCTTGAAATGAGCCGAATCGAGAGCGGCAAGTTCGAACTGAACGTGGCGCCCTGCTCTCTTATAGAGGTGATGAAGGAAACCGAAGAACTGTTTGCCACCCAGATGATGGACAAAGGCGTGGCGTTTTCCATATCCGCAGAAAAAATTTCGGATCCGTGGGTGATCTGCGACAGCGTCAGACTCAAAAGAGTTCTGCTCAACCTTGTGAGCAACGCCTACAAATTCACGCCCAAAGGAGGAAAAGTAAACGTAACCCTAAGCCAGTTTGCCCGCAAGAATGACCTCGGAAGCTACCGAATAACCGTTGCCGATACCGGCATTGGAATGAGCAAGGAATTCGCGAATCACGTCTTTGAAGCCTTTGAACGCGAAAGAACCCCTACGGTCAGCGGCATAGAAGGAACCGGGCTTGGAACCGCAATAACCAAAAGATTTATCGATCTGATGAAGGGAAGCATAACCGTTGAAACGGAAAAAGGCAGCGGAACGATATTCAGAGCCGAAATCGACTTCCCGATAACCAGCCGGGAACTGGCGCAGAACGCAAAGTCCACCCTCGGGGAAATGGATTTTACCGGCAAACGGCTGCTGGTGGTGGACGACATCAGAGTTAACCGGGAAATAGCCGCGCTGAAGCTTAAACGCATAGGCTTCAAGGTTGAAACGGCTGAAGACGGCCTGGAGGCTGTCAACAAAATCACGTCAGCCAGCGAGGATTACTACGATGCCGTACTTATGGATATCCAAATGCCAGTTATGGACGGGCTGGAGGCTACACGGCAGATCAGAAAGCTGGAGGGAGCACGCGGGAGAATTCCGATAATTGCCCTCACCGCCAACGCGTTTGCTGAGGATATAACGAGAGAGAAGGAAAGCGGCATGAACAATCACATCTCAAAACCGATAAATGTCAGCGAGCTCAAAAGCACCATGCTGCAGGTATTGAGCGAAAATGGAAGCAAAAACGATTAGATTGATCTGTCACTAGGGAGAGTTTCAGTCACAACTTATGTGAATTTCAGAGGCCCATGAATTTAGACGAAAAAAAACCTGCAGTTGAAACTGCAGGTCCTGTTATATGGTGCTGCTAGACAGAGTTGAACTGTCGACCTCACCCTTACCAAGGGTGCGCTCTACCAACTGAGCTATAGCAGCATAAGGGGTGCCTGACAATTACCTACTCTGACATGGCGAAAGCCACACGACCATCGGCGCAACGACATTTCACTTCTGTGTTCGGAATGGGAACAGGTGGTACTGACGCGCTATATCTGTCAGGCGAAACTTGTAAAAAATC
>JAFURY010000159.1 GCA_017480795.1 Succinivibrionaceae bacterium
CTTTGCAGCCGATATCAAACAATAATTGCAATTATGGATAAGACAAACTTCCCCAAAATCACCGTCACCGTCCAAGCCGAGCCTTGGGCTGAGGGGCACGACGTTCTCGTTTCGCATGCCGGCAATGGGAAGCCGCTATGTTTTTATGCCATGCCGCTTGCTAAAGCGACCTTTTCTGCAACGCAAAAACTATTAAGGAAATGAATCTGCTCGAACAGACACCAGTACAGTCGATACTGTTTTTCATCCTCTACGGCATATCGGGCGTAGTGCCGCTTCTGGCGGCGCTCTATTTGCTGCTGCGCCCCTATAATATCTTCTCGGCAGACATCAATCCGCCGGTGAGGTTGCGCCGGTGGACGGCAGCGTTCTTCGCCTTCACGACATTGGCGCACTTGTGGTGGCTGCTGTTCATCATCTTCTCCCTCGACTTTGAGTCCTTATGCTATCAGCTGATTGTCCTGACCGACACCATGCTGCTACTCACCACCATTGCCGGCACCATGCTCTCCATGCTGCAGGACCGCCGCCGCCCCATGTGGCCCGTGCTGGTGGCCATGCTGCCGTTCGTGGCGCTCTTCGGATTATACTTTGCCTTTCCCAGCGACCTGCTCAAACTGACAATCATGGCTTACCTCATGTTGCTCAGCGTAGCCTTTGCTGTCTATATGGTGTTTGCCATCCGCAGGTATGACCGCTGGCTGAACGACAACTATGCCGACCTGGAGCACAAGCGGGTGTGGCTGAGTCAGGTGGTGGCGTTCTTATGTATGCTGCTGTTCGTGCTTTACGAAGTCTCTGAAGACATGGTCTTATTCTTCTGCCTCCATATCGTCGATCTTGTGCTGGTCTTCCTGCTGCTGTGGCGCGTGGAGACGCTGCCGCAGTTAGATGCATTGGCGGTAAAAACGTACACCCCATCGGCTCCGGACAGACTGGTAAGCGCCGAGCTGGCAGAATCTACGTATGTCCCAGAGACGATGCCAATAATGGCGACGCAGCTGGAACAGCCCGAGCAGCAGCCGTCGGGCAACCCCATCAACATCGACGTTGACCAGATGGAGCAGTTGCTGAAGGAGCACTGCGTGGCAACGCAACTCTATCTGGAGAACGATCTGACGCTTCAGATGTTGGCGCAGGTCGTGGGCACCAACCGCTCATACCTTAGCCAGTACTTCTCCCGTCAGGGCGTCACCTACAATACGTATATCAACGGTCTGCGCATCAACCACTTCGTCAGCCGCTGCCGCGAACTGTCCGCTGCCGGGCAGGACATCCCCATTCAGCAGTTGGCGCTGGAGAGCGGATTCGGCAGTTACCGCACCTTCAGCCGCGCGTTCCTGCAGCGCACCGGTCAGAGTGTCACGGCGTGGATAAACGCTGGGGGAGGGGTAATATTTAGCGAAATCGTCAGGAGATTCAGAAAAATTGTGTATATTTGCAGCGTGAAAATAATTAAGTAATAGAAGATATGGAAGCAAGAGCAAATTTTAAGCAGCGTAGCCGTGAAGAGGTAATGGCTTGGTTGCAAAGAGCCAGAGAGCGCAAGCAGGCATGGGAAGAACAGACCCAGATGGAACTAAAGGCTATGGCGGAGGAAGCCCGCCGGGCCAAGGAGTCTCACTACTTTGATTTTGCTGGATAAGATGAACGCGCTGAATCTGGAAATGGTGAATGCGCACGCCGAATACTCGGTGTTCCTAAGTCCGACAGGCAAGTACGTGTTCAAGACCGATACGTAGCACTCATCGTGCCACGCGTACATCCGCTGCTGGACGAAATTGTCGCCCGTTTCGACAGCGAGATACAAATGTTCAACGACAACAAGCCAGAGTAATCCTCCGCACATACGAAAACTATATCCGCCGAGATTCCGAAAGGAGTTTCGGCGGACTTTTTTGTGCCGTTTCGGCAGGACAAATCGTATATTCCGAGAGGACAAATTTACAATTTTGGCAGGACAAATTTACAATTGAGGACAAATCGTAAAAAAGTGAGGACATATTTTCAAAATCTTCCGTCGCGGCCGATTCGGACGCGGTGGAATCGCGGATTTTTTGTAACTTCGTGGGCAAATTTAGTAACTAAAACAAGGTTATTATGTACGAATACGAAGGACTGCATGACGTGGTTTTCATCGCCCTCTACTGCGTGGCGGCATTCGCTGCGCTGGTGGCGGCGGTGTATCTGTTGTGGCGACGGGGCAACGCATTCATGCAGGAAAAGGGGCCGGAGAGCGTGAAGACGATTGAGACTCCGAGCGGACCGGTGCGCCTGGACTTCGGGGTCAGGTCGAGCCTCAGGCTCAGGCGGTGGACGGCGGCGCTGATGGCGGCCA
>JAFURY010000071.1 GCA_017480795.1 Succinivibrionaceae bacterium
AAATAAGATTTGTATTGTGTCTACATTATAACATAGAAAGACAGCTCCTACCATAGGAAAAGCTAGTTATACAGTGGATTTATGGATTTTCTGGGGTATACTTATTCATGTAGACACAAATAAACTCGGGAACTAGGGTTCAATACAACGGCTGTTTGCATACCTTCCAAGCATTACATGTCTGATCCCGCCCCGATAGCGGCGGCGATCAAAAAGCTGGTGGATGATGGCAGGTATTTTATGATCAGCCGCCCAAGACAGTACGGAAAGACAACGACGCAGACGGCACTTATACAGGCGTTGAATCCCGAGTACACCGTGCTGTTTCTTGACTTCCAGAGCCTGGATCATGACGCTTATAAGAACGGCGCGACATTTTCTCAGGCAATGGCCCGAATTATCATGGATGCCCGCGAGTTTGAAAACGTTCCCGTGCCGGATGACACGATAGCCGCGCTGGAGGAATTGAACAATTCCAATCAAAACAAGATCAGTATGGACAGCCTGTTTAGGATTCTTAAAAGGTGGATCAAAAATTCTGAAAAACCTGTTGTTCTTATGATCGACGAAGTGGACAGCGCCACCAGCAATCAGGTGTTTCTTGACTTTCTGGCGCAGCTTCGCGATGGATATATCGGACGAGAGGTTCGCAGGACTCCTGCTTTCCAGTCAGTCATTCTTGCCGGTGTAACGGATGTCAAACATCTGAAGAGCAAGATCAGGCAAAAGAATGACAGCAAAGAAAACAGTCCGTGGAATATCGCAACCGATTTCACGATAGATATGAGCCTGTCCGAACATGGCATAAAGGGAATGCTGGATGAATATGAGGCGGATCATAATACGGGGATGAATACGGCTGAAATCGCTAGAACAATTCGCGAATACACCGGCGGGTATCCTTTCCTGGTGAGCCGGCTCTGCCAGCTGATTGACCAGAATGTCGACGGTCGGACGACCTCTCTGAACGGATGGACAGATGAGGGCATTGACGAGGCGGTGAAGCTACTGCTTGCTGAGAACAACACGCTGTTCCAGTCCCTGACGACGAAACTTAATAACTATCCGGAGCTGAAAACCGCCATCCGTAGTATTCTAATGAATGGAACGAGGCTGACATGGAACCCGCAGCAGGATTCTATTGTTCAGATGCAGATGTACGGTCTGATACGTAATGAACATAACACAGTCAGGATCGCGAATCGTATCTTTGAAACAATGCTCTACAATCTCTTTCTTTCTGATGAGGAAATGAAGAACAACATCTTCAGTCGCGAAGGAGAACGGGCTAAAAACATCTTCATCGAAGGCGGAAAACTTAACATGCGTCTTATCATGGAGAGTTTCATCAAAACATACGACGAGGTGTGCGGACCGCTTGCGGATCGGTTCAAGGAGAAAGACGGAAGAGAACTGTTCCTTCTGTATCTAAAGCCGATCATCAACGGAACCGGCAATTATTATGTCGAAGCGCAGACACGCGATCAGTCCCGTGCGGATGTGATTGTGGATTATCTTGGACAGCAATACATCATAGAACTTAAAATCTGGCGGGGAGAAAGATATAATGCGGCCGGTGAACGGCAGATCTGCGAATATCTTGATTACTGGCGCTTGAACACGGGTTACATGCTGAGCTTCAATTTCAACCGAAACAAGGAGCCGGGCGTCAGACGGATCGAGATTGGGAACAAGATTCTGTTTGAAGGAACGGTGTGATCTTCGCCTGAAACATCAGGATTCGGCGCCGGTTTCCCGCAACGATCGCAGATCTTTAGTCGGCCGGGCCCGTCTCGGTATTTCCTCAGGCATTCCCAGCGCGCCGCCGCTCGGCGCTGATCTGGAAGGCTGTGCTACGCTTGTGAACAACGCCGAAATCGAAAGCCTTTTGCTGTTCAAAGTCGAAATTCGGCCTGTCAATCCTCTCAAGGGCAACTGTGGAGATCTCGGCCGAGAGCCTGCTTTGCAAGGATTTCCTGAGCGGCCAGCTTGTCCTGCTCGATCTGCTGTTTCAGCTGATCGAGACTTGAAAACTTTTGTTCCTCTCTGATCTTTCCTCTGATCTGCACCGTCATGCGTCTGCCGTACAGATTGTCGTGGAAATTGAAGAAAAAGACTTCAAGCCGGGGCTCCTGGCCTGCAAGCGTCGGTCTGGTTCCGATATTGGCCACGCCCAGCAGTTGCCGATCCTCAAAATCGGCGGTTACGGCATAAACGCCGCTTACAGGGGTTACAATCCGGTTGAGGCTGATGTTGGCGGTTGGAAAGCCGATGGTCCTTCCGATCTGCTGTCCGTGTACCACCTTGCCGCTGATACTGTAGTATCTGCCCAGCATGGCTCTGGCCTGATCAAGCCGGTCCTCGGCCAGAGCCTTGCGGATCAGCGTGCTGCTCACTCTCAGCCCATCGATGGTGAAGCTGGGAGACTTCTGCACCGTGAAGCGTCCGGTGTCCCGGCCGTACTGCAGCAGCGTTTCATATGAACCGCCGCGGCCGCGGCCGAAGCGGAAGTCGTCTCCGATGACCAGATGCCGCACGTTGAATTTTCCGATGAGGATCCTTTCAATGAATTCCTCGGCGCCGAGGTCGGACAGAAGATTGGAAAAGCGCAGGCAGTACAGATAGTCGATGCCGAGACTGCTCATGAAGCGGTATTTTTCGTGGAGGGTCGTCAGCCGGGCCGGGGATTTCTCGTGGGCGAAATACTCTCTGGGCTGGGGCTCGAAGAAGAGCACCGCCGACGGCGCGCCCAGCTCCGTGGATTTCATCTTTACTGTTTCAACTATCTTCTGATGCCCCAGGTGAATGCCGTCAAAATTTCCCAGGGTCAGTACGCAGCCCTTTTCCAAAGGCGTTATGTTGAGAATTCCCCGCAGAAATTTCATTGCTTTCCCCCTTGTCTAGTCGAAGCTTTCGCTTACTCTGAGATCGCGAACTCTTACGCCGAAAAGCAGACCAGATATGAAGTATATTACAGCTCCGCCTGCAACCATAGCGGCAAGCCACAGAATTCTGAAGGCGAAGCTCATGGACTCGAAATCGGCGATATGCGGGGTGATGAAATACAGCGCGCTTCCCATGATCGAGGAGGCGGCCAGCAGTTTGAGGCCGAAGAGCAGCGTTGATGACTCGAAACGGTAGATCCCTCTTTGGTGCAGGCCTGTGATGAGAAAGATCAGGTTTACCGTTCCCGAGAGGACGGTGGACAGTGCCAGGCCGAGATAGCCCAGAGGGTAGATCAGCGCCAGATTGAAGATGATGTTGCTGATCATGGAGTATATGCCGTACCTCACCGGGGTTCTGGTGTCCTGAATGGCGTAGAAGCATGGAGCCAGCACTCTCACCAGCATAAGGGACAGCAGACCGGTGGCGGAGGCGAACAGGCTGGCGGAACTCATGGCGGCATCGGAGGAGGAGAAGCTGCCGTGCATGAAGATGACGCTGATGATGGCTTCTCTGAGGATGATGATGCCGGTCATGGCGGGTATGCCCAGCAGCAGCACCATTCTTACGGCCCAGTCGGCGGTGCGGTAAAACTTGCCGCCGTCCTCCGACACTTTGCTTCTTGAGAGCACCGGCAGGATCACGGTGCTGATGGCGACGGCGAACATGCCCAGCGGAAATTCCAGTATGCGGTCGGAATAATACAGATAGCTGATGGTGCCGGTGGCCAGGAAGGAGGCCAGGGCGGTGTTCACCAGCAGGTTGATCTGGTTGACTCCCACTCCGAAGAGCGCCGGCAGCATCAGGGTGCGGATTTTTGCCACTCCCGGATCGTTCCATCTAACCTTCGGCGTTTTCAGCAGTCTGAGGTTGACGATGAATGGCAGCTGAAACAGCAGCTGAATCGCGCCGCCTGCGAAAATGCCCCATGCAAGTCCAAGCACCGGCGTTTCCAGCCGGGGAGCCACCCAGAGCGCGGCGGCGATGGTGGACAGGTTCAGGAGGCAGGGGGTAAGCGCCGGCACCGCGAATCTGCCCTTGGTGTTCAGCACGGCGCTGAACACCGCAGTGATGGTGATGAACCACAGGTAGGGGAAGGTGATCTTCAGCACCAGAGTGGCCAGCTCGAACTTTTCGGCGCCCTCGGCGGTCTTCTGGGCGTCAAGATACCAGCCCCAGCCGAAGATCATGGAGATGACGGTGGAGCCCAGCACTCCCAGAACGGTGATGATGGTGACGATGAAGCCCAGGGTGCCGGTGACCATGGAGATGAACTCGGCGGTGGTATGGCTGTCCTTCTGGTTGTATTCGGCCAGAACCGGAACAAAGGCCTGGTTGAAGGCTCCCTCGGCGAAAAGACGTCTGAAGAAGTTTGGAATGCGGTTGGCGAAAAAGAACACGTCGGCCGCCATGCCGGCGCCCAGCAGATCGGCTATCACCACGTCTCTGACCAGCCCCAGAATTCTTGAAAGCAGCGTGGCGGACGACACCACCAGGCCTGATTTGAGCAGATTTTTTTTAGCCAAAACTCCCTCCTCCCTGCGACAGAGAATTATAACCCAGGCGGGGTGCAATGGCACGGCTTATGAGGTCAGAGGAGTTGGGAAAACAAAAGCCGAAACCGGTTGCCGCTTGAGACTGGGATTTCAGATCCGCTATTCCGACGAGTGCGGAACTGGCGTTTTCGACGGCTTCAGGATCTGGCGGAGGCCTCGCTCCTGCTACAGCCAGCGGCCGCAAGACGCGGCTTGTGATATCCCGGAAGCCTGAAAAACAAAGGCCGGAACATTGCTCCGGCCTGAAATGAAAATCAGGATTCCCTCGCTACTCCAGCAGCAGTTCCGAGATGGCCTTTTCGGTGGCCTCTTCGGTCTGACGGCTGCTGTCGGACACATGGTCCATGGACAGCTGGATTTCGTCCTGGGAAAGGTTTATCTTCTCGATTTCCTTGTTGGCGCTGGAAAGCAGATCGGACTGCTGCTGGGCGTATTCGGTGATCTCCCGGGCCTGACTGGTGGTGGTCCCGATGCGGTTCATGATGTCGGTCAGGAAACTCAGCGCCTGGGAGTTGTGATCGATGGTCTGCTGGCAGTCCTCGGTGCTCAGAGCAACCCTTTCTATGGTTTCCCGCATGCTGGTGGTGAGGGCTGTCACCGTTGACTGGATTTCTTCGGTGGATTCGCGGGTCTTCACGGCCAGGTTTCTGACCTCGTCGGCCACCACGGCAAAGCCGCGTCCGTGCTCGCCGGCACGGGCCGATTCAATGGCGGCGTTCAGCGCCAGCAGATTGGTCTGCTCGGCGATGGTCTTGATGTTCTCGGAAAGTCCCGCTATCTGTTCGGAGTATCTGGCGACGCCGGAGACTGCCTCATGGGTGGAACTGATGGAGTCGCTGAGCCTCTTGACGGCGCTTTCGGTATCGGAAATCAGGGTGAGGCCGTTCTGGGAGGCTGCGTTGATGTCGTCAATGCTGCCGATGGTGGCGTTGGTCTTTTCGATGATCTGTCCGGTGAGATCGTCAATGTTTCTTACCACTGAAATGATGGAGGAAACATTTTGTTACTATTCACACCCCATGGATGGGTGTCAAATGCAACGTCCCCACCCATGACGGCAGCGTGACAGGAGCGGAAAACTGAGCCGTAGCATCCGCCCCTCCTACCCTGCTGAAGGAGGTGACGAAGAGTAACGATGTT
>JAFURY010000072.1 GCA_017480795.1 Succinivibrionaceae bacterium
GTTGTGTAAAATGTAAGACATCGCGAAAACGTACCGAGGAAAAACGGTCACTGCGAGCGGTATTAGACAGTCTCGCACAAACCGTTATGCCACCTGCGTTTATCGAGTGTTTAATGCAGGCTTAAAGACATGGACATGTAAAATGCTCATGTTTTATGCGCGAATGATCATTGTGCTGTGTGCTGTTTCTGATCTGCTCCAATGCATGAATTTCAAAAAGTTCGTTGTTGTCAATTGCGATCGTTTGACAGGGCTTGGGTTCCGCGTCGCAGTAGGGACTTGAGATTCGGGCATGATTTTTTCGTCATGGGTGTAATGTGTCAGGCGTGAAAGCGTAACCGACAGATTTGATGATGCCTTTTGGGCTAGAGATTGCGCGTTTTGCATAATTGATATACGGCATTACAGCGGAATTTAATCGGGTAAATGGTATTTTGATTTTTTACGCCATCCTTTTATATGCAGTTCACGTTATTCACTGATTATTCGTTGCGTTCGCTCGTTTTCATAGCTCTCAAAACTGCAGAAAAGGATTCTCTGACCACCATCAAGGACATTTCCAGCGAGCTTCGGATCTCCAACAATCATATTGTGAAGGTTATACACAACCTGAGCAAGAACGGTTTTATCGTGACCACCAGGGGAAATCACGGCGGAGTGCGCCTGTCCAGAAATCCCGAGGAGATCAATCTGGGAGATGTCGTCTCGTCCACGGAGAATTTTTCCTGTCTTCTTCACTGCGCCCACAACGACTGCTGCTTTCATGCCGTGTGCCTTTTTCAGGGGATAATGCATAAGGCGGCGACCGCGTTCATCACAGAACTGTCAAATTTCACCCTGGCGGATCTGCTGAAGGAGAAGGAACGCCTGAGGCAGGCTCTCGCCGCCTCGCTTGAGAGCGGCGAGGATAGCCGGATCTGCTCTCTTCTGACAATAGAATCAGGAACTTTGCAGCCTGACAGCGAGGCTGAAACGGATGGCGAACCCTGACTTCCGGCTATCCGCCCGCGTGAGGCAATCAAACTGACCGTTCCCTGTCTATTTTGCTCCTATCCTCCAGAACATCGGAACTATCAGAACCATCACGGTGAGAATTTCTACCCGTCCGCAGAGCATGTCAAAGCACAGCATCCATTTGGAGATTGAAGTCAGCTGTCCGTAACTGCCCATGGCCACGTCAGGATTGCCGAAGGATGGTCCGACGTTGGATATGGCGGACATTGACGAGGTTATCGCCACCATCAGATCCACATTCTGGGTCGCCAGCACGATGCTGCTGACTATCAGCAGAAACACATAGCTCAGCAGAAACGCCACCACCGATCGGATGAGGGCATCGTCTATGCTGTGGCCCTGGTACATCTGCGCCACCACGGCATTGGGATGAAGCAGTTCCTGACATTGTCTTCTGAACAGAATGTCAATGATCTGGATGCGGAAAAACTTGATTCCGCCCGAAGTGCTGCCCGAGCAGCCGCCGATGGGCAGCAGGATCAGAAGGATGAGGCCGGCCACCGCTCCCCAGGTGTACCATTCCCCCAGGGAAAAGCCTGATGTGGTGATGATGGATACCACGTTGAACACCGCATAGCGGACGGCTTCCTCAGCTCCGAATTTCTGCGAAATCAGCAGGATAAGAGCCAGAATGAAACTCATGAGAATGATGCAGCGCAGATATCCGCCGACCTGCTGATTTCTGACCACCACCATCGGATTGTGCCGTTTGAAGCTTTTTACGAACAGCATGAAGGGCAGGCTTCCGGCGAGCATGAAGAGAATGCATGTCCACTGCGCCTCAGGTGTAAAGTGGAGCATGGAATCGTCGTGAGTTGAAAAGCCTCCTGTGGCCGTGGTGGTGAAGGCATGACAGATCGCATCGAAGACGCTCATGCCGCACATGCAGAAGCTGGCGAAGCACAGCACGGTGAGTATGATGTAGACGATGATGATGTTTTTGGCGATGGTGGTGGCCTTGGGCGTGTCCTTGTTTTTTTCGGAAGCTTCCGACTGGAACAGCTTCATGCCGCCGACGTTCAGTTTCGGCAGCAGGGCGACTGCGATAACCACGAAGCCCACGCCTCCGATCCACTGCAGCATGGAGCGCCAGAGGAGAATGGACTGAGGAAGCTGGTCAAGATTCGAGAAAACCGTTCCGCCGAAGGTTGTCAGTCCGGAAATCGTTTCAAAAAAGGCGTCCGTATAGTTGCAGTCCAGCATGAAGTAGAAGGGCATCGCAGCAAACGTGCTGTCGACTATCCAGATAATGCAGGTGATGAGAAATATGTCTTTGGTCTGAAACTCGAAGCTTGTTTTGACTCCCGGACGCATGAAGAAAATCGTAGGAACCGCCGCTATCATGCTGGCGGAGAGAAATTCGATGTAGCCGGAGGTTTCGGTGCACAGCGCGTAAAGGAACGGGATGAGCATCAGCGTTACCACTTTTGACGTCGATGCTCCCACAATGAACAGGATGGAGTTGATTCTTAAGGCGTCCACTATGATTCCTTAGGCTGAACCAGCTTTTCAATCTCGCGGATGTGATCTTTGTTGGTCAGGAATATGACTACGGAATCTCCGTCCTCAATGGTGTGCTCGCTGCAGTTGATATAGGATATTCCGTTGTGCATCAGCGCGCAGATTGAAGTTCCCTGGGGCAGTTTGATCTGGCTGACAGTCTTGCCCACCAGCTGCGATTTGTCCTTGTTTCCGTGAATGACTATTTCCATGGCTTCCGAAAGGCCGAGCCGCATGGAATAAACCTGTTTGATTTCCGCGTGCCGTATGAAGGTAAGCAGCGCGGAAAGTGTCGATAGTTCAGGACTGATGGTGACATCGATGTTTTTGGAGCACACCCCCAGATATTCGTTCTTCTGGATGGTCACGCCGGTCTTTTTTGCTCCCATGCTGGAGGCCATCATGGCGGCGGTGATGTTGTTTTTGTCGTCGTTTGAAACCGCGATAAAGAAGTCGGTCTTGTCGATCTGCTCTGACTCGAAAAGCTCCTGCAGCGAGTTTTCCTCCCGCAGGACCATGGTGTTGGGAAGCTGCTGAGCCAGGCGTTCGGCCAGCTCCCGGTTTGCTTCGATGAGTTTGACCTTGTACTTTTTCTGAAGCGTCCTGGCAAGCGTGTAGCCGATGACCCCGCCCCCGTATATCATGATCCTCCGGTAGGGATTTTCAAGGTTCTGAAGAAGACTCATAACCTCGCGTATGTGGCTGGTGTCGGTGATGAAGTACACGTCGTCGCCGGCTTCGATGACGGTTCCCGGCGTAGCCTGGATCGCCCTGCCGTTTCTGAAGATGCCAACGATGTTCACGTCCACATAGCTGAGCAGATCCTTGATGCTGCTCAGCGGATTTCCCACCAGGGAGCCGCCGTAGTATGCCGTGACCTGCAGCAGGGCCACATGCATATCGTCAAACTCGAAGAGACTTTTCGCTCCCGGATATTCCACCAGCTTCACGATGTGGTCCGACACGAGATGCTCCGGCGATATGACCTCATCGATGTCGATCGCATCCGGCGCGAACAGCAGTTCCTTTTCTGTCAGGTAGGCCTCGGAGGTGATGCGCGCAACCTTGGTTTTGACCTTGTAAAGCGATGAGGCGATCTGGCAGGCAATGATGTTCTGCTCGTCGTTTGCGGAAACCGCCGCCAGCATGTCGGCATCCTGGGCTCCGGCCTCGAACAGCACTTCCGGATAGCACGGAACTCCGCACACCGTCCTGAGATCGCTTTGCCGGCCAAGCTCCTCCAGAATTTCCTTCCGGTTGTCGATAACCGTAACCTCGTGGTTTTCCTCCACAAGGCTTTTGGCCAGCGCGGACCCCACTGATCCCGCTCCGATGATAATGATTTTCATCCGAACTCCTTCTGCCAGACAGACGGGGCCGCTTTATCGGCGGCTGGGCTGTTTTAATATTTTGGCGTAAAAGAAACCGTCCCGATGTCCGTCCTGCGGCAGATGCTGTGATTCCGGAAGTTCCTCCAGCGTCGCCTCGCCTCGGTGCCGGTACAGGAAATCATTGATCTGTATGTCGTTTTCCTGTCTCAGGATCGAGCAGGTGGTGTACATGAGTATTCCGCCAGGTTTCAGCAGCGTCCACAGCGCTTCAAGCATTTTTTCCTGCTGACCGGCCAGTTCGTCTATTTCCTTTTCGGTTCTCACGAATCTGATGTCGGGGTGACGTCCGATGACTCCCGTGCCGGAGCAGGGGGCATCAAGGAGAATCCGGTCGAATGGCTTTCCGTCCCACCAGGACTCTGGTTCGGAGGCGGATCCTTCCTTCACCGTGATTTCCAGTCCTCTGCGCTTCAGATTCTCCTTCAGTCTTTCAAGCCGCTGCGGTTTTACATCCAGAGCCGTGATATCCGCCTTGCCCTCGGTAAGTTCCAGCATATGTATGGTTTTTCCGCCCGGGGCGGCGCAGGCGTCCAGAATCCTTTCTCCCTTTTGGGGCGCCATGTAGACTGACGCGAGCATGGCGGAGGCGTCCTGTATGTAGCAGAGTCCGGTTTCAAAGCCCGGAAGATCGGATGGAGGACATGTGTCATGAAGCCTGATTCCGGTCTTGCATATGATTTCATCGGGGACCATTCCCTTCTTCTCCAGCATGGCGCAGTAGTCGCCGATACTGACGCGCGTGGCGTCGATCCTCAGCCACATCGAGGGCTTGGCGTTGCCTGCCATGAGTATGTCGCGGTACTTTCTGGGGTAGTCCTTCTTGATCCTGGCCGTCAGCCATTTTGGATAGGAGAACGACTCGTGCTCCTTCTTTACGTGGTCGTCAGAGTTGAAATCTGACTCCGATGCCCGTCTCAGAACCGCGTTGATAAGGCCGGCGAATCTTCCAAGACCGAGCTCCTTTGCGGCATCCACCGTCTCGTTGACAATGGCGTAGGCCGGCACGCCGGTATGGAAAAGCTGGTACAGTCCTATGGCAATGAGGGTTTCCTGCAGTGTGCCCCTGAGAGCTTTGGGGTTGTCGGCAATGTCGCCGAGAATCGCGCAGAGCTTTATGTGCCAGCGCAGTGTTCCCAGGACCAGTTCCTGCAGCAGGGCCCTGTCTCTCTGGTTCAGTTCGCCTTCGACGGCTTTCAGCGGCGCGCGCTGCTTCACGGTGCGGAATACCGTTTTTGCCGCCTGCGCTCTGACGCTGATCATTCAAAAACGGTTCCTGGCATGAACAGCTCGCGCCGTCCGTTGATGATGTCGGCGGCCGAGGCTGGCTTTTTCCCTGGAAACTGAAGGGTTTCCAGCAATACGGCGTTATAGCCGGCAGCCACGGCGATTCCGTTGCGATCGAGGCTTATGACGGTTCCTGCGCCCAGACCCATGGCGTTTTCCGTCACGGAGGCCTTCAGAATTTTCACGTTTTGGGAACCTACTCTGATGAAGGCGCCAGGCCATGGTATGTAGGTCCTTACCCGTCTGCAGATCATGTCCGCCGGCTCGCGGAAATTGATTTTGGCTTCCTCTTTGGTTATTTTCCTGGCGTAGGTGGCATCCGATTCGTTCTGAGGGACGCGCGCGGCAGTGCCGGCGGCTATTGATTCGATTGCTTCGGTCAAAGCCGTGCAGCCTACAGGCTCCAGTCGTCTGAACAGAGATTCCGTGGTGTCGTCAGGAAGAATTTCGAGGCTTTTGGACAGGATTATGTCTCCGGTGTCCAGACCCTCGTTCATTTGCATGATGGTAACCCCGGTCTGTCTGTCTCCGAAGAATATGGACCGCTGGATAGGCGCCGCTCCGCGGTATTTGGGCAGAAGGGAGCCGTGGACGTTTATGCAGCCTTTGGACGGCATGTCCAGCACCGCCCGGGGCAGGATAATGCCGTATGCCACCACCACGAAAAGATCCGGTCTGAAGGAGGCGAACTCCTCGATACTGGCTTCGGTTTGGAAGTTTTCCGGCTGAGCCACCGGGAGGCCGCGCTCAAGAGCCAGCTCTTTCACCGGCGACGGAGTGAGTTTGCGGCCGCGACCGGAGATCCGGTCCGGCTGGGTGTAGACGCCGACCACATTGTAGCCGCGGTCCAGAAGATGCTTCAGGTGCGCGGCCGCAAAATCCGGAGTGCCGCCGAACAGGATGCGAAGATTCCGATCAGGCATGTTCTGACTTTTTGGCATTTTCAGCCTTCCTCTTGTATCTGCGATACTTTTCAAGCTTTTTGTCGTAGAGTCCCTTCTTCAGACTGGACAGATAATCGATGAAAAGCTTGCCCTGCAGGTGATCAAGCTCGTGCTGCATGCAGATCGCCAGCAGATCGTCGGCATCGCGCTGCTGCCGCGCTCCGTCCTCGTCGAAGTATTCGATGGTGATTTTTTCAGCTCGATCCACCTTCGCCCGATAATCCAGAGGGACGGAAAGGCAGCCCTCGTCGATGGCGGTGGATCCTTCCCGGCGTGTGATCTTCGGATTGATGAGGACCAGCGGCTGGGAGTGATCCTCGGAAACATCAATCACAACAATCTGCTTCTGAATATCGATCTGCGGCGCGGCCAGTCCGATACCCTGCGATTGGTACATGGTTTCGAACATGTCTCTGATCAGTTCCTTGAGCTTTTCATCGAAGACTGTAACCGGCGCGGAAACAAGGCGCAGGTTTGGATGAGGATATTCAATAATCGTGCGAACAGTCATTTTTTGAAGTCGGTTTTTCCTGTAATAAAGTTTCGGCCAATTTTGTTGGCCCAATTTTACCAAAAAATTGAAATATTCTGAAAAATACCTTTTCTTCGGCGGAACCGGCCGAGCAATGCCACACGGGCGCGGCGCCCAGACGCCGGATTTTCGCATCATTCCAACGGGAATCGGACTTTAAGAAACCTATTTGCAGCGTGCATTTGAGTCTGTTGTAATTGTGATCAATGGCTTAAAAGAATGATAATGTTTAATAATGTTATTGACGATCAAAAATGATGATTTTATGCTATGAACATGACACCCGTGACTTTAGTAATGCAACATGGTTTTCTGCGGGTCTGCGGCGGATTGCGATGAGCAGTATGTCGTCGCATGAGAGGAACTTGTGCGGTAGAGACCGATTGTCTTCGTTGCGTAACTTGGGTTCATATGGATTGGATCAGATCTTAGGGAATAGTTGATAATCCACGGTCGCAAAAAGGACTTATATGATTAAACAGAAATTAACAGCGCTTTTAGCTGGTCTGCTCATGGCAGGTTTTGCACAGGCTGACAACTTGACATTGAAGGAAGGTCATCCTGATACATATGTGGTTAAAAAGGGTGATACACTGTGGGATATTTCCGGAGTGTTTCTCGACAAGCCTTGGTACTGGCCTAAGCTTTGGCATGTAAATCCTCAGGTCAAGGACCCTCACTGGATTTATCCTGGCGATGTGCTGAATCTGGTTTATGTCGACGGCCAGCCGAGACTGGTAAGAGGCGTTACCAAACTGTCTCCTTCCATCAGACGCGACAGCGGCGATGACGCCATCAAGACGATCAATCTTGAAGAGATCATGCCATTCCTTTCTGCCGACTATCTCTTCCCTAACGGTTCCAACATAGACGATCTGCCGTTCGTTCTCGGCGACAACCACTCGTCCACCAAGATGATGGACGTTTCCACCATCTACGTCAAGGGCGCTCTTACTCCGGGCGAGCAGTACGGTCTGTACGCCGCTCCTAGGGCCTACAAGGATCCGAACGATCCCAAGGGCGGAATCCTGGGATACCGCGCTGCGCTTACCGGCGTGATTGTCGCAGGACGCGTTGTTGACGGAATCACCGAGGCCACGCTGATCAAGTCCGTTCGCGAAATCAGTCAGGGCGATCGCGTAATGCCGCTTGACAGCATGGCATACGATGCGACCTACACTCTGAAACCTGCCTCAAAGTCGCTGAACGCCACCGTTCTTGAAAACGTGGTGGATTCCACCTATGCCGGACGCAATCAGGTCATCGTTATCAGTGCTGGCTCCAACAAGGGATTGAGCAACGGCGACGTTGTCAATGTTTACCTTGAGGGCGTAAGAGTGGCGGGAGTGGATGCGAACCACGTGGGATACGCGGAGACCGGCACCGTAGGTCAGAAGGTCGTCTCCGAGATCTCCGAATACGGCAAACTGCCTGACGTTGTGGCTGGTCATGCCATGGTATTCAAAACCTACAGCAATCTTTCCCTTGCGCTTGTTCTTGATGCCTCCGAATTCATCGCCAACGGCGCCAGAGTCAGCGGACCTGCCGACTGAAGGATAGTGGAATGATATGCCGAAAGCCTGCGCTGATACGGCTTTCGAACAGAAGAAAGTGGACCTCAGAGGTCCATTTTTTTATGTCTGGCATGCGGAGCGACCGATCTGCTCCTCCGCATCTGGCAATGATGATTGCAAAAAGGGATGACAAGCGGTGACAGATGTACTCCGTGACAATGTGTGATTTGCTTCACACGGCGTCATAGGTATAGTCCAGGCAAACACGAAAGTGCGAGCCAACGTTGTGGGAGAATGCCCATTTAGCAGTAGGGTAGATAGTTACCCTGGAATGTTTACCTAGTTCCAGGCTCTAAGGTGCGCGATTAAAAGCGGGCGCTGCCTGCGGTGTCGCGCGCGGCAAACCTTCTACAACCGGACGAAGGTAATTACGGTTTGACGGTACCGGCCAAATTA
>JAFURY010000160.1 GCA_017480795.1 Succinivibrionaceae bacterium
AATTATTTTTCAAATTTGATCCTTGTATCACATTTTTTGGGTATTTTAGGGTAGTAGACAGGGTTGTTGCGTGTGAGGTGTATTGGCTGGTGCTATGCCCATCCGGGGAGGCTGTCCCCGGGGGTGTGAATAGTAACATTCTCAGAGCTGAAACAAATTCAGAATTTGACAAAACTGTGAGCGAGGCTGATTGTTAAAAAACGGCTTTGAATCTATCATTTCCGAACCGGACGGTGGTTTATGCGCCGCTTCCTCGGAACGTGCGCTTCAAGGGTAAGAATTGCGGGAGGTTTGTATGTCATTGGATGCCATATTCAGCAAGTTGAAACAGCTTCCGACAATGCCGGCTCTGCTGCACGAACTCATGCAGGAATTCGCCAACGAAAACGCTAAAATCGAGGATATAGCCAAAAAGATATCCATGGATCAGAGCATTTCGGCGCGGGTTCTGAAAATGGCCAACTCCGTGGTATACAGCAGAGGAATAGAGGTTACGTCCATCGATCAGGCCGTTATCAGAATCGGCTTCAAGCAGGTAAGTTCCCTTGTGATCGCCACTGCTCTCAACAACTCCTTCAAGACGCCAAAGAGCTTTGACAAAAACAAGTTCTGGATCGACACCTTCCAGATAGCGACCATTGCCAAAAGCATCGCCCGGGAATCGAAGAAAATCGAACCTGAAACCGCATTTACCTGCGCGCTGATCCACAACATTGGAGAACTGCTCGTCCAGCAGTGCTTCCCCACCGAAGCCGAGCTCATCAACGCGGCCGTGGCCAACGGATGCAGCCGCATAGACGCCCAGCGGGAAACCATAGGATACGATTACAGCCAGCTGGGAGCCGAACTGGTAAGAAGATGGAAACTGCCTGAGTTTTTCGTTCACTCCACAGAGCAGCATCTCAACCCGATGGAGTACGACGACCCGAATCCGGGAGCGCTGATCATCCGTCTGGCGATTTTTGTGGAATTCGCCGTCAACGCCGGCGTCCCTGCGGACATCATCATCAAGCGCTTCCCTAGCAGCATAACCAGCAAGCTTGAAATCGACCCGAGCAGACTGGTGGATCAGATCAACGCCGCCAGCGAAGGTCTCAACGAACTTGCCGAAATACTCACCAGCGCCTGATCCCGCGCCGGCTTCCGCAATCATGCATTTAGATCAGACAGCCCGGTGGCGTATATGTCATTGGGCTTTTTCAGCGGCGTCGCAAAAACTCAATTGGTTTTCTTTTTGGAAGCTTCGGACTGAACGAAGGCGCGGTAGCGCTTGAGTATTGAAGAGACGTAGTTTACCGTTTCCAGAAGCCCCCGCTCCTCCACAATCTTCTCCACGTTTCCGAACCAGATATCCGGATCAAGCCCCTGCCTTCCGGCCAGCGTGCGGTAATACCTGATCCGGCCCGGACCGGCATTGTACGACGCCAATGCGAAAGCCATCTGGTTCTGGCTGTCCAGAACAAAGCCTTCGTTCAGGTAATTGTCGATGATGTACTTCAGATATTTGGTGGCGGCTCTGACGTTGCCCTCGATGTTGTTGAGTTCATCCACCGACTGGACCAGAAAATCCTTCGCCATTGAGGGCGAAACCTGAAACAGTCCCACAGGACCTTTGGGGCTTTTGGCATTGGGATTGAAGGACGATTCCTGATAGGCCTGGGACATCAGCATCCTCCAGTCAAGGCCGAACTCCTCCCCATACTTCTGAAACACGGTTTTGAACTTCTGAAAATCCTCGAAATTCATTCCCATGGTCGCAAGACTCTGCTTTTTTCCATAGGTGCTTGCGGAGTTCGCCAGCGGACGGAAATAGGCGCCGATCAGCGCCTTGCCGGCTTTGGTATCCTGATTGTAAAGTTCGACAAACCGGTTGACCACGTTAAGCAGGTGATAGTTGAAATGCCTTACCGCCCAGTTCATGGAATTGTGACTGCTGATGGGAAATTCCGAATGGAACACAATCCCCGGAAAGACATGCTCCCAAAGTTTGGCCTGCGCGGAGCTCACCACTGTTGCGGGGATCTCATTGTTCTGGACGCGCTGAATCAGCTCGGAATCCTGCTGAGTCTCCTGAACCAGAACGATATTCACGGGAGCCCAGCTCATGGAGCGAAACGCCAGATTCAGCGCCTTGAGAGTTTCGTAAGCCTTGGATGACTTTCTGATGTATATGGATCTGCCGGACAGATCCTTTATGCTGTTGATCTTCAGAACACCCTTTCTTGTAACGATCAGGTCGCTCAGTTCGGTCATGAACGGATCCGTGAAGGCGACCCGCCCCTTCAGACGCTGGGTCGGTATGATAAAACCGGCCGCGATATCCCCCACGCCCTTGTCCAGCATGCTGAAAAGCTGATCGGAGCGCACCGGTATGTACTGAACATCGATTCTGCGGCCCGATTTTTTCAGATAGACGTCATTCACATATGTCTGCAGTTTTTTGCCCATGGCCACGGCAAATCCGTCTTCGTGACCGTCAACGAAATAATAGTTGACGCCGTCGTACACCACCAGGATCCTAAGAACGCCGGTTTCGGCCAGCTGTTCAAAATCGTAGGTGTAATAATCCGTCATCGAGGCGATGGCAAGGCATCGCCCCGGAAACAGCAGCAAAGCGCACAGCAGAGCAGAAAGAAGCCTCATAAAACCGAAGCCTATCTGATATTGCGGGCCCGCAACTCAAAGATCATTTTTTCAGCGGTGCAGGTGAAAGCGAAGGTATACTTGCGCGCCTTTCCGCCGTTCTCGTCGGTGTATTCCGACTTAAGCTCGCCGCACACGCTTTGAGCGAGATCAAGATATTTCTGATACAGGCTCGCAACGGCTTGCGGGTTTTCTGCGCTGATTTCACCCCGGTAAACGTCATCTCCGGCGCGGATCACGGTTCCGATTTCAGCGGTGGCGCCGCACTCGGCGCATTCCACATAGCTGTCGCCCTTCTCGTTTATCTGACAGCTCTTGTTGAGCGCCTTGTTCGGATCAAGATTTTCACTCATGGCATCCTCCACAATATCCTCGTTTTCGGTGAGTATATGAGCAATGACGCCGGTTGTAAAAAGATGCGTATCAAAAAGGTGAGCCGGAAAGCATAAGATAAAGAAAGATCATGAACCATGACATCCGCATGACCGCAAGCAAAGACCGAAACAAGCCATACATCTCATTACACCGCGAAAAAACTAGTAAAATGAGCATAAGATTTTGTCACCGGCAGATTTTGCAATGCAAACAGACACAGACAGCATCACTTTAGTATTCCTTCACGGCTTTCTCGGCAGTCGGCACGACTTTGATCGGGTGATCAAAAAACTGCCGGAAAAACTTCAAAAGCATTGCGTTTCGCTTCCGTTGCCGGGGCATCACAACTCGCAGCCTGCCGACTACAGAGAAAGCGTCGGTTACATTCGCAGCAGACTGATCGCGGAAAACGTGACTGGCGATTTTATCCTCTACGGCTATGCCACCGGCGGCCGAATCGCCATCTGTTACGCGTTCCAGGCCCGCGATCCCCACCTTAAAGGACTGTTTGTCGAAAGCGCCTCCTTCGGAATCTCCGACGAGGAAAGAAAACTCCGGGAAGGAAAAGATCTGATGTGGGCGGCTCAGTTTGCGTTCAAGCCGCCTGAGGAAATAGTGAGAGCCTGGTACAGCCAGCCCAGATTCAGCGGGATGACGGATCAGCAGAAGGAAACCATCATCAAAAAACGAAAGAATCAGGATTTTGAAAATCTTGCCCAGCAGTTCAGCCTTACGTCAGTTGCCAAAATGGAAAATTTCAGAGATCGGCTTGGCGAACTGCCCTTTGACGTCGTCTACCTCTACGGAGAATTAGACGAGAAATTCAGACTTGCGGCGGATCGCGAAAAGCGGTACAGCAATTTCAGAGCGTATCCCATCGCGGGAGCCAGCCACAACATTCATATGTTCCACCCGGAAAACGTGGCGGAAGTGATCGCCGGCAACATCCCCGGAGAAAACTGACCGGTGTTCCGAAATGAGAACATCATTCTGATCAAAGGATCTCAAAAGATGTAAAATAGATACAGCTTTACCACCGTCGAACACTGCAGACCGCTGCAACCGCGGCTTTATACTCGCGACAGCGGCAGAAAAGAGGAAGACACACGTGAAACTTGGGCTTTACCGATACGATCTACCCTTTATCAAGCCTATTCCGAACATAGGCGAAAACGCGAATATCCGATCAGGTCTTATTATTCGCAGATATGACGGCTGGGGAGAAATCTGCCCGCTGCCACGGCACTCTCTTGAAACAATCGAGGAAGCGCAGGCCGAAGCTCTCACTTATCTGCAGGCGCTGAACCGCGGCGAAAAGTACGAACCCCGGCTTCCTTCGGTGCAGTTCGGCGTGGACTGCATGAACGAGCACCTCAGCTATGATATAACCTTAAAGTATGAGTCCAAGGGTGTCTAGTTATTATTGTACCCTAGATATAGAGCGAAAACCTCAACCAGTAGTGGCATACCCCCTATAAACATACATGAATTTGTGAGCAAATTCGTGTTTTTTTAATCTGGTTTAAC
>JAFURY010000161.1 GCA_017480795.1 Succinivibrionaceae bacterium
AAATTATTTTTCAAATTTGATCCTTGTATCACATTTTTTGGGTATTTTAGGGTAGTAGACAGGGTTGTTGCGTGTGAGGTGTATTGGCTGGTGCTATGCCCATCCGGGGAGGCTGTCCCCGGGGGTGTGAATAGTAACCGTGCCGGATATCCTTCAGTTCAAGTTTTTGTCAAAATATGGTGTCATGTCTACAATTGCCTCTTGAATAAACGGTATGATCTCCTGTGGTCAGTGTTGATCCTTTTTGATTGTTGATCCTTTTGATTAGAGTGCGTAAGCAATGGCTTTGAATCAGAATACAGCGGGAAGCGGTTCCTCCGGACTTGCACAGTACGTTACTCCGCTTATGGCCTTCGCCATCAGCGTCGGCTGCAGCATCGGCTGGGGCGCTTTCGTCATGCCGGCCACAACTCTTCTTCCCAGGTGCGGACCGCTGGGAACCTCCATCGGCATGCTGGTCGGCGCGCTGATGATACTGGTGATCGCCGCCAATTACCATTACCTGATCAACCGCTGCCGGGATTCCGGAGGCGCCTTCGCCTTCGCCCGTCGCGCCTTCGGCTACGATCACAGTTTTCTCTGCGGCGTTTTCCTGGCGGTGACCTACATCACCATGCTCTGGGCCAACGGCGCCGTTTTCGCGGTGCTGGCGGGAAACGTGTTCGGCGACGTCTTCAAGGTGGGGCCGGAATATTCCGTGGCCGGATACGAAGTTTACTTCGGGGAGGCCTGTCTGGGCTCGGGCGCCATCCTGCTGTTCTCTCTTGTGGCCATGAAGGCCAAGAGTCTGGCCGGCGCTCTGCTGTCCGGCTTCGCGCTGGTGATGATAGCCGGCATCGCGGCTCTGATGGCCGGCGCGGCAAGCTCCGAGGCGGATGTTCTGACTAGGCTTCAGCCGCTCTTTTCCCATGAGGCGTCCCCTGTCGTTCAGATCTGGATCTGCCTGGCCTTTGTGCCCTGGGCCTTCGTCGGCTTTGAAACCCTTTCCAATTCCGCCGAGGAATTCGGATTTTCTCCAAAAAGATCCTGCCTGATCCTGACGGCGGCCGTGATTGCCATCACCATTTGCTACATTCTGGTGACTCTGCTGTCGGCTCTTGCCGTTCCCGAGCAGTTCTCCTCATGGGAGGAATATACCGATTATCTGCGCAGCGAGAACAAATCCATTCCCATTCTGATTCTGGACGGAGCCCGCGGCTTTCTGGGGGATGCGGGTCTGCCGGTGGCGGCCGTCGCAATCCTCGGCGCGCTGGTCACCAGCATCATCACCAATGTCATCGCAGCCAGCCGTCTGCTGTTCGCCCTGGGCAAAGACGAAATTCTGCCTGCCTGGTTCACCCGGGTCAACCGCAACCATGTGCCGTCCAACGCCATTCTTTTCATCATCCTCTGCTCGGTGGGGATGCCGTTTTTCGGCCGGACCGTCATCAGCTGGACGGTGGACATGACCACCATCGGCGCGGTGTTCGCCTACGCCTACACCTCCGCCGCCGCGGTGAAGATCGCCTGGCTTGAAAATTTCAGGACCTTCAAAATCACCGGCGTGGCGGGTCTGGTGATCTCGCTGTTCTTCATGCTGTTCATTCTCATCCCGCACATCTTCACCGGCAACACTCTGGAATCCGAGTCCTATCTGATGCTGGCCTTCTGGAGCATCATCGGCTTCTATTTCTTCAGGGTGGTGTTCAAGAAGGACAGCCGCTTCGGCAATTCGTCGGTGGTGGGCATCGCGCTGCTGACATTGATCTTTTTCGCTCTTCTGATGTGGGTGCGCCAGGCCTCCTACCAGTCGGTGCAGGAATCGGTGCTTGAGCTTTCCGAACATTACCAGTCGCTGATCTCCGCCGCCTCTTCCCAAAGCGATGCTCAGCAGACGGCGGCCTCAAGCCAGGAGTTCGTGTCGAACCAGCTGGCGAAGGTCAGAAGCGCGCTGCACGAGAACAGCCTGATCCAGTTTTTCTCCATGGTGCTGGCTCTTGCCATCATGTTCAGCGTCTATTCCATCATCCGCCGCCGCGAACTGCAGATGAAGAAGGACAAGCTTAACGCCGAGCAGAGCAGCAAGGCCAAAAGCACGTTCCTGTCCAACATGTCTCATGACATCCGCACTCCGATGAACGCCATCATCGGCTACACCGACATCGCGCTGCAGCCCGGAGTGACTTTGGAGGAGATCCGGGAATATCTCAAAAAGATCAGCACCTCCGGAAATCATCTGATGGATCTGGTGAACGACGTGCTGGAGATGAGCCGCATCGAAAGCGGCAAACTGGAACTGAAGCTGGCCAGTCACAACATCGTCGGCATTGCCGACGATGTCAGAGACATGTTCTCCAACCAGATGAACAAAAAGCATATCGATTTTGTCGTGGACACCTCCGGAGTGAAGGATCCGGTGGTGCTCTGCGACGGACACTACATCAAGCGGATCATCATGAATCTGGTTGGCAACGCTCTGAAATTCACCAACGAAAAGGGCAAAGTTGAGTTTCTGCTTTCTCAGAAGGAATTCGATTCCGAGAATGCAAACGGCTCCGGCGGCGCGCCGGGAAGTCATGCGCAGTTTGACAATCTCAACATTCCGGACGCGAAAACCGTCAGAAAAGCGGTTTATATGCTGATAGTCAGGGACAACGGCATCGGCATGAGTCAGCAGTTTGCCGAAAAGGTTTTTGAGCCCTTCGAACGTGAGCGAACCTCCACTGTCAGCGGTATCACCGGCACCGGTCTCGGAATGGCCATCTCCAAAACTCTGGTTGACATGATGGATGGTACAATCGTTTGTCGCACGGCGCCTGGCAAGGGTACCGAGTTTACGGTCAACGTCCCTATGGAGATCGTCGATTCGATCGAAGAAAACACTACCGGCGCCGCTAGCGGTGCCGATCAGGTCTCCGGCGCCGCGCCGAAGCAGCAGAACGTCTCCGACGTCAAGAGCACGGACAAGAAGAGTCAGCCTGCTTCCTTCAGTCCGGACATGTACAAGGGGCGGCGTCTGCTTCTTGCGGAGGACATTGCCATCAACCGCGAAATTGCGGTGATGAGTCTCAAACGTTTCGGTTTTGATGTCGAAACGGCTGAAAATGGCAGACAGGCGGTGGATATATTGAGTGCCTCAGAACCGGGATATTTCGATGCGGTGTTGATGGATATTCAGATGCCTGTCATGGACGGTCATACCGCCACCAAGGAGATCCGCAAACTTGCCAACAGCGAACTTGCCAGTATTCCGATTATCGCCATGACGGCCAACGCATTTGTGGAGGATATTGAGGCTGAGAAGGAATCCGGCATGAACGGTCACATTTCCAAGCCTTTGAACATTCCGGAAATGATTTCCACCATAGGTTCAGTGCTGGAGAAAAAGTTATAACCGGAAAGACGGCGCTTTGATTTTGCCCGAATAAGGTGCGACATCCGATTCTGTAAGATATCTTGCTAGACATGTCTGTCGTGCGCCATTCGCACTGCGGGTAGCGACGATGTTTGCGATGTGCGCTCAGTCTGACTGTAGCTCAGGCATGACACGCCATGCCACAAGGCGTCTTTGCCCGGTGGAAATGACCATCGCCGCGCGGATGAGTTTCTGCGGCTCGGCGGTCTCTCCGTAATGGCGGGTTCTCATCTGCGTGAATGCCTCTTCAATGACGTCGTCCTCGCCTCCGGCATCGGCTATGCGCTTGAACTCTATCACCA
>JAFURY010000073.1 GCA_017480795.1 Succinivibrionaceae bacterium
CTTGTCTCACAAATTATTTTTCAAATTTGATCCTTGTATCACATTTTTTGGGTATTTTAGGGTAGTAGACAGGGTTGTTGCGTGTGAGGTGTATTGGCTGGTGCTATGCCCATCCGGGGAGGCTGTCACCGGGGGTGTGAATAGTAACGGTCAGGTTCATGAAGGCCGACTCTCTGAAGGATTTTCCTCTGGCTGCGCCCTTGAGGGTTGTCTCTCCCTTGTGGTATGCCTTGTGGCAGGTCTCGCACAGCGTGAGCAGGTTGTTCGGCGCGTCTCCTCCGGTCTTTCCCGACTCGATGTGATGAACGTTGAGGACTGCATCACCGGACTTGCCGCGACATTTCCTGCACGTGTGTCTGTCCCGGCTTAAAACGTACTCTCTGACATTCCAGAAGCCCATCTGCTCCCCCTGCTGGTATTCGGCTCCCTGAATGTCGGGATTTCTGATTTTCTGAATATCGAAGGCCGCGACTTCCACCACGATTCTGCTGACAGGCAGTATCTTGCGCAGCTTGGCCACCAGGTTCAGGTGAACCTCCAGCTTCTGTCTGAAGGATGGCGGTATCCAGCCCTCGCCCTTGCCCCTGACGCGGCCCAGAAACCTCGGCTTGCGGTAACGGGTTTTCCTTGAACGTCTTGACCGTCTCAGCTCTCTTCTGGTTGCCAGCAGCTTCGAAATGTCGATTCTGTTTTCTGCCACCGCCTCAAACAGCGCCTTGTCCTCCGTCGTCGCCGAAAGCCCCGTGTATCTGTACCCCGGGTCTATGCCCAGCGTTGCCGGCTGCGCGATGTCCGGCGTATCGTGATCAAGCTGCGCCGTATACGGCCATCTTCTCACCACCCTGGCTTTGTTCTCCCTTACAAGACGTCGTATCTTTCCGTACCTCTGCGTCGGCTTCAAGCGGCTCGCCCTGTCTGTTCAGAACGTATATGTATCCCATGAACTTTCCTCGTTCGTTTCCTTACGCTTCAGAGCTCCTTCGAGACTTCGTAGGCATTTCCCGCGCTTTCTGCATTTTCAGAACTTCCTGCGCTTCCTGCATTGGCCGCGAACGCCTGAAGTTTCTGCGCTTTCTGCGCCTCCCGCTTTTACATCAAGGTAATTTCCATCCATCCTTCGCCTGCATGCTCCTTTAGATATGGGTGACGCTTAACGCCAGTAATTTGGCCGGTACCGTCAAACCGCAATTACCTTCGTCCGGTTGTAGAAGGTTTGCCGCGCGCGACACCGCAGGCAACGCCCGCTTTTAATCGCGCACCTTAGAGCCTTGAACTAGGTAAACATTCAGGGGTAACTATCTGCCCTACTGCTAAATGGGCATTCTCCCACAACGTTGGCTCGCACTTTCGTGTTTTGCCTGGACTATACCTATGACGCCGTGTGAAGTAAATCACACATTGTCACGGAGTATCATTGATTTCCGTTTCCATTCCAGCGTCTCCTGGCGCATTGTCAGTCTCTTCAGATCGCGCCGAAAGCCGGCGTTGAGATTTGTGTTCGTTTGACGCTTTCGTGATGAATTTTAGACCGCAATGCGGTTTTTCTGACATGATTTTAGTGGCGCATTGTGACTGCGATGCGGAAAACGGATTCAGATGGAGTCTTTTGGGAGTAAATCGCCTGAAGCGAAGGGGGATTGGGGCTTTCAAGTCTTTGATTTTCCGTGAAATGTCGTGCCAGTCCGAGTTTTTTCTGTCTGTTTTTGCAACAATCTTTCTATGGGATGTTGCACTTGCGGGAGAATTGCCATGAAAAGAGGAAGCAGAGTGGTAGTCTATATCGAGGGCTGGGATGATCCCATAACCGCCACGGTGGAGGATGATCAGCGTGACTATCTCAAACTCAAGGAGCTTGATCTGCCGGTGGCCAAGAGTACTATCATCACCTGCAACGTCATCAGCGACGAGGATATCGCGGCGGATGAGGTGGAGCAGGTTTCAAAGCCGGTGATAGGCGGCGTCCGCGAAAGCGTTCCGGTTCTGGAGGAGAACGGGGAGAGGAAAGGTCCAGGGATGGGAAAAACCTTGGCGGTTCTTGCGGTCGCAGCACTGCTGGCGGCTCTCGCCGCATGGCTTTTTCTGGTCTGATCCGCGAATGGAAACCTGACGTTTCCGTCTTTTTGCACGTTGCCTTCTGTCGCGTTCATCTTTCTTGCGGCCGCTTTTCTCGATGCGTTTTCATGCGGCCGTTTTCTGGTGACACAGGACATGGGCGCGCCGCCTGGTCCGGTTGGGTTTTCAGAGCGGACTCTGCGGTCTCTCCTCTCCGGATGCGACCGCTGTTCGGCTCTGCCAGGGCGAATGCGAAAAATCCTCCGGCGCGGGGCGGCTCCTATGGCAGGCTTTGCGGCATAGGTATGTCCGCAAGAGCGTCAAGACTGTCATCCAGGGACATGTTGTTCAGCAGATTGGCTGCCGCATCGGATGGCAGATCAAGCTTCGCCTTCAGCCTTTCAATCAGCATCTCCTCGATATTTTCGTTGAGCTGAGCCAGTTCGGCCTCGTCCTTGGGAATATGCCGGACATAATCTCTTATTCCGTAAATCTTCAGCAGGGCCAGGGAGTAAGTGCCAAGAAATTCCGGATCCGGGTCCTCCTGTTCCGCGGTGATCTCGGCCACCTGTCGCATTGCCTCCAGATGCAGCAGCGCCGCCGCCCTGCCGAGGTATTTCTCCGCCAGTTCGGTGTCGGGCTTCACCTCTTCTCCCTTCAGATAGAGGTTTCCAAGAATGTGGCACGCCTCGTCGTCTCCGCTGTCGGCCGCCACCGTAAGCCACTTCAGGTATTCGTCCATGGTCCTGACGTATCTGATCTTCTCGTCAGACGATCTGAACGACTGGTACAGCAGCCTGCAGGCCGGAATGACACCCTGCTGCGCCGCGCCTTTCACCATTTTGAGACCGGAGGCGATGTCCTGCCGGATGCCGTGCCCCAGCAGCTGGCAGACTCCCATGCCCAGCAGCGACACGCCATGTGATGAGTCGCTTTTAAGCACTCTTCTGAAACTTTTCACCGCCGCGTCGTAATCAGGATCGGTGCCCCAGCCTTCGTGGAGACAGGTGCCCAGATCGCCGATGGCGTCCAGGTGCTTCACGGTAGGGTAGGTGGCCACGTTTTTCAGCAGGGAGAACACCTTCCTGATGTCGGATCGCGATGGATTGCGGTTCTTCATCAGAATGTTGGCCAGATCGTATCCCGCTTCCATTTCGCCGTGGTTGTAGGCTTCCTGAAAATACCGCTGGGCCTTGCGGAAGTTGAACTCGTCCCGGTAGTGGCAGCCCAGGATGTATTCCGACAGCCCGTTGCGGTGCTCCGCGCCCTTTTTGAGGATCCCGAAGGCGGTGGTCAGATCCTGCTCGACTCCCGCCACGCCTCTCATGTAATAGGTGGAAAGAATGCCGCAGACGTTGTAGAAGCCGCTGTTGTAAGCTTTTTTGAGATACGGCAGAGCGGATGCCAGCTCCACGTTGGCGTAATAGCAGGAGCCGATGTGCTCGTCGCTGCTGACGGAGCTGTCGAGGCCGGCTGCGGCGGTGATGAGATCGATAGCCTTTTTGCGGTCGTTTTCGACGCCGTGGCCGGTGAAGTACATTTTTCCCAGCTCCAGCATGGCGCCGGGATGCCGGTGGGCTACCGCCCGGGCCAGGAATTTGGCGCAGGCGCCGTAGCTGAATTCCTCCTGGGTGGTGAAAGGTGCGATGGTCATGGCGTAACGGTACTCGGCCTCGGGATATTCAAGCTCCTGGGCCCTGGTCAGCCAGAGTGTGGCTTTTTCATGGTCGGCGGCCGTGCCGTCGCCGCGATCGTACAGCAGGGACAGCAGATAGCAGGCCTGACCGTCTCCCGCCTGCGCCAGCGGAGCAAGCCCGGCGAAAGCCTTGGAGAACAGCCCGCGGTTAAGCAGATCCCGGCACTGTTCAAGGGTCAGATTCTGAGCTTTGGCTTCCTTTCTGCTCTCTGGTTTGCGGTTTGCGGGAGCTTTCTTTTTCATAAACGATTTCACCCCTGGTATTGGATTTTGTGGGAGGCTATGGACATGGTTTCCATGCGGACGTTCTGCCGGATGTTCTTCTTGTCGGCCTCGCTGAGCCCGGCTTCGACGGCTTTCAGCAGAGCCGGATAGTCCGGGTTGTCGTAGCTGTCGCTGATGCCGTAGATATGGTAGTAGGCGATGTGATCGTCCTTTTCCAGCAGTTTCCCCTCATGATAGAGTCGCGCCAGCGAGAATTTGGCATCCTCGAGGCCGCGCCGCGCGGCCTCGGTGAAATTGAATCTGATGCGGTTGCGATCAGGCTCGCCGAAGCAGCCCTCCTCCTCAAGCTTGCCCAGAAGATTGTAGGCGTTGCGATCCCCGAATTTTTCGGCGAGCCTGACCAGCAGCTGATGAGCCTTTTCAACGTCCTGAATTCTGCTGTCGGGAGAGAGATAGAGCTGGGCAAGTCCCATCATGGCCTCGGTGTCGTTGTGATCCGCGGCATCGGCGTACCATTTCACCGACTGCTGAAAATCCTGCTCGATGCAGCCTTCCACCCCGGCGGCGTACAGTTCCCCCAGCGTGCGCCGTGATGCGATGCTTCCGCCTTCGGCGGCGGCCCTGAGATATTCGACGGCCTTCTGACGGTCGGTTTTGACTCCCTGGCCCTGCATGTAAATCCCGTAAAGGACATAGCCTGCGTCCGCATCCCCCATCTCCCATGCCCGGGAGGCGATTTCCCTTGCCTTGCGGCAGTCCCTGGCAGAGGCGGTTCCCTCCAGCAGAAAACTGGCCATTTTGGCGTAGGCCGGAAGGTAGTTCAGTTCGTAGGCCATGTGATACCAGCTGAAGGCCCGATCCTGGTTTTCGAAGGTGCCGATGGCGTTTTCGTACATGCTACCCAGTTTGTACTGCGCCGGCGCGTAGTTCATGGCGGCGACCTCGTTCATCAGCTGAAACGCCTTTCTGGCATCCGGCGTCACCCCTTCTCCGGTGATGTACATCAGAGCCAGCTCGTAGATGGCTTCCTTGCTGCGGTGCCGGGCCGCCATGGACATGTAGTGCAGTGCCTCCTGGCAGTTTGCCTCGGTGCCGATCCCCTTGAGAAAGCACATGGCGAGTCTGTATTCGGCATTCGCCTCGGCTTCGTCGTTGAGCCGGTTCTCGCGGTTCGTGATTTTCAGGTAGCATTCGAAGGCTTTTGCCGGATCTCGGGACAGCAGCCGGCCCGAACCGTAGCATTCGGCCACGTAAAGCAGGGCTTTGGTATGCCCCTGATCGGCTGCCTGAAGATAGTACTGGATGGCGGTCACCGGATCGGGATCGTCACGAAAGCCGCGTTCGAGCCACTGGGCCAGCTGGTAGCATGACTCCGCATCCTGCCGGGCGGCCATGGACAGGTAATCCTCGGCCTTTTCCAGATCAAGCTCGCCGGCAAGGCCGAACTGGTAGATCTCCTTCAGCGCCAGCAGGATCCTGATGTCTCCGGTGTTCACGAAGTTCAGACAGCCGGTCAGCGCATCCGCGTACCGTCCCATTTCAAACAGCTGGATGGTATGCTCGATGCTGTCGGGGCAGAGGTTGGCGCGCTGCTGGTTCACCACGAATCTGGACACGGTTTTCTTCATGAGGCCTCCGGAGGCAAAATCCCACTCATGCGATCATAATCCATCGGAGAAAACAGGATTTAGATCCCGTCGGCAATGTGAGAAAGTAATGACGCGATTCATGCTTTTTTTTGTGCCGGATCAAGGTTCTGATCCTCCGCGGGGATGCGCTCTCAAGATGCGGTCCTGGAGCAGGCCGGCAGGCCGGCGAGGCAAGGCGCGCGCCGCAGAGGCGTCCGGAAGGCGCAACGGAAAGAGCCGCCCGGGGCGGCTTTGTCGCCGTTTCCGTCGGTCGGAGCCATGGCGCGATATAAAATTAATTATGTTTGACTTTGTCTTTTTGGTAAAATTCATGAATATGCTTTTGTTTCGTTTTTCGCACGGGTTCGAACCGGACCGGCGCGACACATAAGGTAGTTGAGTTTTTGATGTTGTCAGATAAAAAACGGAAAAACGGTTTGGCGGTACTTGAAATCATCGCGGTACTGCTTATCGTGACCGCCATAGCAGCCCTGACCGCGCCGAAATTTATCCACATGAAGAGCGTTGCCCGCAAGCAGGTGCTGGGCAGTATCGCCGTGCAGCTGGAACGCAGCAGCAGATTTATCCGCGCCAACACCTTCAAGCACGGAATGCTTGAGGATTCGGACCGCTTTTACGTGGTTTGCTTCAACGGCTATGACAATCCCAAGTGCAACAAGCAGGGCTACGCCGAGGACATAGTTTCCACCGACATGGTGCTGGTTCAGCGCGGATTTCCGTATGTCGCCGTCAGAGGCGTTCTGGCCCCGGTGAGCATGCTGGGATACAGTTATACCGCCGACACCTATACCAATCTGAAGATCAAGGTCAACAACGAGGTCAATCTTTTCGAAACCTGCGGCGCCTACTGCAATCTCGAGGATCTGAAGGACGTGTGCGGCACGGATATCTGCGTGCAGGATTCCATGAAGGGCGCTTTGGTTTTTCTACACGGAATGTCGGCTTCCGAGCGCTGCTACGTGCGTTATCTGCACAGCGGCGGCAAGGTGCCGGAAATCGAGGTTGAAACCTCAGGCTGCTGACAAGGAGTTGCTATGACTGTAAGAATTTTCGGAAATCCAACCTGCCCTGACTGCCGTCTGCTGCAGGCCACGCTGATGGCCAATCCTGGCAAGCTTGACTTTCAGGGAAACGACATCCGCCAGTTGCCGGCTCTGAAGGAGTTTCTGCGCATTCGCGACACCGCCCCGGAAATGGCGAAGGCCAGAGAGAAGGGATTTATCGGCATACCGTGCATCGTGGACGAGAACGGAGTTCCGACCCTGGACTGGAAGTCCTTTGTCGCATCCCGGGGGCTGACCGTCGTCGAGACGGCGCCTGACGCTCCCGCCGAGGGAGCCTCCTGCAGTCTGAAGGATCGCAACTGCTAGGCAAAAGAAGCCAAAGAAGGAGAATGCGTCCGCGTTTCAGCCGTCCTTGCGCGGCCGGAGCGTGAACGCGCGAAAAAATAATCGGGTCGAAGGATCCGGTTTTTCCGTTTCCGGGGGCTGATGAAGCGCGCAGGCTGAAGCGGGGCCGGATCCTTCAGGACGAAGCGGGACCGGATATGAAGCGGGATAGAATGATCCGGGACCGGATCCGCGATGCTCAGTTCTTGTCCGGATCGGGGCGGTTTTCGAAATAGGATTCCGTGATGAGAACCGCCGACACGGAGTCCACCATGCCTTTTTTCAGGGCCCGGTAGCCTCCCTTTTCAAAGAGGTACTCCTTTGCCGCCACAGTGGTCAGACGCTCGTCCTGCAGCGCGCAGGGCAGATGGAAGCGGCCGGCCAGCTGAGAGGCGAAGTCACGGGCCAGTTCGGTGACCTTCTGATCTGTTCCGTCCATATTCAGCGGAAGTCCCACCACCAGCTGATCCGGCTGCCATTCCCGGATGATCTTTTCTATGGCGGTCCAGTCCGGTTTGCCGCCGTCGGCTCTGACGGCGCTTAGCGGCTGGGCCGAGCAGGTCAGATCCTGTCCCACCGCCACGCCGATGGATCGGGTGCCGAAATCGAATCCTATCACCGTAATGCTCATCCCATGTCTCCGTAGCAGCTCTGAAGAATGCTGATGGCGCACAAGGCCGCGGTTTCCGTGCGCAGAACCCTGGGGCCAAGGAGCACCTCCTGGCAGCCCAGAAGTCTGAGATGACCGATCTCGTCGGAGGACAGGCCGCCCTCGGGTCCGATGACAAGTCGGACGCCGGAGGAGAGATCCCGGTTCAGTCCCGCAATGGAGCGTTCGGCTTTCGGATGCAGGTTGAGGCACGGCGTGTCGGAGGAGGCCATGAATTCGTCAAGGGTCTTGGGATGGTGCAGCGCCGGGATCACCGATCTGCCGCACTGCTCGCAGGCTGAAATCACGATCTTGCGCCACTGCTGGGTTTTCTTTTCAAGACGGCTCCGATCAAGCCTGACGCCGCAGAACTCGGACAGGAGGGGAGTGATTTCCGATACCCCCAGTTCCACCGCCTTCTGAATGGTGAAGTCCATTTTGTCGCCGCGGCTGATGACCTGCCCCAGGTGGATCTTCAGCTTTGATTCGTTCTCCACCTTTTTCTGATCCAGCACCTTTACCGCAACCGCCTTTTTCGACACCTCCGTAATGACGGATCGGTAGTCCCAGCCGCTGCCGTTGAACACCGTCAGCTCGTCTCCCATCTGCATTCTCAGCACCCGGCCCACGTGGCCGCTGCCGTCCTCTCCCAGCTGAAATCCGCATCCGACGGAGATGTCCGGTTTTTCGTCAAAAATTCTCACGTTGCGCATGACTATTTCCCGGAGCACTGGCTGGTGATGAACGGATTGTCGTTGCCCTGCTCCCTGGCAATCATCAGATTGCGCCGGCATTCCCAGACGTCGGGCCTGTAGATCAGATTCCATTGCTCGAACCTTTGCCTTTCTTCGGGCTCAAGTCTGAACTGGTAGCGCTGGGCCATGTAGAGGTAGCTTCTGGCTATGACGCCCCGCGCTTCCTTCGGAGGCTGAATGCGCTTGTTGCGTTCGTCTATGGTCACCTGGCATCTGCCGTAGCGCAGCAGGCCGTCTCCGGCGGCGACGGGCGCGGAGGAGGCCTGCGTACCTGAATTGCCGCTGGCCTGCGTCATGTCCCGGTCAGGCTGCGCCGAAGGGGCCTCGGTCCGCTCATGCGCGACGTTCATCATGTCTGCGATGTAGTCGATGGTCTTTGAGCCGTAGCGCTCAAGGCTCTCAGCCTCCTCCTGATAGCCCATGGCGTTGAGGATCTCGATGAGGAAGTTGACGATTGCCCGGATAACCTTCAGCACGGTGCTGGACTGGTCGTCGTCGGCCTGCGGCGTCTGGACGGGGGATCTTGCGTCATCCATCCAAATCTCGAAGTCGTAGTGCCTGCGATCCTTGTTCACCTCGCCGATCACCGGGAAGATGTTGTGCATGTCTCCTTCCATTTCGGCGAAGTTCAGGTTGCGGCGGCACATCTCGCGGCCGCCGTTTTTCCAGCATTCCATTTTTCCGCCCAGACGGTATGCCGGCACGATGTGTTCCCACTCGATGCGGTTTGCTCGTTCCTGATCCTCTCTGATCTGATACCCGCAGGCTTTGAGATCCGCCGATACCGGTCTCTGTTTTCTGAACTCCATCGGGCAGCGGCAGTAGAGACTTTGGCGGGCGCCGTCGCTTGTGGCGCTGGAGGAGGCGTAGATCGCCCCGAGTATCGGCTTGGCCTCGCTGAAGTCGTAGCACAGGGCCGGTGCTGGAAGAGCAAGCAGTGAAAGCGCAAGAAGGGCGCAGGATGCTGATTTTTTCATTTATTTCCGTTTTTTGCAGGCCGCGGTTATGAATTTGTTGTCGTTGCCCTGTATCCGGCTGATAAGGACATTGCGGCGGCATTCCCAGGCGGCGGGTGGATAGTTGCTGTTCCAAAAATTATAGAGTTTTTCCTCGGCCGGTTCTAGTTTTATCGAGTAGCGGGATGACATGTAAAGGTACGCTCGCGCCACCGGGCCCCGGGCGGCAGGCGGCGGGGAGGCCAGCTGGCGCCTGAAGTCCACCACCATCCGGCATCTGCCGTACTGATACGGCGCCGTTTTCAGGGGCGCGTAGCCGAAGTTTCCTCTGTCGCTGTTGATCTCCCCCACGGCGGGAGCCAGGTTGTGCATGTCCCCTTCGATGTAGCGGTATCCGGGATTCTTGCCGCAGTTTTTTCTGCCGCCGGCCTTCCAGCAGGAAAGACGCTGTCCGAAACGGCTTGCCGGCATCATGTGCTCCCATTCCACCTTCATGCCCTTTTGCGGGTTTTTGCGGGGTCTGAAGCCGCAGGATTCGGCATCGATGATTTTCGGCTTGTTCCCCTTGAAGAGCAGTCTGCAGCCGCAGTACAGAGTATAGGGATAGCCGAAATCGTGGTAGATCCTGCCAAGCTGCTTCAGGGCGTTCTGATAGTTCTGAATGTAGTCGCCGTTATGATGGCCTCGTCCTGATGACGGCTGGCAGGCAACCAGGGCCAGCAGAGCCGCGGCAGTCAGATGCGGAATTTTGCCGGTTTTCATGATCTTCTCCATTAGAAGCGAATTTGTCATATTATGCTGCAATAATGCTTATTATAGCAATAATTGTCGCAAGAGAAGCGACCTGTTGCGTTGGATCTGATTCATGCGGCGACTTTGTGATAGAATGAAAAGTGTACCTGAGATTTGCGCGAGGAATTTATGGCATACGGATTTTCCGGCAACAGGCCGGGCAAGGGCAAAAGCCTCTGCGATGCCACCGATAACTACACGGTGGTGGACGTTGAAACTACAGGACTCGACTCCTGGGCCGAACTGATTGAAATCGGCGCGGTGCGGGTCCGAGGTCACCAGGTGGCGGAAGAGTTTCAGATCTTTGTCCGGCCCAGCTACTCCGTTCCCCGGGAGATCACCATGCTTACCGGCATTACCAATTCCATGGTGCGCGCCGCGCCGTTGCCGGATGAGGCGGTGAAGGCCTTCCTGAAGTTTGCGGGCGGGGACATACTGCTGGGACACAATGTAAATTTCGACGTGAATTTTCTCTACGACGCCAGCCGCAGGTTTCTTTCATCGCCTCTGGCCAACGACTTCGTGGATACCAGAAAGCTGACCAAAAAATTCTTTCCGCACCTTGCGGATCACAAGCTGGCCACTCTCAAGGGCCACTTCAGAATCGTGACCGATCAGGCTCACCGGGCGGTCCACGACTGCGTCGCCACCAAGCAGGTCTATGACGTCTGCCGGCTTGAGGCGGAGAAAAACGGCATGAACGTCGAGCAGTATTTCAAAAGCATCGCGCGGGCCGAGCGCAAGGCTGCCGCCCAGCGCCGGGCTCTGAGGGGCGCAGGATAGTTCGGGCGGGATAAGCGAGTCCCCGCGATCCTCCACTGCAAAAACAGCGGACCGCCTTGCGGCGGTCCGGTTCGTGTCTGTGTGTTGCTTTCCAGCTGCCGCGAGGGCAGTCATCATTTTCTTTTCGCTTCCGTCTGCTTCTATCTGCGCGTTACCGCCAGATCCTCAGAGAAGTCAGCCATGAGATTCTGTTCGTTCTGAACCTGATAGGTAATAGTTATGTTGTTCTCATGACACGTATAGGCTGCGGTTCCTCCCAGAAGGGCAAAGGCAGTCATGATGATGATGTACAGTTTTTTCATAAACCACTCCGTGTTTGGAAAGTCTGTTCAGTATAAAAAAAGAACAGTTTCAAGTCAATCATGAAATGGCTAAACGTGATCCGGATCATTGTTTTGCCGATAAAACACGACATGTTCGCGCTGTCGGAGGCAGAGGCGGTCTTAGTCGATCAGTTGAAACAGCAGCTTTGTATCCTCCTGCGAAAGACCGTAGATGCTGCAGAGCATCCCATCGGCCTGGTTCCTGATTTCCTCCTCCTCGTCTTTGCTGATATGGGAATCCAGCAGACGATCCGCCATGGCCGTCAGCTTTGACCGCTCATCGTCCGACAGCCGCTTCAGCGGAATGCTTTCAAGGTGGGACCTGAGCACTTTGGCCGAGGCGAATTTCTTCTGATAGATGAAGCGGGCTATGCGGGAGTTGAGCATCATCAGCACGCATTTGATGCCAAGCTCCGGTATCTGCGGGATGAGAATGTTGGCGCTGTTGAGCGACAGCAGACGGCGGCAGTCGTAGGCGAAGATGAGATCGCGGTTGATGAAGCGGTAGAACAGCTTCTCGCCGGCGCGGTAGTATTCCTCCCGGGCCACCTGCTGAAATCTCTCCGGAACGAACTCCAGATAGCTGACGTTTTTGTGGTTGATCCGGTAGCGGTCGATGTTGACACCTTTGAGCACCATCTCGCATTTCCTGGAGCTCTTTTCCTTTTTCAGAATTCCCTTGTTGTCTCCGGTGACTATGCCGATGGCCCACTGCGCCTGGTTTTTCAGACTTGTGACGTCGGGACAGGACATTATGGCGTTGAAAAGCCGGTATTCCTCGTTGTCCATGGTCAGATCGAAATCGCCGCTGAACTTGCGGTCCGAGTCGATTTCGAAGCTTTTTTTCAGGGTGACGACCTGCGCTCCCCTGGTTCTGAGAAGCGATTCGTCGGTGTTTTCCGGCTCTCGTCTGACGGTGAGGATCAGGCTCGGACAGGACACGCCGTCAAACTGCAGACCGATGAGGTTGCAGCTTTTTATGGAGCAGTGTCTGGCTATCAGCCTTCTGACCGGCTGATGGGCGAAAACCTGCAGAATGCTTTCAGGCAGCACGAAGCTGATGACGTCCCCGGTTCTGGTGCCCATGATGCTCCGCTCCAGAAAAAGACAGAAGCTTTCGCAGTTGGCCGGCGAGGCGGTTCTGAAGACGCGGCTGAACTCCAGCCTGTTTTCCGGAGTGTAGCGCATGCCCCACGGCGGATTGCCCAGAATGCAAAGAGGTCCGGTTTCCTCGATGCCGTTGAAGTCTCCCGATGCTTTCAGATAGTCGCTTACCGTTATGCGGCGGTAGAGTTCCCTTACGGGAATGTCGGGAGAGCGGAGAAACATGTTGATGCGGCACAGAAGCACCGCCTGCCGGTCAATGTCCCCGGCGGCGATCCGGTCCCAGGAAATGACGGAGGGCAGATTGATGATGAAGTTGCCGGTGCCGCAGCAGGGATCGAAATATCTGATGCCGTCTCCGAGCATGTCGGCATCTCCAAGGCAGCCGGTAAGCGTTCCCACCACCTTCTGAGGAGTGTAGTAGATGCCTCCGGTCTTGCGCTGGCTCAGGGAGGAAAGTGAAAGATAGAGACAGCCCAGCAGATCCTCGTGGCTCTGGTAGATGTATCTGCTCTGAAACAGGCCGGGGCAGTTGTTCACAATTTCAAGAGCCATTTCACGGTTGATGATCAGATCGTCGATCATCGGCTTCATGGACAGCAGATCCATTTTGCCCGCAAGATAGCTGCGCAGCAGATCCGACGAGCCGCACATCCAGATTCCCAGACGCTGATTGAGCAGCTGCAGGGCGCATTCTGCCAGCAGTAGAGAAATCATGGCGCCGTCTTTGATCTCGTCCCTGATTTCGGCAAATCTTTCAAGCAGTTCGCTTACCTCGCCGCGGTTGGGGGAATAGGCCAGAAGATAGTGGTCGTAGAATTCGTTGCTGGTTTTGAAGGTTTTGTTCCGTCTTGACTTGAGGCTGTTGCCGTCCTCGCTTTCAAGGCGGTCTCTGAGGCTGATGATGGTCTGGCGGTAGAAGAAGTTTTTGCCCTGATAAATCCGGTCCGGAACCAGTTTTTTCAGTCTCAGCCAGTTGTTTATGGTTTCGGGGGATGCTTTGAGCGCCAGACTCACGGCCTGAACGCCGAACAGCTCCTGCAGATTGAACAGCAGATCCCGGTGCTTGCCGAGATATTCCACGGAGGTTGACGGAATATAGATTTCCTCGTCGATGATTTCGCCGTCGGTGATGACGTTTTTGGTCAGCAGTTCAATCACCTGACCGCAGGTTATGCCGATGCGGGCGGCCGCTCTTTCGATTTTGAGAAGTTTCATTATGTCCTGATATATGGTCGATATGTTAGCAAAGGCGGAGCCGGCGCTGCTTTCCGCCTGTCTGGTCGGGGCATGATCCTAGCAGAATCCGGAAAGCGGGTTTTTAGCCCGCATCAGGTTTTGAGAAAGCACCGTCATTTTCGCGCGCCGAGTGCCAGCAGGGCGGCTATGGCGGAGACGGTGCGGCGAAGATTGGCGCTTGATGCGGGGATGGACATGGCCTCCGTCAGGGTTCTCGGGCCGTCGATAATGGGAAATACGGCATCAAAGGGGGATTCCTCCAGTCTGAGATCCTCGCCGCAGGCCCCGCAGAGGCCGATGACGGCGACGCCCTTTTCCCTGGCCATTGCCGCCGCCAGTCCCGGACCCTTGCCCATGGCGGTCTGACTGTCGATTCGTCCCTCTCCCGTAACGAGCAGATCGCAGTCGTCAAGGCAGGACGGGAACTGCTGGAGATCAAGAAAATAACGGCTGCCGCTTCTGATTTCGGCGCATAGAACCGAGGCCAGCGCGTAGCCCAGACCTCCGGCCGCGCCGCCGCCTGGAAGAGCGGGATCGCATGGGGGATACAGCTTCATGATCCGCATCATTCCGTCCTCGATCTTGTCAAGCATCTCCGGCGTGCCGCCCTTCTGGGGCCCGAAGGCCAGGGCTGCGCCGGAGGGTCCCGTCAGGGGACTTGCCACATCGCAGTAGCAGCGGATGCTTGCGTTTTCAAGACGTCTGTCGAGATCGGAAAAGTCGATCTTGGCCGCGCGGCACACGGTTTGACCGTTTCCTTCGGCAAGAAGGTTTCCCTCGTCGTCGTAAAACCGGGCGCCAAGGGCCGCAAGCATGCCGCAGCCGACATCCACGGTGGCGCTGCCGCCCAGGAAAACGCTGATTTTCTCAGCTCCAAGATCAAGACTTCTGCCGATAAGCAGACCGACGCCTCTGGAGGAAAGGGCAAGAGGATTGCGTTTTTCCGGTTCGATCATGGTCAGGGCGTTGGTGGAGGCGATCTCGATGAGAGCGTGGCGCTTTGATTCAAGATATCCGAATCTTGAATTTATCCCGCGTCCCGCCGGATCCTGGGATGGAGTGTTTATCATCTTCAGATCCGACAGCAGATCCTTAAGGGCGTCAAGGGAGCCTTCGCCGCCGTCGGCCAGATGAAATTTTCTGATCCAGGCCTGGGGCAGAGCCTTTTTCAGGGCTTCCTCGACGATGTCGTTGGCCGTTTTTCCCGATATCGAACCCTTGAAGCTGTCCATGGCCACGGCGATTTTTCCGATCATGATCCCTCCCTGCGCGACTGCCTCATTATACTCCCTTTGCCCCCTTCGCACGTTCTTCCGCTGCCGCTTGCGGCTCATGCGCGCCTGTTCCTGCGCCGCTTTCCTGCCGAGGGTTTCCATGACGGCAACCGGCGCAAGGTATGATAGAATCGGAGCGTGGGTTCGCGCCTGCCGCTTGCCGGATCTGACAGGCGTTTGCGGAGGCTCGTCGCCCGAACCGGTTTTTTGTGGCTCATGGGGGAAGCATGGATTTAAGCAGGGTGATCGGACTTGGCGTCGCCGGCAACTTCGCCGGGCATCTGGAGCAGGCCGGAGAGGCCGCTGATTTCAGCGCGGTGAAGGCCGCGGCCGGAGCGCCGAAGGCGGTGTTTCCGTTTTATCTGCCTGGCAAATGCGACAGTTTTCTTTCGGTTTATCCGCTGAGTTCGGATACCATCTCGTATCCGGAGGGAGCCGACCGTCTGCAGATCGAGCCGGAGATCGGCGTCATTTTCAGCATCAGCTACGTCGGCGATCAGGTCATGGCTCTTTCGGCCCAGAGCTTCGGCGCCTACAACGACTGCTCCATCCGCAGAGCCGGAGCGAAGAAAATTTCCCAGAAGAAGAACTGGGGCGCCTGCTCCAAGGGTTTTTCGGCCATGACCGTGCCAATCGACAGCTTTTCCCCGGGGGGAGTTCTTGACGATTACCGGATCGCCAGCTTTCTGATCCGCGACGGCCGGTGTCACGCCTACGGCATCGACAGCGCCGTGAGAGACTACAGCTACATTTACGGGCAGCTGACCGACTGGATCGTCGATCGGCTCAACAACCAGAAGGACGAGGGACCGGTTGAGAACATTCATGATTATCTGACCGAGCTGGAGCGTCCTTCCCATTGTCTGATATCCATCGGCGCCACCCGGTATACGGAATTCGGAAGCGGCAACTATCTGAAGAAAGGAGATCTTTCGGTGGTGACGGTTTACAGCGGGAAAGAGCATACCCCGCAGCAGGTGGAGGAACTGGTGGCTTCCGGACGGTTTGAGGAGCTGGGATGCCCGACTCTGGCGCAGAAGGTGGTGTAGAAGATATCCGCGTTCCGCCTGATGCGGCGAGAATGCGCCTATGGCTGAGGGAGATCAGATCCTCCTTCGCCGCTTCCTCCTTTCTGGCGGCGGTGCCGTTTTCGCTGGCCCTGCTTGAACTTTTCCTGCCGGATCCCTTTCCAAAAATCGGCGGCGTATGGTTCTGGTCCTTCGAGATCATGGCCCTGGCCGCCACGCTGAGGCAGTGGTGGCGCTTTGCCCGGATCCTTCGCAGGGAGCGCCTTGACCGGCAGATTGAGCCGGAGTTCCTAGCGGACTTCAGACTGGTCGCGGTATGGGAGCCCAGAGCGCTGTTTGAAACCGTGACTCTCTTTTTCGCCGTCTTTTACTTTACAGGGATGTTCGGTCCCGACGGACTGCGGTACATCGCCATTCCCCTGGGAGTCGCCTTTTTCGCCAGCGGCATTCGCGGAACCGTCAGGGCCAGAGCCCTGACACGCCGGCTGCTTCGCCGGTATTTTCATCAGGCGCAGGGCGGCGCCTGAATATGTTTTCAGTATTTTTGCAGGAGCAGCAGCTATGGCAGGGTCCAAACGCCTAGACAAGTTCGTAACCGAATGTTTCGATCTCAGCAGATCCAACGCCAGCCGGATCATCAGATCCGGCGCCGTGTCCGTAAACGGGAATGTCGTCAAGGATGCCGGTTTCAAAACCTCTCTCGGCGACAGGGTTCGGCTCAACGATGTGGAAGTCGAGGTTTACGATCAGCTTTATCTGATGATCAACAAGCCGGCCGGCTGCGTGTGCGCCAACGAGGACTCTCACAATCCGGTGGTGTTCTCCTACCTTCGTCAGGTGCCCGGCATAAATTCCTGTCACTGCGTGGGAAGGCTTGATCTGGACACTACCGGGCTTTTGCTGATCACCAGCGACGGGCAGTGGTCTCATCGGATATCCTCTCCCAAGCATCATCTGGGCAAGACGTATCATGCGACTCTTGCCGAGGCGGTCACCGACGAGCAGCTGTCCAGGCTCAGAGAGGGGGTGCTGCTGACGGGCGAAAAGAAGCCTACCACTCCGGCGATAGCGGAGCGGGTATCCGAAAAGGAAATCGATCTCACCATTTACGAGGGCAAATACCATCAGGTCAAAAGAATGATTTATGCCGTGGGCAACGAGGTGGTGGCGCTCAGCCGCGGCGCCATCGGCTCTCTGAGCCTTGATCCCGAACTTGAACCGGGACAGTACCGTCACCTCAGGGCCGATGAAATCGCTCTTTTCTGAGAGCTGTTCCCGGATAAGCGGATTCTCGGCATCTGGCGGTCCGATGCGCTGATTTGCGGGGCGCGAACGAAGGAGGTTATTTCTGATATGCGCGATGCCAGGTTGCAAAGCGGCATGGCAAACGATCCTTGGCGGTTGGACCGCGCGGTCGAAAGAACATGAAACTTTTCAAAAGCATGACCCTGAGCGTTCAGACAAGCATCAGGTGATTTGCGGAATTTAACATAGGAAAGCAAGGAGAAGAGGAAGAATGGTTAAACCGATAAATACCGGGGCTGAGCTGTTCCACGAACTTGTGGAAAGTGACTGTTACTATGTTGACAAAACTCCTTTTATCGAAACGGTCTTCAATCAAAACAAATCAAAGGTAATGCTCATCACCAGACCGCGTCGTTTCGGCAAAACGCTGACCATGAGCACCTTTTACGATTTCCTGTCCTTCAATCCCGAAAACCCGGATGACGTTTCGCGCCAGGAGGGATGGTTCAAAGACACCGAAATCTGCAGGAACGCGGAATATCGTGACTTCTGC
>JAFURY010000162.1 GCA_017480795.1 Succinivibrionaceae bacterium
AGCAAATACCGGAGGTCATCCGGCAGGCGGAGAAATACGGCTTCAAGCACTATCAGTTTTTGTGCTTTATGAAGAATTACAGTCCGCAGGTGCTGAAAGCCAATATGAGAATCGTGGGGGCTACGGAATATGCTCTGGTGTTATATCGGGGAAAGCTGCCGAAGTTCCGCAATACCGATCCGGACGGCAAACGGCATATGATCTTCGATCACTTCGACTGGGTGCGAGACGGCAAGGATATCCCGAAGATACATCCTTCGCAAAAGCCTGTGAATCTGCTGAAACGGCTGATCGGGATATTTACCGACGAGGGCGATGTGGTCATCGATCCTTGTGCTGGTTCCGGCAGTACGCTCCGTGCGGCGTGGGAACTTGGCAGACACAGTTATGGCTTCGAGGTCAGCCGGGATTTTTACACGAAAGCCTGTGAGCAGATGCTTGGGGAGGTGCAGGATGACAAAGCATGAGTGCGCCATTGTTACGGCATACACAGATATTTCCATGCTGAAAGGCAAAGACCTGAAATACCTGTACCAATACCTGTCGAAGTTCATCGACCGACCGATCTACTCACACGAGATTCCTGCGGTGTGCATGAAATATCGTGAGCAGATCCGAGAAGACTTTATTGCACTTTGCCGGGATGCAGCCGATGACTGACCTTATAAAAAGCATCGGCTCCGATCAGGGCGAGATCATCCGAAACATTCTGAAGCTCTATGTGCCGGAGGGAAAAATCGACTGCGATCCGACCTTCAGCACAGGTGCTTTCTACAATGGAACAGACATTGCTCTTCCGCAGTACCGCTTTGATATTTCTCCACAGCGGAGCGATGTGGCACAGGCGGATGCACGACACCTACCGCTTGCGGACAGCAGCATTTCCTGCATGATGCTTGATCCGCCGTTTCTGGCGACCAAAGGGAAATCTCTGAACGGAACTGACGGCAACATCATCAACAGGCGCTTTGGTGTATATCCCGATGAAAAGAGCCTGCACCGATGCTACTCGGGTATGCTCGCCGAGGCATACAGAGTTCTGAAACCGGACGGCATCCTGATCTTCAAGTGTCAGGACAAGGTCAGCAGCGGCAAGCAGTATATGAGCCATGTGTATATCTTGAACGAGGCGGTACGGATTGGGTTTTACCCGAAAGACCTGTTTATCCTGCTTGCGAAAAGCCGCCTTGTAGCCGATTGGCAAAAACGGCATCAGAAGCACAGCCGCAAGTACCATGCGTACTTTATCGTGCTTCAAAAATCTGACAGGCGCATCGAGTACGTCTGAGTCAGGAGGAATAAATGGAAACAAAACATCTGACGCTCGGAAGCCTGTTTGACGGCTCCGGGGGCTTTCCGCTTGGCGGCATCCTCGCAGGGATCGAGCCGAAGTGGAGTTCAGAGATAGAACCTTTTCCGGTGCTTGTCACGAACAAGCGGCTGCCGCAGGTGAAGCACTACGGCGATGTATCCACGCTGAACGGAGCAGAGCTTCCGCCGGTGGATATCATCACCTTCGGCAGCCCTTGTCAGGATCTGTCCATTGCGGGCAAGCGCGCCGGAATCCATGACGGTGATCGGTCAAACCTGTTCTTTCAGGCGATCCGTATCATCAAAGAAATGAGGGATGCAACAAATGGACAATACCCACGATACTGCGTCTGGGAGAACGTCCC
>JAFURY010000074.1 GCA_017480795.1 Succinivibrionaceae bacterium
CAGATATCTTGAAACGCACATCATCCGACTTGAGGACTATACTAAAGATATCAAAGTGAAAAGAAACGACTTTCTGAATCCAACGTCTCTTCTTGACATGAAGCAGCCGGTGCTGATGTGTCAGACCGGATATCTGACCGCGCATTCTCGCGTTCCGGACGGCGGTACGATTACATTGGGAATACCAAACATGGAAGTGCGCCGTTCTCTAGCCAGTCTTCTGTCAGAAAGAATTTTTCCCGGAGTCGATTTTACTCAAAGCGACAATGAAAACTTTTTTTCAGAAGCGTCGCCTGAAGAGATAGTTGAGAAGCTGAACTCTCTGATGAACACCATAAGCTATGAAAATTATAAAAGCATGAACGAGAAAACGGTTCAGGGACTGCTCCACGCCTTTTTCATCGGCGCTGCTCAGCCGGTGCGGACAGAGGTTCAGAGCGCGGCGGGAAGAAGCGATATCGTTCTTGAGTACGAAAATCGGAGGGTGGTATTTGAACTCAAATATGCAGAAAAGGAAGCCGACTGCGAATCTCAGCTCCAAGAAGGCGTCAAACAGATGAAGAGTAGAAGATACGGTGTTCTGCTTCCAAAGAAAGATGTCCTGCAGATTGCCCTAGTATTCAACGGCGATAAGGCTGTGCGGCAGTTCACGCGCTATGAGGCGGTTGAATGAGATAATCAACCATTCAGCCATGGTGACAAACAAGCCCCAAGCATCTCAGCACGGATGTTTCAACTCTTGCTTTTCAAACTCTGCTTTACACACCTGTAATCGAGACATCCAAATCGATCAAAAGCGTGTACACTCGTCGACATTCCATGATGGCAAAACGCCTGTATGTCGTTATACCCATTGATTTGATACTTTTGTGGTGTACCAAATTCTATTTGCCACACTCCAAACGCTCCAAATAGGTTGCATTTGATGTTCAGCCCAAGCATGTCTCACAAGTCCAACCTGGGACTAGTGAAAACGCCATCAGGTTGTTTAAACAAATTTACTATATTAAAACCCTGCATATAAGTATGTAGTTCATTGAGGGGGAGGTATGGAAAACCAGGTTAAATCCAGACAACGAGTAACCGATCACGGCGAGGTTTTTACTGCTGACAGAGAAGTAAATGCCATGTTAGATTTGGTTAAACAGGAAACAGACCGTGTAGACAGCCGCTTTTTGGAGCCTGCTTGCGGAGATGGCAATTTTTTGGTGGAGATTCTACGCCGAAAACTTTCAGCTGCTAAAAAACGAGCGACTCCTCCTAGAAAAAGAAAACCTGTGCCATTAGAATTTGAGAAACAATCAGTCATGGCTGTGGCCAGTATCTACGGGGTTGACATACTGCTCGATAACGTCATAGCATGCCGCGACCGGCTGTATAATATTTGGAACGCTGAGTATAAGTCCATCTGCGGTAGCGAAGTCAACGATGATTGCAGAGAAGCAGTGAGATACATTCTTGATCGGAATATCGTATGTGGCAATGCTTTAAGCCTTATGCAAGTCGATGAGAGAGGCCACGATACGAAGGTCCCCATCGTATTTTCCGAGTGGTCATTTGTCATGGGCACAAAGATGCAACGAAAGGATTATCGTTTCGATAAACTGTTAGCAGGCGAGTATGAGCCTGCGACAACCAATAAAAACGAATCAAGAGACGAAGACGGTCAATTGGATCTATTTTCAACAGAACAGATTTTAGACTCAAATGACGAAGGGGAACTCCTTGCCTCATACGTCACAGATTATAGGAGTGTCCAAAAACATGGCCAATAATATCTACAACACAATGTACAATCCTGATGTGCTGTCCTGCATTGCTAATCTGTCTAACGATGAGGTGTTCACACCACCAGAAGTAGCTAACGCCATGCTTGACCTATTGCCGCAGGAACTGTTCAGCGATCCCAACACTACTTTTCTTGATCCTGCTTGCAAGAGTGGAGTGTTTTTACGTGAAATAGCCAAAAGACTCTTGAAAGGACTTGAGTCCCAATATCCGGATCTACAAGAACGCACGGACCACATATTCAAGCATCAGCTCTATGGCATAGCCATTACGGAGTTGACATCTCTTCTTTCTAGACGCAGCCTATATTGTTCCAAGTTTGCTAATGGCCGATATTCAGTAGTTCATTTCGACAATATAGACGGAAATGTGCGATTTAAGAACATCAAACACTATTGGCAAAATGGCAAATGTGTGTTCTGCGGAGCAGCAGAATCAGAATACGGAGTACATAAACGTGGAGATGATTTGGAGACCCATGCTTACGAGATACTTCACACGACAAATCCAAAGGAAATATTCAAGATGAAATTCGATGTGATTATAGGAAATCCTCCTTATCACCTAAGTGATGCTGGGAATGGCTCAAGTGCCATACCAATTTACAATTTATTTGTTGAACAGGCCAAAAAACTAAAACCACGGTATTTGAGCATGATTATTCCCTCACGTTGGTTTGCAGGAGGAAAAGGATTAGACGATTTCAGAAAATCAATGCTAGAAGACGTTCGTATTGTAAAAATAGTTGACTATGTGAATGCAAAAGATTGCTTTCATGGAATAAGCCTTGGGGGGGGGTAAATTATTTTCTATGGGATCGTGATTATTCAGGAGCATGTGAATACACTAACATCCATGACGGAAAAATTTCTGCACAAATCCGTAATCTGAATGAATTTCCAGTATTCGTAAGATATAACGAAGCACTCTCTATTATTCATAAAGTTCTGTCAAAGCAAGAACCTTTAGTTTCAGACGTAGTAAGTTCCCGCAACCCTTTTGGCTTTCCGTCTAATACAAGAGGAAGCAACAATCCTAATCTTGACATAAAAATACAATCAAGCGCAGGAATGGGGTACATTTCTCGATCTGAAGTAAAACTTGGTCTTTTAGAGATTGATAAGTACAAAGTTACGATCAGCAAAGTGATTAGTGAACATGCCGGCGAACCTGATAAAAGCGGAATGTTTAAAGTTATATCTCGAGCTGAGGTACTTCCACCTAAAACAGTATGCACAGATTCGTATCTAATTGCATATAGCGATAATAATGCAGAGCATGTAAAGAATTTTTATAAATACCTATGTACAAAATTTTTCAGATTTTTACTTCTTCAAGCCGTTTCGTCAATCAATTTGTCCAAAGATAAGTTCTGTTTTATACCCATGGTTGATTTAGGAAAAGCATGGACAGACAAAGACTTGTGTAACCACTACGAGTTATCTACTGAAGAGATAGAGTTTATCGATTCAATGATAAAGCCTATGAACGGAGGAAATGAGTAATGGATAAAATAGAATTCTTCCCTCAGCGTTCAGGCTCACATCCTAAAATTTACGCTTATGAATTCGAAGGTGTTGCCTCCCATCATGGATATATCAAAATCGGTTATACCGAACGTGACGTCGAGACACGTATAAAAGAACAGGTTCACACTACAGCAGTGCCGTACCGCATTCTTGGTCAGTGGTCCGCCATGAAAAATGACGGTAGTTGTTTTCTCGACCACGACGTCCATGCTGTGCTAAAAGCAAAAGGCAAACAGCAGTTAAACGCAGGTGAGGACCGAAACGAATGGTTCAAATGTTCATTGAGTGATGTGCAAGCAGCGGTATTGGCTGTACAGACCGGTACCGTGAACCTTGAAAACCGAACTCAGAACTTCGCCATGCGTCCGGAGCAGGAATACGCAGTGGATGCGACCATGAAGTATTTCAAATCAGCCTATGAAGAAGGAAGTGGCCGAACACCGAAATTCCTTTGGAACGCAAAAATGCGCTTTGGCAAAACCTTTGCCGCTTATCAGTTGGCAAAGAGAATGGGCATGAAACGTGTGCTGATCCTAACCTTCAAACCAGCTGTACAAACCGCGTGGCGCGAGGATCTTTTAACACACATTGATTTCGAAGGATGGCAGTTCATCACTCGACCTGGCGCCAATGGTGGTCTGACAAACGATCAGCAATACCAGCAAGCCGATAAAACTCGACCTATCGTCTGTTTCGGCTCGTTTCAGGACTTTCTTGGAGAAAACAAGGAAACCGGCGGTATAAAGGCAAATAACGAATGGGTTCACACTACGAACTGGGATCTCGTTATTTTCGATGAATATCATTTTGGAGCATGGGGCAATAACGCAAAGTCTCTCTTTGATCAAAATGACGATGCATATGAAAAGGATCTCTCAAAGTATGATCGCGACAACGCCTACAATGAAACCTGGCTACCGATCACTGCCTCATATTATCTGTACCTCTCCGGCACTCCGTTTCGTGCCCTGAACTCTGGCGAGTTTATCGAGGAGCAGATCTATAACTGGACATATTCGGATGAGCAGAGAGCAAAAGCCGAGTGGAAAGGGCCGGGCAACAATCCATACGCTGCTCTGCCAAGAATGGTTATGCTCACGTACAAGATCCCGGAAAGTATCCAACGCATTGCAAAACAGGGCGAATTCGACGAATTCGATCTGAACGTGTTTTTTTCAGCTGAAGGCGACGAGAATGATGCGCATTTCAAATACGAGGATTACGTGCAGAAATGGCTGGATCTGATCCGCGGCTCTTACCTTGAAACCTCTGTTGACGAACTGAAACTGGGGGCGCAGAAGCCACCGATGCCGTATTCGGACACGCGACTTCTGAATGTCTTGTCACATACGCTCTGGTTTATGCCGAACGTAGCTTCCTGCTACGCGATGAAAAATCTTCTGGATCAGAGACAGAACAGCTTCTACCACGATTACAAAGTGAACGTGTGTGCCGGAACAAAGGCCGGTATCGGTGTTGCCGCGCTTGAACCTGTTCGCGAGTCTATGGGCAATCCTTTAGAGACAAAGACCATCACGCTTTCGTGTGGCAAACTGACCACGGGAGTCACCATCAGACCGTGGACCGGCATTTTCATGCTCCGAAACCTCTCCTCGCCCGAAACATATTTCCAGGCGGCCTTTCGTGTGCAAAGCCCATGGGAGATAACAAAGGATAATGGAGATCGCGAGATCATCAAACAGGAGTGCTACGTCTTTGACTTCGCCCTTGACCGCGCACTGCGTCAGATATCAGATTATTCATGCCACCTTGATCCCCACGAAAGCAATCCAGAAAAGAAAGTAGGAGAGTTCATCAATTTTCTGCCTGTTTTGGCTTACGACGGAAGCGCAATGCGTCAGGTCAACGCTTCAGAAATTTTGGATATCGCCATGGCCGGCACTTCAGCCACATTGCTTGCAAGACGCTGGGAGAGCGCGTTGCTTGTCAATGTAGACAACGATACATTGGCCCGACTGCTTGCCAACGAGGAGGCGATGGCTGCGCTCATGCGTATTGAAGGTTTCCGCAGTCTCAACACCGATATCGAAACCATTATCAACAAGTCCAATGCCGTCAAAAATGCAAGACGTGACGGCGACAAGCTGACCGCAAAAGAAAAGAAAGAACTGACGGACATCGAAAAGGAGTACAAGTCAAAGCGGAAGATGATCCAGGAAAAACTGATCAAATTCGCTACCCGCGTGCCGGTGTTCATGTACCTCACGGATTACCGCGAGTACAGTCTCAAGGACGTAATCACACAATTGGAGCCAGAACTGTTCAAAAAGGTCACCGGACTGAACGTGAAGGACTTCGAATTGCTCGTTTCACTGAACGTGTTCAATGAGGCGCTTATGAACGATGCAGTTTACAAATTCAAGCGGTATGAGGATGCAAGTCTGATCTACACAGGCATTGACCGACACACCGGAGAAAATGTCGGTTTATACAGCACCGTAATATCGCGCGATGATTACGACGCAATGGCCGGTCTGCTTGCCGCCTCAATGGTGGCAGATACTCGGGAGGATGACATTCCAACTCATCCTGTATTTACTGCCTCTACGGACACTGAAGCCAACGACGATGACGTCGAAGTTCCTACAGAAGTCAGAGAGCCAGAAATGTACAACAACACGAAGCGTCCGCCGATAGTTCAGACATCACCAACACCGACCTACCGTCCGGCATATGTTCCGCCTGCATCAAACATTGTTCAGAACATAAAGGCTACGGTAAAAGTAGACACCTCGAAGGTCCGCGCTGGCACCATAGTCACCCATAAAGCCTTTGGAACAGGACAGGTCAAAGGTATAGACGGAAGCCTTATAGTTGTTGTATTTGGAAGAGAGGCCAAGAAATTCCAATTTCCTGGAGCGTTTGAGCAGGGTTTTCTTAGTTTAGACACCAAAGAGTCAGACTAGAGTTTAGCTCCAACACGCGTGGGCACTGCGTCAATGCGTCTGGGGACAAAACCGCCCTAAGCCACCGGTTGCACGGAGGCGCAAGCTCGGCCTCTGCCCTGCTCCGACTCCCCCAAAGTGAGGGCGGCAGAAAATAAAAAAGCCCCGTCAAAGGGGCTCAGGAGATATGCAAATCTGTTCAGACTGATTAGTCAACCAGCTGAATGTAAGCCATTGGAGCGCTGTCTCCGTCGCGAAGACCGCACTTGAGCACGCGGGTGTAACCGCCGTTGCGCTCCTTGAAACGCGGACCAATCTCGTTAAACAGCTTGCACACTGCAGCCTCGTTGTTGAGTCTGGAAAGCGCAAGACGGCGATGAGCAAGAGTGTCCACCTTTGCCAGAGTGATCAGAGGCTCTATAACTGAGCGCAGATCCTTAGCCTTAGGGACAGTGGTCTTGATCGTTTCATAGTTAACTAAAGCGATAGCCAAACTGCGAAACAAAGCTTTTCTGCTTCCGCTGTTCCGGTTAAGCTTACGTCCACTCATACGATGACGCATGACATATACCTCGTAATTCTGAATTTAAAACTAGTTAAAACTACCCTTCTCTGCAATATCCTTAGGAGGCCATCCTTCGATACGCATACCAAGTGACAGGTTGCGCTGACCCAGCACATCCTTGATTTCACTAAGCGACTTCTTGCCGAGATTCGGAGTTCTCAGCAGATCGACTTCGGTACGCTGTACCAGATCACCAATATAGTGAATAGCCTCTGCCTTCAGGCAGTTTGCAGAACGCACGGTGAGTTCAAGATCGTCAACCGGACGCTTGAGGATATCCGGGATCTTAGGCTCGGCCGGAGCAACTTCCTTGGCGGCCGGCTTGGATCCGAGATCAACAAACGGCTCAAGCTGGTTGTAGAGAATGGTGGCGGCGCTGCGAATCGCTTCGTCAGGCTCGATGGTGCCATTGGTCTCAATTTCGATAATAAGCTTGTCCAGATCGGTTCTCTGCTCCACACGGGCAGATTCAACGTCATAGGCAATTCTTACAATCGGGCTGTAAACAGCGTCTACCAGCAGAGTTCCGATTGGTCGCTCTTCGTCATTGTGCGTGCGGGTGTGAGCCGGATCGTAGCCGCGACCGTACTCGACCTTGAGCGTCATGTTGATTTCGCTCTTGTCGCTGGTAAGGTTGCAGATCACATGCTCAGGATTAGCGATAAGAACATCATCACCGTGCATGATGTCACCGGCACAGACAGGTCCCGCACCCTTTTTGCTTAGAGTGAGAGTAGTCTCATCCTTGTCAAACAGCTTGATAGCTATACCCTTGAGATTAAGAAGTATAACCTCGATATCCTCTTTTACGCCTTCCTTTGTGGAATACTCGTGCTGCACGCCATCAATTCTGGCCTCGGTTATGGCGTAGCCGGAAATTGAAGACAGCAGAATACGGCGAAGAGCATTACCAAGGGTAAGACCGAAACCTCTCTCCATCGGCTGCAGAACAACCTTTGCAGAATAGATGCTGTCCTTGGATACATCAATCTCAGGTCTTGGAATTAAAAAATCTCTTACAGAACCCATATTACCTCACTTAGTTACTACATCTTGGAGTAGTATTCTACAATTAACTGCTCGTTAATCTCGCTTGGTAAATCAGCGCGCTCAGGAACAGACTTGAAAACGCCTTCCATCTTGTCAGAGTCAACTTCAACCCATGAGCACTGCACGCCGCGGTTCTTTGCAAGATCCAGCGCAGTGGCGATACGCACCTGCTTCTTGGCCTTCTCGCGAATGGAAATCTTGTCCTCAGGAGAAACCTGGTAGGAAGGGATATTCACGATTCTGTCGTTGACCATGATGGATCTGTGGCTTACCAGCTGACGGCTTTCGGCGCGGGTGGAGCCGAAACCCATGCGGTAAACTACATTGTCCAGACGGCACTCGAGAAGATTGAGCAGATTCTCGCCGGTGTTGCCCTTCAGACGGGCGGCGGTACGATAATAGTTGCGGAACTGACGCTCCAAAATGCCGTACATGCGACGAACTTTCTGCTTTTCGCGCAGCTGCTCACCGTAGTCGGTAGCGCGAGGCTTGGCAGCGCCGTGCTGACCAGGCTTGGTGTTCATGTTGCACTTTGCGTCAATAGCTTTGACGCCGGACTTGAGGAACAGATCGGTTCCCTCGCGACGGCTAAGCTTTAACTTAGGTCCTAAATATCTTGCCATTTGATCAAACCTCCCAACCGATTAAACACGACGCTTCTTTGGCGGACGACATCCGTTGTGCGGAATTGGCGTCACATCAGAAATGTTGGTGATCTTGTAACCAACAGCATTCAAAGCACGGATAGAAGATTCACGGCCTGGGCCTGGACCCTTTACAAGAACTTCGAGATTCTTCAGACCGAATTCCTTTGCTGCCTCGCCAGCCTTCTCGGCAGCGACCTGAGCCGCATAAGGAGTAGACTTGCGGGAACCGCGGAATCCTGAACCGCCTGCGGTAGCCCATGAAAGAGCGTTACCCTGACGATCGGTTATGGTAATGATTGTGTTGTTGAAAGAAGCATGGATATGCGCAACACCTTCACTGACCTGTTTCTTTACGCGCTTGCGGGCGCGGGACTGTTGCTGATTTGCCATTTATTTCTCCTGTTTACTTCTTGATTGCCTTGCGAGGTCCCTTGCGGGTGCGGGCATTGGTCTTGGTGCGCTGTCCGCGGACTGGCAGACCTCTGCGGTGACGGATGCCGCGATAGCAACCGAGGTCAACAAGACGCTTGATGTTCATGGAAATTTCACGGCGAAGGTCACCTTCAACGGTGAACTTGGCAACTTCAGCTCTAACTTTGTCGATCTGTTCCTCGGACATATCCTTGAACTTGGCCTGCTCAGAAATACCTGACTTTTCGCAGATAATCTTTGCAGTTGGTTTGCCAATACCAAAGATTGCAGTCAATGCCACAACGGCATGCTGCTGATCAGGAACGTTAATGCCGGCTATACGGGCCACTTATTACACTCCTCTAATAGGTGATAAAAATATGCCACCACAAAGCCCGATTCGGATACGTGGTGACGAAAGTGCTGCTAATAAAAAGCAGGCTAGCCATTATAGCTATCCCGCTCACAAAATTTCAAGTATTTTTTTGATCTAGGCTAAATTTTAACCCTGACGCTGCTTATGCTTTGGTTCTTCGCAGATCACGCGGATAACGCCGTGACGCTTGATAACCTTGCACTTGCGGCATATTTTCTTGACTGAAGCTCCAACTTTCATTTTTGACTCCAATAATCAACGGTTTGTAAATTTCAGATTCTGCTTGCGCATCACATCGGCATACTGATGAGATACCTTATGGGCCATCAGCTGCGAGGTGAAGTCCATTACCACAACCACCACGATCAGCAGCGAAGTGCCGCCGAAGTAGAACTGCACGTTCAGGAAGCTCAGCATGAACTGAGGAACCAGACATACCAGCACCATGTACATGGAGCCCACGAAGGTGAGTCTGGTCATGACCTGATCAATGAACCTCGCCGTATGTTCGCCAGGAAGAATGCCTGAAATGAAAGCTCCGCTCTTTTTGAGATTTTCCGCCAGCTCCTTCGGATTGAACACCAGCGAGGTGTAGAAGAAGCAGAAGAATACAATCGCAAAGGCGTAAAGCATTTCATACAGCGGCTGACCCGGCTGCAAAATCTGCGAAATGTTGCTAACAACTCTAGCAAAGGCGCTGTCCCCCTGCCCGAACCATGAGGCCACGGTGGCCGGGAACATGATGATGCTAGATGCGAAGATGGCTGGAATAACACCGGACTGGTTAATTTTCAGCGGCAGATGAGATGTAGGCGGAGCGTACATTCTTCCAACCTGCTGCTGCCGCGGATAGTGCACCGTGATCTTGCGAAGCGCTCTTTCCATGAACACAACAAAAGTTGTTACGGCAACAACCATAAAAATTATGCCAATCAGCACAAAGACGTAACTGCTGCCTTCCTGCTTGAACTGTTCGAAGGTGCTTCCGATGGCGTTCGGAAAACCTGCGACAATACCGGCGAAAATGATCAGAGATATGCCGTTGCCGACACCTCTTTCGGTGATCTGCTCACCCAGCCACATCAGGAACATTGTTCCTGTAAGCAAGCTTATAGTAGTCGTGAAATAGAAACTGAATCCGGGATCGATGACGATACCCTGGATCATGTTCGGCAAGCCGGTGGCTATGCCGAACGCCTGCACAGCTCCCAAAATCAGCGTGCCCCATCTGGTCATCTGAGTGATCTTGCGCCGGCCGGCCTCGCCCTCCTTCTTCAGCTCCTGGATGGACGGAACCATTACTCCAAGAAGCTGCACGATAATCGCAGCGGAGATGTAAGGCATGATGCCGAGAGCAAACAGAGAAGCGCGGGAAAGAGCTCCACCACTGAACATGTTGAACATGCCTATGATGGTGCCCTTCTGCTCCTCCATCACCTGAGCCAGACGCTGAGCGTTGATTCCAGGACATGGAATATGCGAGCCTATTCTGAAGACAACTAAAGCAAGCACAACAAATATGAGTCTCTGAGTAAGCTCGGAAACTCCCTTATTTGCCTTGTCCAATCCTGGTGTTCTTGCCATTAGTTTCGCGACCTCTATCAGTTTACTGTGCCGCCTGCGGCTTCGATGGCTGCCTTGACGCTCTTGGTCACGCCAAGACCTGACAGAGTCAGAGCCTTGTCGACCTGGGTGTGTGCTGACATGACCACCTTCACGTTGACGAACTTGTCGGAAATGACGTCAGCCTCTTTAAGCACCAGCACATCGATGTTGGTTACAGGAAGCTTCAGGAGGGCGGCCAGTGGAACCTCGGTGGTTACGGCAGCCTTTCTTGAATAGAAACCGAACTTAGGCAGACGGATCTTCAGAGGCATCTGGCCGCCTTCAAATCCGTGACGGGTTCCGCCGCTCTTGCGGGCGCCGGCGCCCTTGATACCGCGACCGGAGGTCTTGCCGATACCGGAACCGATACCGCGACCGAGGCGCACTTTGGCTGGCTTTGAACCAGGAGCCGGGGACAGCTCATTCAAACGTAAACCCATTGTTTTACTCCTCAACCTTAACCATGTAGTAAACAGTCTTGATCATGCCACGAATGGAAGGAGTGTCCTTGACCTCTACGGTGTGACCAATTCTGCGCAGACCCAGACAACGGAGAGTCTCACGGTGAGCAGGAATGCGACCGATGGAACTGCGTGTCTGCGTTACCTTAATTTTCTTTTCGTCAGCCATTTCTTACCCCAGAATTTCATCAACAGAAAGACCACGCTTTGCGGCAACCTCGTCCGGAGTCTTCATGGAGGCAAGAGCCTTCACGGTGGAACGAACCACATTCACCGGGTTGGTGGAGCCGTAGGCCTTGGCCAGCACGTTTTCCACGCCGGCAACTTCAAGCACGGCGCGCATAGCGCCGCCGGCGATGATGCCGGTACCTTCTGCTGCCGGCTTCATGAACACATGAGAGCCGGCATGGTCGCCGGTGACCTCGTGGAAGAGGGTCTTGTTTCTCAGATTGATCTGAATAAGATTGCGCTTGGCCTGCTCCATCGCCTTGGAGATTGCGGAAGGAACTTCGTGAGCCTTGCCATAGCCGTAACCGAACTTGCCGTTGCCGTCGCCAACCACTGTCAAAGCGGAGAACGAGAAGATACGGCCGCCCTTTACTACCTTTGCAACACGGTTAACAGCAACCAGTTTTTCCTGCAGGTCGCCGGTCTGATTTTCATTTCTACCCATTTTATATCCTTAGAACTGCAGTCCAGCCTCGCGAGCGCCATCAGCAAGAGCGGCTACGCGACCGTGATACTGGAAACCAGAACGATCGAAAGCCACGGTCTTGACATCCTTTGAAAGAGCTCTTTCAGCGATATACTTGCCAACAACCTTGGCAGCCTCGGCATTGCCGGTGTACTTGACCTGGCCGGCGATCTCCTTTTCGAGAGTGGAAGCCGCGGCGATCACCTTGCCGGCATCAACAATCTGAGCGTAGATATGACGCGGAGTGCGGAAAACAACGAGACGAACTGCACCCAACTCTGCCATTTTGCAACGTGCCTTGAGAGCGCGACGTTGACGAGAAGCTTTTTTGTCCATTATTTTTCCTTACTTCTTCTTGGTTTCCTTGATACGAACATGCTCGTTATCATATCTGATACCCTTTCCCTTGTATGGTTCAGGAGCGCGATATGCGCGGATGTTGGCCGCAAGCTGTCCGAGAATTTCCTTGTTGGCGCACTTCAGAACGATTTCTGTCTGAGACGGGCACTCGCAGGTAACTCCTTCAGGAATCTTGTGAACTACAGGATGGGAATAGCCCAAAGCCAGATTGAGTTCCTGACCCTTGATCTGTGCGCGGTAGCCCACGCCGACCAGAACCAGCTTTCTCTCGTAAGGCTTTTCGGCGCCCTTTACCATGCTGTTTACCAGAGCGCGTGCGGTGCCGGCCTGGGCCTCGGCGGAAGCGGTGGCGCTCTTTGGAGCGAACTTAACTTCGTTGTTTTCGAGGGTTACAGCGACGTCGTTATGGATAACTCTTGTGAGAGTCGCAGACTTTGACTTCACAGTTACGGTCTGTCCATCAACCTTGACCTCTACGCCAGCAGGAATGCTGACAGGTGCTTTAGCAACACGTGACATTTTTTCCCCTTATGCTACGTAGCAGATGATTTCGCCGCCGAGCTTGGCCTTGCGGGCAGCGCGGTCGGTCATGATACCCTTTGAAGTGGAAACCACGGCGATGCCAAGACCGTTCATGATCTGAGGCAGTTCGTAGCTTCTCTTGTAAACTCTGAGACCAGGACGGGAAACTCTGCGGATCATCTCGACCACAGGCTTGCCCTGGAAATACTTGAGTTCGACTTCAAGCACCTTCTTAACGTCACCGGTTACGGTGTAGTTTGCGATATAACCTTCATCCTTCAGAAGCTTGGCAATGGCGGCTTTCTGCTTGGAGGCTGGCATACTTACGGCAATTTTACCGGCAGTCTGACCGTTTCTGATACGGGTCAGCATATCTGCGATAGGATCTTGCATACTCATAGGTCAAATTCCTCCGATTACCAACTAGCTTTCTTTAAACCAGGAACTTCGCCTCTCATCATCAGCTCGCGCAGCTTGAGACGGCAAAGGCCGAACTTGCGCAGATTGCCGTGAGGACGGCCGGTGATGGCGCAACGTCTGCGAAGACGGCTTGCGCTGGAATCACGAGGAAGCTTCTGCAGATCCTGCACGGCCTGCCAGCGCTCTTCTTCTGAAAGTTTCGGATCGACGATCTTGGCCTTGAGTTCCTGACGCTTCTGGAAGTACTTGTTAACCAACTTTTCGCGCTTTAACTCGCGATTAATCATAGATGTTTTTGCCATAGCCTTACCTTACTTGCGGAATGGGAAGTTGAAGGCCTCAAGAAGAGCCTTGCCTTCATCATCGGTCTTAGCGGAAGTGGTGATGGTGATGTCCAAACCACGAACGCGGTCAACCTTGTCATAGTCTATTTCAGGGAAAATGATCTGCTCGCGCACGCCCATGGAATAGTTTCCTTTGCCATCGAAGGACTTGTCGCTCACGCCGCGGAAGTCGCGGATACGAGGAATGGCAATGCAAATAAGACGCTCAAGGAATTCCCACATTCTCTCGCCGCGGAGAGTTACCTTGCAGCCGATAGGATATCCTTCGCGGATCTTGAATCCTGCGACTGACTTGCGGGCCTTGGTGATCAGAGGCTTCTGTCCGGAAATCGCAGCCAGATCGTTGGCGGCATTTTCCAAAATCTTCTTGTCGTCAAGAGCCTCGCCGACACCCATGTTCAGGGTGATTTTTTCGATTCGAGGGACTTGCATGACAGTCTTGTAACCAAACTGTTGCATCAGTTTGCCGACTACCTCATTTCTGTAAATATCATGTAGTTTCGCCATCGCTTACTCCAGTTATTTTACAATCTCTTTCTTTGTTGACTTGTAGATGCGGATCTTTTTGCCGTCAACAAAATCGAAACCTACGCGATCCGCCTTTCCGGTCTCAGGGTTGTAGATCGCAACGTTGGAAACATCGATAGGTGCTTCCTTTTTGATAATTTTGCCAGGTTCTCCGGTCATCTTGTTAGGCTTGACGTTCTTGGAAACCATGTTGAAGCCTTCAACAACGACCTGATGCTTGTCGGGGATAACCCTGACCACCCTGCCATGTTTGCCCTTGTCGGCAGTCTTTCCGGTTAAGATGACAACTTCGTCGCCTTTAACAATCTTAGCGGCCATTTTCTTCTTCCTTAAAGAACTTCCGGAGCCAGGGAAACAATCTTCATGAACTTCTCAGTACGAAGTTCACGAGTAACCGGTCCGAAAATACGAGTACCAATTGGCTCCAGGTTATTGTTCAGCAGAACAGCAGCATTGCTGTCAAACCGAATAACGGAACCATCCTGACGTCTAACGCCTTTTCTGGTGCGAACAACTACCGCATTGTACACGTCGCCCTTGTTGACCTTACCGCGTGGGATGGCTTCCTTGATTGAAACCTTGATAACGTCGCCAATGGCCGCGTAGCGGCGATGTGAGCCACCGAGAACCTTAATACACATTACCTTGCGAGCGCCGGAATTGTCGGCAACCTCGAGAGTACTTTGCATCTGGATCATGAATGTTCTCCATCACTCTAAAAAAACGCATTTCATAGAAATGCAAAACCCTGCCTATTTCAAAGGCACTGTATCATAGCACAAAAAACGTGATATGTGTAAAAAAAATAGGACCGGATAACCGGCCCCGATTTTAACTGTCTCTTAGTCTACTGACGTCTGATCACTTGGCAGACTCAACTACAGAAACAAGAGTCCATGAGATGGTCTTGGAAATAGGACGACATTCTCTGATTTCCACTACATCACCAACCTTGGCCTCGTTATTGACATCCTGTACGTGAAGCTTGGTAGTTTTCTTGACGATCTTGCCATAAACGGGATGCTTGACGCGTCTTTCAACAGCGCAGACAAAAGCCTTCTGCATCTTATCGCTCACTACTACGGCACGCAGAGTACGGACCTTTTTTTCTTCCTTGATCTCTTCGTTCATTACTGACCTGCCTTTTCAGTTATAACAGTCTTCACACGAGCAATGTCGCGACGTACTTCCTTAAGGGTATGAGGCTTATCAAGCTTGCCGGTCTTGTTGGCGAACTTCAGTTCGAATTCCTTCTTGGTAAGCTCTACAAGTTCATTCTTAAGATCTTCTACGTTCTTTTCACGAAGTTCCTGTGCTTTCATTACATCACCGTCCTGCTTACAAAAGTGGTTTTAACGGAAAGTTTGGCTGCGGCCAGCGCGAAAGCGTTGCGCGCAGTCTCCTCCTTAACACCGCCCATTTCATAGAGGACCTTGCCTGGCTGGATGACAGCCACCCAGTACTCAACGGTACCCTTACCTTTACCCTGACGAACGCCAAGAGCCTTTTCGGTAATAGGCTTGTCCGGAAACACTCTGATCCAGACCTGACCTTCACGCTGAATGTAACGTGTCATGGTACGACGGGCTGCTTCAATCTGACGGGCAGTCAGATGACCGCGGGTAACAGCCTTAAGACCGAATTCGCCGAACTCGACTGTGTTGCCAGTCTGAGCCAGACCGCGATTGCGACCCTTCTGAACCTTGCGGAATTTAGTACGTTTTGGTTGTAACATTTAACCTTTCTCCTTACTTATTTCCACGACCCTTGCCACGCTTGTTCTTCGGAGCGCTGTTCTTCTCGGCCTGCTCGGCCTCGACAGCGGCAATGCCGCCAAGAACCTCACCCTTGAAGATCCAAACCTTGATTCCGATAACGCCGTAGGTGGTGCGAGCTTCGGAAACAGCGTAGTCGATGTCGGCGCGGAGAGTGTGAAGAGGAACGCGACCCTCGCGGATCCACTCTGAACGGGCGATTTCGGCGCCGCCGAGACGGCCGCTGACCTCAATCTTTACGCCCTGTGCTCCGGCGCTCATGGCGCCCTTGATGGCCTTCTTCATGGCCCGGCGGAACATGACGCGGTTTTCCAGCTGCTGAGCGATGCTGTCTGCAACCAGCTTGCTGTCAAGATCAGGCTTGCGGATCTCGGATACGTTGATCTGAGCGGCAACGCCGGTGATGGCGGTGATCTTGTTGCGGATCTTTTCGATGGACTCGCCGCGCTGGCCCCATACAAGGCCCGGACGGGCGGTGCTGATATTTACCTTGATACTCTTGGCGAACCGCTCGATCTGGATACGAGACACAGACTTGTCCTTCATGGTCTCCATGAGGTGCTGGCGCACCTTGAAGTCGGAAGCCAGGTTCTGCGCGTATTCCTTGGAATTGGCATACCAGTTTGATGTGAACTGCTTGGTAATACCTAGGCGGATACCATTTGGATTAATTTTCTGACCCATTTACTATCTCCTAGCGATCAGACACAACAACACAAATATGGCAGGTGCGCTTAACGATTCTGTTGGCGCGACCCTTTGCACGCGGAAACACACGCTTCATGGAAGGACCTTCGTCCACCATTACGGTCTGTACCCTGAGCGCATCCACATCTGCCTCTTCGTTGTTCACCGCGTTGGCTACGGCGGAATTCACCACCTTGTACAGCAGCGCGGCGCCGTGACGAGGGCTGAACTTCAACAAATTCAATGCGTCTTCAACACGAAGGCCTCTGATCTGATTGGCAACCAGACGTGTCTTCTGAGCAGAAGATCGTGCATAACGATGAATAGCTTTAGCTTCAATCATTTATATCTCTCCTCTACTACTTCTTGGAAGCCTTGTCGGCTGCGTGACCGCGGAACAAACGGGTTGGAGCGAACTCGCCAAGCTTGTGGCCTACCATTTCGTCCGTGACGTATACAGGTACGTGCTGACGACCATTATGGACAGCAATGGTCATACCAATCATGGTAGGTATGATCATAGAGCGGCGGCTCCAAGTCTTGATAGGCTTCTTGTCACCGGTTTCCATTGCTTTCTCTACCTTCTTCTGCAAGTGCAGGTCAATGAAGGGCCCTTTCTTGAGAGAACGTGGCATGGTTATTACCTCTAAAAATTACTTACTGCGATGATGTACGATGTACTTTTCAGTACGCTTATTCTTGCGGGTCTTGAAGCCCTTGCACTTGGTTCCCCATGGAGAAACCGGCTGAATGCCCTTGTTGCGGCCTTCACCACCACCGTGCGGATGGTCGATTGGGTTCATGGACATACCGCGAACGGTAGGACGAACGCCGACCCATCTCTTGGCGCCAGCCTTGCCGTACTGCCGAAGCATGTGCTCGCTGTTGCCGACTTCGCCGATTGTGGCGCGGCCGTCCGCAAGCACCTTTCTCATTTCGCCGGAGCGCAGACGGATAGTCACATAGGCGCCGTCGCGAGCCACCAGCTGAGCGAAAGCTCCGGCGGAGCGGGCCAGCTGAGCGCCCTTGCCCGGGAACAGTTCGACCGCGTGAACGGTGGTGCCCACAGGAATGTTGCGCATTGGCAAAGTGTTGCCCACGCGGATAGGAGCATCGGAGCCCGATACCACGGTATCTCCGGCCTTCAGACCCTTAGGAGCGAGAATATAGTTTCTTACGCCATCCTCGTAGCAGATGAGAGCGATGTTGGCGGAGCGGTTAGGATCGTACTCGATTCTTTCAACCTTGGCGCTGATGCTGTCCTTGACGCGCTTGAAATCAACCAGACGGTAAAACTGCTTGTGACCGCCGCCAATGTGACGGGTGGTGATGCGACCTGCGTTGTTGCGACCGCCGGTCTTGGCCTTGGATACAACCAGAGGCTTGAACGGATCACCCTTGTACAGATCAGGAGTCTTGACTTTGATTACATGACGACGTCCAGCAGAAGTCGGCTTACATTTGATAACTGACATTTTCCACTCCCTTAATTATCACCAGCTTTGCCCAGATCCTTGGCCACGTCTTCCATGGTCTGGCCTTCAGGAACTCTAACCTTTACATAGGCCTTCTTCCAGTCCTGACGCTTGCCCAGTCGGTATCTGGTACGTCTGCTCTTGCCCAGCACGTTGAGAGTGTTCACTCTTTCAACTTCGAAGCCCAGGCAGAACTTGACGGCATCCCTGATATCCTTCTTGCTTGCCTTTGGCAGAACTCTCAGCACCAGAGTCTCGTTCTGACCGAGGTTATAAGCCTTCTCGGAAAATATATTAGACTTAATCACGTCTAACAGGTATTCTTGACGGTTCATTATTTCAGTGACTCCTCAACTTCTTTTACAGCATCGGCTGTAATCAATACCTTCTCAAAACGGATCAGGCTTACCGGATCGATTGCTCTCACGTCGCGAACGTCCACCTTGTAGAGGTTGCGGGAGGAGAGATAGAGATTCTCGTCCACATCCTTCTTGATGATAAGCACGTCGTTCAGATCCATGGACTTCAGCTTTTCAACCAGAGCCTTGGTCTTAGGCTGATCAACGGAGAAATCGTTGACCACCACCAGACGGTTCTGACGAACCAGCTCGGAGAAAATGCTCTGCAGCGCGGCGCGGTACATCTTGCGGTTGACCTTCTGGCTGTGATCCTGAGGACGAGCCGCAAAGGTTACGCCGCCGCTTCTCCACAGCGGAGAGCGGATGCTGCCGGCGCGGGCGCGGCCGGTGCCCTTCTGGTTCCATGGCTTCTTGCCGCCGCCGGAAACCTCAGAGCGGTTCTTCTGCTTGCGGGAACCCTGACGGGCAGCGTTGTTGTAGGCGACAACAACCTGGTGGATCAGAGCTTCGTTATACTCACGCGCAAAAGTAGTTTCAGAAACCTGAAGAGCACCCTGGGTGTCTTTCATTACTAATTCCATTACTATCTCCCCAAGTATTAAACTCTAACAGACGGTCTGACAATGATATTGCCGTCCACTGCGCCTGGAACCGCGCCCTTGACCAGCAACAGATTGCGTTCCACGTCTACACGAACCACTTCAAGGCTCTGCACCGTAGTGGTGACGTTGCCCAGATGGCCGGCCATGGTCTTGCCCTTGAAAACGCGACCAGGGGTCTGGTTCTGACCGGTGGAACCCGGAACGCGGTGCGAACGGGAGTTGCCGTGAGTCATATCCTGAGTGCGGAAGTTCCATCTCTTGACGGTGCCGGCAAAGCCCTTGCCCTTGGAGATGCCGGTGACGTCAACCTTCTTGATTTCGTTGAAGAGGTCGACCTTAACCTCGGAACCTACCTGATATGCGCTTACCTCGTCCTCGGCCAGGCGGAATTCCCATAAGCCGCGACCGGCTTCGACACCGGCCTTCTCGAAATGGCCCTTTTCAGCCTTGTTCAGACGGCTTGCCTTGACGCTTCCGGTAGTAACCTGGATCGCGTTGTAGCCGTCGGACTCCTGGGTTTTGACCTGAGTGACGCGATTTGCTTTAACTTCGATAACAGTCACAGGGATTGATACGCCGTTGTCGTTGAAGATACGGGTCATACCAAGCTTGCGACCGACTAAACCGATTGACATTTGTTTTTACCTCTTTCCGTTAATCTAAGCGAATCTGCACTTCAACGCCGGCAGACAGGTCAAGACGCATAAGGGCGTCGACGGTGCTGTCGGTAGGCTGAACGATATCGATTAAGCGCTTGTGGGTACGGATTTCATACTGATCACGAGCATCTTTGTTCACGTGTGGAGAAATCAGTACGGTGAAGCGTTCCTTGCGGGTTGGAAGCGGGATTGGACCGCGGACATTGGCGCCGGAACGTTTTGCAGTATCTACGATTTCCTTAGTGGATTGATCAATCAGGCGATGATCAAAAGCCTTAAGACGAATTCGAATTCTTTGGTTCTGCTGCATTTTAAGCCAGAGCTCCTATTGGATAAAAGAACAATAAGAAAATCACAGCTCAGTGTCATTTATTTTTAAAAGCACCAAGTAGCGACATTCTCAACGAACCCCTCATATCGAGAGGATTTTAATACGGTTTTTACAAAGCCGTACAAAAACAGACACCTTCCGAGGAAAGCGCCTGCTAATTATAAAGGAATAAAAATCTTATGCAATAAAAATTTGCACTCAGTCACGAAAAAGCTGCACGGTCACTTCCTTTGAAAGATTTATGCCGTCAAGCTTCGATGCGGTGTCGGCGGTAGGGAACACCTTGATCCGGCGGTAATGATAAAGCACATCGTCCTTGACGAAGTTCCGGCGCAGGAACGGTCCGCGGGTCTGAGCGCCGCTGGCGGTCACGGCCTTGATGATTTCAAGGACGGACAAATCGATAAGCCGGCGGTCGGAGGAGGACAACGACACGCTGAAACTGTTTAACTCATCTTCTTTCATGATCGTTCCTCAGATTCCCAGATGCCGCTTCATGCGCTGGATGGCAGCGGCCACCTGCTCGGGGGCGACGCCGCCCTTGGCGCAACGCTTGGCCAGCGCGGATGATATTTCAAGGCACGGATAAACGTCGTCTCCAATGCGGTCCGACACTTTTCTGAATTCATCCACCGTCAGATCCTCCAGAGGCTTGCCGGCGCCGATGGCGTAGACCACCAGTTCTCCCACCATATGATGAGCCTCCCGGAAAGGAACGCCCTTGGACACCAGATAATCGGCAAGCTCGGTGGCGTTGGAGTATCCGCCCTTGGCCGCTTCGAGGGTGCGATCGGCGCGGATCCGGATGTCCTCCAGCACCAGAGCCGCCATGTCAAGACAGTCGTGCCAGGTGTCGAGAGCGTCGAAAAGACCCTCCTTGTCCTCCTGCATGTCCTTGTCGTAGGCGAGAGGAAGAGCCTTGAGGGTGGTGAGAATGCCCATCAGAGCGCCGTACACCCGTCCGGTCTTGCCGCGGATCAGCTCAAGGGCATCCGGATTCTTCTTCTGGGGCATCAGGGACGAGCCCGAGGTTACCCGATCCGAAAGATCCAGAAATGCGGATTCCCCGGAATTGTAGATGATGAGATCCTCGGCGAAACGGGAAAGGTGCATCATGGAAATGGCGGCGCAGCCGAGAATTTCGGCGATATGATCCCGGTCGGAAACCGAGTCCAGACTGTTGCCGGTGGCCTCGTCAAATCCAAGATCCTTGGCCAGGGCGTCGCGATCCACCGGATAGGCGGTGCCGGCAAGAGCGGCCGAGCCCAGCGGACACCGGTTCATGAGCCGTCCGGCGTTTTCCAGGCGGATGAAGTCGCGATCAAGCATTTCGACGTAGGCCAGGGCCCAGTGTCCGAACACCACCGGCTGCGCCCGCTGCAGGTGGGTGTAGCCCGGCATCACCACGTCCTTGTACGCTTCGGCGGCGAGAGTAAGTTTCTTCTGAAGATTTCTGATGCTGCCCGCCAGCACGGAGATCTGGGCGCGGCACCAGAGCTTGATGTCGGTGGCCACCTGATCGTTGCGGCTTCGTCCGGTATGAAGCTTTTTGCCCAGATCTCCCACCTTGTCGATAAGACGGCTTTCAACATAGGAATGAATGTCTTCGAATCCCGCCCCTGCGATGCTGTGAGGATTCTGGCGGACCTCTTCAAGCAGTTCGTTCAGCGCCGATGTCAGGCTCGCAAGCTCCTGGGGGGTAATGATGCCCACCGACGCTATGGCCTTGGCCCAGCCGATGGAGCCTTCGATGTCCTGCTCCGCCATTCTATAGTCAAATCTCAAGGAATCGTTGAAGTCCTTGAATCTCGCATCCGCTTCCTGGGTGAAGCGACCGCCCCAGAGTGCCATACTAAAACCTCACAAAAAACAAACAGCGGTATTATACCGAAAAAACGTAAAACCGATCACAAAATTCCGTGGCGCGGACGTCATCCAAAGACGCATGCGCCGCCCTCCGCGCTTTCGTGGCGCAGCAGAAGTTCCTTGCGCCGCAGGCCGCCGGCATAGCCGCCCAGGCCTCCTCCGGCGGAGACCACCCGGTGACAGGGAACAATGATGCTTACGGGATTGCGCCCCACCGCCGAGCCCGCCGCCTGCGCCGACATCCGCGCCGCGCCGAGCCGGATCCTGACCTTTTCGGCCACCTGACCGTAGGTCATGCGCTCGCCGTAGGGGATCTCCAGCAGAATGTTCCATACGGCCAGCCGAAAGGGCGTGCCGTCAAGGAATAGCGGAGGACGCCAGGCGGGATTTTCGCCGCGAAAATAGGCGTCCAGCCATCTGGAGACGTCCCATGAGTCCGGCAGCGGCAGTCGCGCGCCGCCTCTGCGCGTCTCCGGGGGCAGGTTTTTCTGATCCGAAAACCAGAGGCCCGAGAGCGCGCCGTCATGAAACGAGAGAACCAGTTCTCCCGCGGGAGACGGATAAAGAAAGAAGGGATCCATGGACAGAGCCTAAAAAGGCTCCCGAGGGAGCCTTGTGGAATATGATATGAAAAAACAGATCAGGATTTTTTGTTCTGATCGTTGATGGCTCTGATCCGGCTTGGCAGAGAGTACAGACGGATAAAGCCGTCGGCATGACTCTGATCGTACACGTTGTCCTCGCCGAAGGTGCAGAAATCAACGTTGAACAGACTGTTGTCGGAACGCTTCTGAACGGCGGTAACGGTGCCCTTGTAGAGTTTGAGCACGACTTCGCCCCGAAGATCCTCGGCAATGGCGTTGGCGGATGCCAGAATTGCCTTGCACAGAGGCGTGAACCAGCGTCCGTCGTAAACCAGCTGGGCAAACTCAAGACCAAGTCTCTCGCGCCAGTTTCTGGTGGTCTTGTCAAGGATCAGCTCCTCCACGGCTCTGAGGGCGGCCATCATCACGGTGCCGCCCGGGGTTTCGTAGCAGCCTCTGGACTTCATGCCCACCAGACGGTTCTCGGTGATGTCGACTCTGCCCACGCCGTGCTTGGCGGCGATCTCGTTGAGGGTGTTCAGACACTCGTAGGCGGACAGTTCCTTGCCGTTGACGGCGACGATCTCGCCGTTGTTCACCTTGACGGTGACAAACTCAGGCTGATCCGGAGCCTTTTCAGGATCCACTGTCCAGGTCCACACGTTCTCGGTGGCGCGGTTCCAGGTATCCTCCAGCTCGCCCCCTTCGGTGGAGATGTGCCATGCGTTGGCATCGCGGCTGTAGATCTTCTTCAGTGTGGCCTTGCAAGGGATCTTGCGCTCAGCCAGATAGTTCAGCAGATCCTCGCGGGAACGCATCTTCCACATGCGCCATGGAGCGATGACCTGCAGCTGAGGAGCCAGAGCGGCGACGGCGCCCTCGAAACGGACCTGGTCGTTGCCCTTGCCGGTGCAGCCGTGAGCCACGGCCTGAGCTCCCTCTTCAAGAGCGACCTCCACCATGGCCTTGGCGATAACCGGACGGGCCATGGAGGTACCCAGCAGATAGGATCCCTCGTAGACGGCGCCGGTCTTGAGAGTAGGATAAACGTAGTTCTTGACGAACTCCTCCCGCAGATCGCGGATGATGCACTTGCTGGCGCCGGACTGCTTGGCCTTCTCCTCGATGCCTTCAAGATCCTCGCGCTCCTGACCCACGTCAGCCACGAAGCAGATCACCTCGCAGTTGTTGTAGTTCTCCTTCAGCCAAGGCACGATAGAGGAAGTGTCGAGTCCGCCCGAATAGGCAAGGACAACCTTTTTGATTTCTTCAGCCATAATAGTTATTTCCCTTGATTAAATAGTGTAGCCATTACCGCCATCTGGGCATGCAGACGGTTCTCAGCCTCATCGTAGATAATGGAGGCCGGGCCGTCCATTACCTCGTCGGTGATCTCGTAGCCGCGGTGCGCCGGCTGACAGTGTAAAACGTGACGAATGCCGGTGTCATCCAGCAGTTTCTGATTGACCTGATAAGGCATGAAGCGCGCCTTGACCTGATCAAGAGGAGTGTTGTCGCCCATGGAAACCCAGGTGTCGGTATAGGCGATGTCGTAGCCCTTCACGTCGGACACCTGATCCGTGACCAGAAGCCTGGCGCCGGACTTTTTGGCGATCTCCGCCGCCATGTTGAAGATGGCTGCGTCCGGACCGTCGCCCTTCGGACATACCGCGGCGACGGTGGAGCCCAGAATGGCTCCGGTGATGAGCAGCGAATGGGTCATGTTGTTGCCGTCGCCGAAATACGCCAGCTTGACCTTGGTGACGTCGTCGTAGTTTTCCATGACGGTCATATAGTCCGCAAGCACCTGGCAGGGATGATAGAGGTTGCACAGCGCGTTGATGACCGGAACGGTGCCGTGGCGGCTCAGCTCCAGCAGCGTGTTGTGATCGTACACTCTTGCCACGATGCCGTCGCACCAGCGGGAGAGGTTGCAGGCGTAGTCCTTGATGGACTCCCGCTGCCCCATGACGCCGTTCTGCTGATCCATGTAGACCGCATGGCCGCCGAGACGGAAAACGCCCACGTCAAAGGTTACGCGGGTTCTTAAAGACTGCTTCTCGAACAGCGTGACGATGCTCTTTCCCGCCAGGGCGGTCTTGTAGTTCTCCGGATGAGCCTTCATGGCTCTTCCCAGATTGATGATCTCAATCACCTCGTCCTTCGAGAATTCGGTGGTATTAAGTAAATGGCGCATATGCGGTCCTCCTATTTCGCCAAAACCCGGGTTCCGATCGCCTCTCCGGCCAGCAGCCTGCTGAGCTTCTCAGGGTGCTTCCATCCGGCTACGGATACCGGCTTTCCAAGCGTTGCGGCGGCCTCAAGAGCCGCTTTGACCTTGACTTCCATGCCTCCGGTGATGACGCCTTCGGCGACCAGTTCAGCCGCGCGGGCCGAATCTATCTCAGTGATGAGTTCCTTCCTGCTGTCCAGAATTCCGTCCACGTCCGACAGCAGCGCCAGATCGGCGCCCAGGGACATGGCGATGGAGGTGGCGGCCTGATCGGCGTTGACGTTCATCAGCCGGCCGTCGGCGGCAATGCCGATGGAACTTACCACCGGCATGTAGCCGTTGTCCAGCAGCAACTGCAGGAGCCTTGCGGAGCCGGGATGCGCCGCGCCTACGGATCCCAGCTCCGGATCCATCTGCTCCACGACGCACATTCCGTCATCGGCCAGAGAAAGTCCCACGGCAGGCATTTTGTACTGCACCGCCTTGGCCATCATCAGCTTGTTGGCGGTTCCGGCCAGAGCGCCCGCAATGTACGGCATATGCTCAGGCGGAGTTACTCTCAGCCCCTTTTTCTTTTCGCTCTTGAGTCCAAGCCCCTTGAGAAGATCGTCCACCAGGCAGCCGCCGCCGTGAACCAGCACCAGGGATCTGCGGTTGTCCTTAAGATAGAGAGAAAGTCCGTCAAACAGAGCGTTCAGGGAGGCGTCGTTTTCAATCAGAGCGCCGCCCAGTTTTATCACCAGCGTATCCTTGATCATTTCCACCTCAGACAAGTCCCATGGTTTCGTCATAGCCGCAGTTGATGTTGATGCACTGCAGCGCCTGACCGGCGGCGCCCTTGATCAGATTGTCGATGGCGGATCCCACGATGAGAGTATTGTCCTCCCTCTGCCAGTGCAGATCCACAAACGGAGTGTAGGCCACGGATCTGATGGACGGCCACTGGGAGAGGATTCTCACCAGCTTTCTGCCGTCGTAGGCGCTGTGATAGGCCTGAGAGATCTGCTCGTCGGTGACTCCGTCCTTCAGCTGAACATAGATGGTGGCCAGAATGCCGCGCTTGAAATTTCCAAGGTGCGGCTGGAACAGCACCTTCTGTCCCAGATGGTGGCTGATCTCCGGACGGTGACGGTGGGTGAACACGCCGTAAGGATTGAGACTCACCTCGCAGAAGCTGGAGGTGAGAGAGGCCTTGCGGCCGGAGCCGGAAACGCCGGACACCGCATTGATGATCGGCATGGAGTCCTCGCGGATCAGACCGGCGTTGAAGAGGGGCTTCAAAGCGGTGAGAGAGGCGGTAGGATAGCATCCGGCCACCGCCACCAGTTTGGCGTCTCTGATGAGTTTGTCGTTCCACTCGCCCAGTCCGTAAACCGCGCTGGCCAGCCAGTCAAGCCTGGTATGGGTGAAGCCGTAATACTTTTCGTAAAACTCGGGATCGTTCACGCGGTAGGCGCCGGAGAGATCGAACACTCTCTTGGAATCGTCGGTGATGAAATCGGGTGCGATGCGCATGCTGACGTCATGAGCGGTGCAAAGACATACGATATCGGCGTTGCGCTTGATGTCGTCAAGGGCGACATTGTCGTCGGCCAGAGGGATGATCTCCTTGTCCACAATGCCGTGATACATCGGATAGAGATCCGCAAACTTCCTGTGGGCATCCTTCGAGGCGCCGGAAACGTAAAGACCGTACAGCTCAAGCCGAGGATGCTTTGCAATCAGGGCGGAAAGCTCGGCGCCGGCGTAGCCGCTGGCGCCGATGATCGCAACCTTTGGTTTGTTCATTGAATTCTTACCTGCCAATAGAGCCAATATGAAATAAAGGTTTATTATGCCACAACGGCAGAGCTTTAGAACAAATCAGCGCATAAAAAAGTCCGCCTGGCATGACAGCATGGCGGGATCTTAACAGATCGCAGATAATTATGCAACATTTATGCATAATTATCTGAATCGATATTCCCATGGACGCGGTGCCGATCCTGGAGGCCGGCATTGCCCGTGGGCGGCGGAAGCGGATCTGGTCTAGTCCGGTCTTGCTCGATCCCTTCTTCAGCGCCGGTAGGATCTGGCGCCGTCGAACATCCTGCTCCGCTTTACAGAAGGATGCAGTCTCCAGCTCTCCACGGAATAGCTGAAGCTCATGGCATAGGCGAACATTTCGCTCATGTCGGTAACTTTGGAGGTGTCCCAGCCGCCCAGGGGCTGGTTGAAGGAGCTGGCGCCCCAGAACATTCGCGACATGTCGGTGACGTTCGAGGTGTTCCAGTAGCCGACAGGCTGATTGAAGGATCTGGCGCCGAGAAACATCCAGCTCATATTCTCGACGCGGGAGGTGTTCCACATTCCAATGTTCTGATTGAAATAGGCGGCGCCGGCGAACATGCCTGACATGTCCTTCACGTTTGCGGTATTCCAGCCGTCAAGAGGCTGGTTGAAATACGCATCTCCCGAGAACATTTTCGCCATATTCTCCACCTTTGCGGTGTTCCAGCCGCCCACGGGCTGATTGAATTTCACGCAGTTCTCAAACATGCCGCTCATGTCGGTGATACCGGACGTGTCCTTCAGATTCACGTAGACAAGACGATCGAAATCCCTGAAGGCGCACGCAAGCGATCTGACATTCGGGGACAGTCTCACCTCAAAGTCCACCGATTCCAGCGGTTTGGCTCTGTTTGCCCTCCAGAAAGGATTGATGGCCAGCCGCTCCTCGTCATAGTCCGCATAGGAGCCGGAATAGAAACGTCTGCCCGGACAATCGGCAAATTCGTAATTGATGGTAAGAGAGCGAAGCCGGTTTTCCGCAATGGCCTGGATCAGACTCTCGGTAATGTCGGCCGGAGAGTTCGTAATCGGTCTGAAATAACTTTTCTAGCCCTGTTGGCCGTCTGATCCCTTAGACGGCTTTTCCGCCATATTCCATGGCATGAGTTCCTCAAGAATATCCTTCGGGATCGAGTTTAACCATTACATCAAATCAGCCGCATACATTATCTCAGGCTGCAATATCCTTCGATGATCAAACCTTGCGCATTTTGTTGAAATGACAGAGTGTACATGACCGCGCGTCGTCTGGACTTTACAAAATTTAATCCCCCGCTGTGATAGAATGTCAGCAGATGTGATGTTGAGTTTTAGGAGGTCTAGGCATGGGACGCGTTCTGAATCCTGTCGGCAGCAACTCGTTTGTCGATCTGGTCACATTCAGGGAAGAGGATGTTTTTGTGGACAAGACCGATTTCATTGCAAAAATGTCTGCCAGCATCAACAAAAACAAGCGAATGTTCGCCCTGACCCGTCCCCGCAGGTTCGGAAAAACCGTAACCGCGCATATGCTCCTGGCTTACTACTCAAAAGCCTATGCAGGAAAGAATATTTTCGACACTCTCAAAATATCAGGCAGCGAATACAAAGACATCTATGAGAAGCACCTTAACAAATACGATGTCATCTACATCGACATGAACTCCATCAGGGACAGATACAACGACTATCTCGGTGACGAAGACCTTCAGGTCAAAGGAGTTTCCACTCTGGTTGATTTTCTGAAATACGCGATCATCAAGGAACTGAAGGAAAAGGATGACTATGCCTGCCTGCTTCACAACAGCAAAACAATCGGAAAGAAATCGCTTCAGCAGGCATTGCAGGCGATATGCGAATATACAGGCGAAAGATTTATCCTGATCATGGACGAATGGGATCTGGTCTACCGCGAATACCGGAATGATACCCAGCTGCAAAAGGATTTTATCGATCTGCTCCGAAGTCTGTTCAAATCCGATGACGGCCTGGCATGTTTTGCTCTGGCCTATCTCACGGGGATCCTTCCCATCAAAAAATACAACTCTCAATCTGCATTGAACGGAGTCAAAGAGTACAACATGCTCAGACCCGTGCCATATGAGGAATATTTCGGATTTACAGAAAAAGACATTGCCGAAATCGTCAGATCACCCAAATGCCAGCTATCCCGTCAGGAACTGAAAGAGTGGTATGAGGGCTACAAACTCAATGGCAAAGATATCTACAATCCCAACTCCGTGGTTTCAGCCGTAGACGATGGAATATGCCAGAGCTACTGGAGCGGGACCTCGTCCAATGAGGAGGTGGCGCGTCTGATAAACATGGATTTCGACGACGTAAAAAAAGACATTCTGAACCTGATCGAAGGCGCAAAGGTAGAATTCGACAGCAGCAATTTTCAGAATGATATGGTCACCATAGAGGACAAGAACGACGTGATCAGTCTTCTGGTGTGTCTGGGATATTTGGGCTGTTCCGACATAAAGGGAGAAAAAGATCTCAAACTGGCCTATGTTCCAAACCATGAAATCAGGCGCGCGCTGACAGGGATCATAAGAAGACAGGAGTGGTACGAGCGAATGGATACCATCAGGCGTTCGGAAAATCTGCTTAATGCCATACTGGATCTGGACGGAACAACGGCAGCCGCGCTGATTCAGGAGGTTCACAATTCTCCCGCGGTGGCTCTCCTTGATTACAACGACGAAGAATCCCTCACATACTGCGTAATGACCGGACTTCTATGGTCAACGCTGGGCAAATACGTTTCCCACAGAGAAGATCAGACCGGAAAAGGCAGAGCGGATCTGGTATACGAACCCGCGATAAAAGGAACAAATCCTCTTATACTGATTGAGTTTAAGTACAACGACTCTGCCGAAGATGCCATCAGGCAGATTAAGGAAAAAGAATATTTCAAACGCTATGTCGGACAGTACAGAAATATCATTCTTGTCGGCATAAACTACAGCGCCAGAACCAAGGATCATCAGTGCCTCATCGAGAAGTTCGAATAGGCGATCCGCATTCCAAACCGCCGATTCGAGAATTTCAGGAACGACCTCAAATTTGTCCCAGAAACGAACCTTGCGACCAAAGGCTCCACAAAACGGATCCCGGATATGAGCGATTGTCCCGTAGGAAAGCGCCATGACATCTTGAACGGCGGCCATGGTTCTGCAAAAATCAGCCCCGCTCGGAATGGTAGCGATCGGAGAGTGCCCTCATTTGCCTGTTTCCGTCGGATCGCATTTCCCAAAGCGTTTCGGTAGAAGCCGAGCCGCATAACATGCTGCGCCGCGCGACAGAGCAAGAACGGTTCGCTAGTTTCTCTTTTTTCAAATGGTGGCTTAATGACCGACGACACCCCCTGGAGATCTCCAAAAAATCCGCGACAGCAGACAATCTTTTCCAATGCGAGGATCCTGCGATCCGAACCGATCAAGCGGTTCGAAGAGAGATCGGTTCATTGCAGAGCTGTCTGACAGGTCGCGCGGATGCGAACCAGGCTGTCTTTCATGGCCTTTTTCCAGACAGCCGCGCTGCTTGTGTTCATTGCCGCCGTTGCGGCTTTTTTCATCGGCCAGGTGGCTTCTGGCGGGTTTTGGCGTCATGCTGGCGGTTATTCACTGCTGCACCATACCGCCGGCCGACTCCGTCGGAAAGAGCGGCTGCGAGATGAAAATGGCGTTTCCTGGCAGAATCGCCGCCCGCAAGGACTGCGCCGAGGGGATAATCAAGGTTCGAATCTGCGCCGCGCTGTTTCTGGCAACGGACGGATTGTGCCTCCTGGCATTTCCCGCCATCAGCGATGTTGCGCCCACCTGGCAAGTTTCGCGTTGATCTCTCTTGCGCTGTCGGTTTTCGCCGTTGACGGCCTGACAGGATATTCTTTGTTCTATCCCATCCTGTACGGCATTACAGTATTGGCTTCACTGGCATACGTATTTACGCTGACGGCAATATCGTTTCTGGCAGTCCCGCATCTTTTCTGCTTCCGCCGACTCTTCGCGGTCAGATGCGAAATCGACGGATTCCGGGAATTTCTCAAATGCGAGGAAAAGCCCCGCGCCGCCGACGGAGCTCCCGCAAACTGAGATCGGCCCAGTTTTTCATCCGGACATGAAGCGGCGGTCCTGACTAAAGAGTTCTGATTCTCCTGATGGCTTCCAGACTGTTTTCGTAGGTGCCGAAAGCGGTAAGCCGGAAAAATCCTTCCCCGCGCGGTCCGAAGCCCGAGCCCGGAGTGCCCACCACCCCAATCCGATCAAGCAGAAGATCAAAGAAATCCCAGCTTGACATGCCATTAGGCGTTTTCAGCCAGATGTACGGGGCGTTCTCGCCGCCGTAAACGGTGTAGCCGGCATCGGCAAGGGCCGTTTTCAGAAATGATGCGTTCTTCATGTAGGTCGCAATCTGTTGCCTGATCTGCCCTGCGCCCTCGGAAGAGTAGACGGCTTCGCCGGCTCTCTGCACAATGTATGGAGCGCCGTTGTATTTGGTGCCGTGGCGCCGAGCCCACAAGGCGTGAACCGACTGTCCCGCCAGAACGAGCTGTTTTGAAATGACGGTGAAGCCCAGTCTCAGACCGGTAAAGCCCGCGTTTTTGGAAAAGGATCTGAATTCGATGGCGCAGCGCCGGGCTCCGTCGCACTCGAAAATGCTGTGAGGAAGCGAAGAGTCGCCGATATAGGCCTCGTAGGCGGCATCGTAGAGAATGACCGCGCCAATCCTCAGCGCGTAATCCACCCATTCCTGCAGCCGGGCTCTGGTTATCGACTCGCCGGTGGGATTGTTGGGATAGCAGAGGTAAATCAGATCCGGCCTGCGATCGGGAAATTCCGGCACAAATCCGTTCTCCTCCGTGCAGGGCATGTAAATCAGATTGCCGTAGAGCTTTTTCTCCTGGTCGTAATCCCCCGCCCGTCCGGCCATCACGTTGGAATCCACGTATACGGGATAAACCGGATCGCACACCGCCACCGCGCTGTTCTGATGGAAAATCTCCTGAATGCTGGAGCAGTCGCTTTTGGCGCCGTCGGAGACGAAAATCTCGTCAGCGTCGATGTCGATTCCGCGGCTCCGGTATTCGTTTTCGACGATGGCGTTCCTCAGAAATTCATAGCCCAGATCCGGCGCGTAGCCGCGAAAGGTCTGCGCCTCTCCCATTTCGTCCACCGCCCGGTGCAGCGCTTTGAGGATGGCCGGAGCGATAGGCTGGGTGACGTCGCCGATGCCCAGCTTGATGAGTCTGGTATCGGGGTTTCTGCTTTCATATTCGCGCACCTTCCGCGCGATGGTCTGAAAAAGGTAGGATCCCTGCAGTTTCAGGTAGTTTTCGTTTATCGTTGCCATATTGGTTTTCCCAGTTTACGTTGTCCCGTTCCGTGTTTCCGGTTTTACAGGCTGAGCTCGATCTCGCCCTCGAAGACAAATTCGGCCGGTCCCGTCATGTAGACGGGATGCCCGTCGCCGTCCCATCTGATTTTCAGATCGCCGCCCAGAAGATGAACGGTTATTTCATGATCCGTGCAGCCGTTGAGAACGCCGGCCACCGCCGTGGCGCAGGCTCCGGTGCCGCAGGCGAAGGTCTCGCCGGTTCCCCGCTCCCACACCCGCATTTTCACGTTTCTGCGATCAAGGATCTGAACGAATTCCGTGTTGACCCGCTTTGGAAAGGAAGGATGGTTCTCGAAATGTCTCCCCAGCCGATCAAGAGGAAAACTGTCCGCGTCGTCCACGTACACCACGGCATGAGGATTTCCCATTGACACGCAGGTATGGCGGTAGATTTTCCCTTCAACCTCGATGGGTTCGTTTACCACCGTCTTCTTTTCGCTTTTCACCGGGATGCGCGCCGCCTCCAGAATGGGCTCCTCCATGTCCACCCGAACGCCGTTCACTCTCCGGAGCTGATCCGAACCCGGATCCTGCCCGTCCGTATCCAGCCAGATCCTTTTGATTCTTCCCCCGGAAACGATGCGAAGCTCCTTTTTGTCGGTGAGGCTCTTGCCGTAGACATAGGCCGCAACGCAGCGGATTCCGTTGCCGCACATTTCCCCCCGGCTTCCGTCGGCGTTGTACATTTCCATTTCAAAATCCGCCTGCTCGGACGGATTTATGAAAATCACGCCGTCTCCGCCCACGCCGAAATGCCGATCGGACAGCCTCCGCGCGATGCCGGATTTCATCTCCTGAGGAATGCCGGCCTCCGCCCCGTTGATGTATACATAGTCGTTGCCGCAGCCCTGCATTTTGGTAAATCTAATCTTCATTGTCTCTTTTCCCGTATCCGAAGCATCGTACGCCGCCATAAGAAGCCGGCGAGTCCCAGGCCGCCTTTTGGACGGTCCTTGCGCCGGTTGCGCGGAGGATCCCCGCTATTTTGCCGGATCAGATCGGTCGCCCCTCAGCCGGTTCCGGCCGGCCTGGCCGGGAAACGGCCTTGCCTTGCCCGACCAGAGACTCCGATCCGAAGATCCTCGACGTGCTCCTTCAAGCCCTTTCATGCTATTTGCCGCTGCTGCCGTAGTTGGACAGCACCCGGGCGGAAGGATCGTTCACGTTGCAGCCCTCCCAGGCGCGGTTCGGCATCCAGAAGTCTTTGATCATCTGCGACTGTCCCGGATAGTATTTTTCAAAGATATCCCGGTACAGCAGCGATTCCTTGGTGAATGGCGTGGCATGATCGTATGTCCTGCGCCTCTTCTCGAAGGTCTGGTCATCGTACCGCCCCTCCGCATAGGCCTTGAGATGATCCACCATGGAGTGGCCCACCGCATCGGAAAAGGCGGCCTTCTCCCGCCAGAGGATTTCAGGCGGCAGATAATCAAGACCCTCGAAGGCGTGACGCAGTAGATATTTTCCCTTGTTGTACCGGTTGAGCTTCATCTCCGGATCGATGGACATCACGTAGCGCACGAAATCCAGGTCGCCGAAAGGAACCCGGGCCTCCAGGGAGTTGGAGGAAATGCACCGGTCGGCGCGAAGAACGTCGTACATGTGCAGCTCCCGCACCCGCTTCTCGGCTTCGCGCTGAAATTCCGCCGCCGAAGGGGCGAAATCGGTGTATTTGTAGCCGAAAAGCTCGTCGGAAACCTCGCCGGTAAGGATCACTCTCAGATCCGTGGTTTCATGTATCGCCTTGCACAGCAGATACATGCCCATGCTGGCGCGGACGGTGGTGATGTCGAAAGTGCCCAGGGTGTAGATCACATGCTCAAGGGCTCCGATCACGTCGTCCCTGGTGATGATGACTTCCGTATGATCGCTTTTGAGATATTCGGCGGTCTGTCTGGCGTATTTGAGATCGATGGCGTCATCTCTCATGCCGATGGCGAAGGTCCTGATAGGCGCCCTGCTGTTTCTTGCGGCGATGCTGCAGACCAGGGAGGAATCAAGGCCTCCGGAAAGCAGAAAGCCGATTTTCGCATCCGATCTCAGGCGTTTTTCGACTCCGGCCACCAGATACTCTCTGATCTTCCCGCAGACGGTCTCAAGATCCCCGTCCCGCAGTTTCTCATCGGGCTGCGCGATATCGCAGTAGCAGACAAATTCGCCGTCCCGGTAATAATGTCCCGGCGGGAACGGCAGAATTTTCCCCTCCACCAGATCCGAAAGACACTTGGGCTCGCTGGCGAAAACTATGTCCCCCGCCCGGGTGTATCCGTAATAAAGCGGCCGGATCCCCACCGGATCCCGGGCGGCTATCCATTTGCCGGCGCCGGCATCGTAAATGACGCAGGCGAACTCGGCATCAAGGTGCGCGAACATCCCGACGCCATACTCCCGGTACATGGGCAGCAGCACTTCGCAGTCGCTGCCGCTTGAAAACCTGTAGCCGAGCAGCTTCAGTTCGTCCCGGATCTTTTCAAACCCGTAGATCTCCCCGTTGCAGACGCAGAAGTTTCCGTCCAGTTCAAAGGGCTGCATGCCGTCCGGAGTCAGACCCATGATGGAAAGCCGCTGAAATCCCATGACGCCGTCGCCGGCCGCGACGGCCCGGGAATCGTCCGGTCCCCTGGACACGCTTTTCAGCATGGCATCCTTCACCGCCTCCAGATCCGCCGAGGGGCCGCAGACCGAAAATATACAACACATACCAAATCCTTGCTAAATGGGGATTTGAGTCCATCAAATCCCCGACATTATCAACAGAAAACAAAACCTATCTTACGGAAAACAGCAGCTCGCCATATGAAGGCAGCGGCCAGCATTCGCGGGAGACGTAGATTTCGGCCTTGTCGGCCAGACTCCTGAGATCCTGCATTCTTGGCAGGATCTCGTCCCGGATCAGACAGCTTTCGGCGATGATCTCCTCGGTTTTGCCGACTCTGGCGGCGGTCAGCTCCAGCTCCTCGGCCTTCTGATAAATCTGATCCGCAAGGGATGAGAGAGTCTCCACGATGGATTTTTCATAGGCGCACTCCAGGTTCGCGCTGACCGCCTTCTTCCTGGCAGCGGCCCCCGACAGCTCGTCCGCATACCGGGTGACGGCCGGCAGGATCATGCGCCGGGCCATCAGCAGCTCGGTGTTCACCTCGATCCAGACCTGCTTGCAGTAGTTGTCCAGCATGATTTCGCATCTGGAATGAAGTTCGGCTTCGCTGAACACCTTGTGTGAGGTAAGCATTCTCACGTTCTTCTCGTCCAGAAGATGAGGCATGCAGTCCGGGGTGGTCCGGTAGTTCAGAAGCTTTCTTACTTCGGTGGCTTCCCTGATCCAGGCCTCGTCGTAGCCGTTGCCGTTGAAGATGATCCGCTTGTGATCGTGGATGGTCTTTTTGATCATCTCGTGAAGGGCGTTTTCGAAGTCCTCCGCCTGCTCCAGCCGATCGGCGTAGATCTTCAGAGATTCGGCCACCGCGGAGTTGAGCATCATGTTGGCGCAGGCGATGGAGTTGGAGGATCCCAGGCTTCTGAATTCGAACTTGTTGCCGGTGAAGGCGAACGGCGAGGTGCGGTTTCTGTCGGTGGTGTCCCTTGCGAACCGCGGCAGCACGTCGACTCCCAGCTTGATGAGCTTCTTTTCCACTCCCTGATACGGAGTGTCGGATTCGATGGCTTCGAGAATTCCCGTCAGCTCGTCCCCCAGGAAGATGGAAATGATTGCCGGAGGTGCCTCGTTGGCTCCCAGACGGTGATCGTTGCCGGCGGTGGCCACCGAAAGCCGCAGCAGATCCTGGTAATCGTCCACCGCCTTGATCACGGCGCAGAGGAACAGCAGGAACTGGGCGTTCTCAGCCGGGGTGTCTCCCGGAGACAGCAGGTTGACGCCGGTGTCGGTGGAAATGGACCAGTTGTTGTGCTTGCCGCTGCCGTTCACTCCGGCGAAAGGCTTCTCGTGCAGCAGACATACCAGGCCGTGACGGGCCGCCACCTTCTGCATGATCTCCATCATCAGCTGATTCTGATCCGAGGCCAGGTTGGTGGTGGAATAGATGGGAGCCAGCTCGTGCTGCGCCGGAGACACCTCGTTGTGCTCGGTCTTGGCCAGAATGCCCAGCTTCCACAGCTCCTTGTTCAGCTCGCTCATGAACTCCTTGACCTTCGGCTTGATGACGCCGAAATAGTGATCGTCCATCTCCTGGCCCTTCGGAGGTTTCGCGCCGAAAAGGGTTCTGCCGGTATACTGCAGATCGGGTCTTCTGTCGTACATTTCCTTGGAGATCAGGAAGTATTCCTGCTCCGGACCCACCGAGGTATGGACGTGCTTCACCTGATCCTTGCCGAACAGGCGCAGAATTCTCAGGGCCTGGCGGTTGAGCGCCTCCATGGAGCGCAGCAGAGGGGTCTTTTTGTCCAGCGCCTCGCCGCCGTAGGAGCAGAAGGCGGTAGGGATGCAGAGGGTCTGATCCTTGATGAAGGCGTAGGAGGTAGGATCCCAGGTGGTGTAGCCTCTGGCCTCGAAGGTCGCTCTTATGCCGCCGGTAGGAAAGGAGGAGGCGTCAGGCTCGCCCTGAATGAGCTCCTTGCCGGAGAATTCCATGATCACGCCGCCGTCTGGAGAAGGCTCGATAAAGGAATCGTGCTTTTCGGCGGTTATGCCGGTGAGCGGCTGAAACCAGTGGGTAAAGTGAGTGGCGCCCTTTTCGATGGCCCAGTCCCGCATGGCCTTGGCCACCGAGTCGGCCAGATCGAGCTCCAGCTTCGCGCCTACCTCGATGGTTTTTCTCAGCGACGAATAAACCTCGCTGCTGAGCACGGATCGCATCACCCGATCGTCGAACACCATGCAGCCAAAATATTCAGGTACGGTTCCAGTTGTCATAAATCAACCCCTTCAATGCCAATTGTAAAATTTCAAAAAATCCAAAATTCAAAAAATCGTTGATCCGCCTCAGGTCAGGGACGTGTAGCCCATGAGATACTCGTCGATCTGCGCCGCGCAGCTCCGGCCTTCGGCGATGGCCCACACCACCAGCGACTGGCCCCGGCGCATGTCCCCGGCGGCGAACACTCCGGGCCTGGAAGTCTGGTAGGATCCCTCGGCGGTCTCCACCGTGCCCCGAGGAGTGAGGCGAACGTCGAAGTCCTGCGCCACATAGTCCTCGCATCCCACAAAGCCCGCGGCGATGATGAGCAGATCGCAGGGAATTTCCCTCTCGGTGCCGGGAACCTCCGCCAGGGCGCGGTTTTCAAACTTCACCTGCACCGTCTTTACGGCCCTGAGCTTTCCTCCGTCCAGTGCCAGCTCCTTCACCGTGGTTTCATAAACTCTCGGATCGGCGCCGAACACCTCGATGGCCTCCTGCTGACCGTAGTCGGTCTTCAGCACCTTCGGCCACTGCGGCCACGGATTGTCGGCCGATCTTTCAACCGGCGGCCGGGGCATCATTTCAAGCTGAACCACGCTTTTCGCCCCCTGTCTGATGCAGGTTCCCAGACAGTCGTTGCCGGTGTCGCCTCCGCCCACAATCACCACGTTCAGATCCTTGGCGCTGACGGACCACTGCCGGGAGCCGGCCAGCAGATCCCGGGTGGCGGATTTCAGAAAATCCACCGCGAAATGTATCTCCCCGCATTCCTGGCGTCCCGGCAGGTTCAGATCCCGGGCCTTTTTGGATCCGCAGCAGAGAGCCACGGCGTCATAGTCCTCCTGAAGCTGGGTCAGGCTGACATCCCGACCCACGTCGATGCCGGTTCTGAATTCCACTCCCTCCTCCTCCATCAGCCGGCGGCGGCGGGCTATCACCTGCTTGTCCAGCTTCATGTTGGGAATGCCGTACATCAGAAGTCCCCCGATGCGGTCGTCCCTTTCCAGCACCGTGACGCTGTGCCCCCGGCGGTTGAGCTGATCGGCCACCGCCAGCCCCGCCGGACCCGATCCCACCACCGCGACCCTCTTGCCGCTGCGAAGAGCCGGGATCTGGGGCTTCACCCAGCCCTCGGCAAAGCCCTTTTCAATCAGAAAGAGCTCGTTGTCATGGATGGTCACCGCATCGCCGTGCATGCCGTTGATGCAGGCCTTTTCGCAGAGAGCCGGACAGACGCGGCCGGTGAATTCCGGAAAATTGCTGGTCTTCAGAAGCCGGGAAAGAGCGTGCTCGTAGTGACCTTGATAAATCTCGTCGTTCCACTCCGGGATCAGGTTGTGCAGCGGACAGCCGGTGACCATGCCCTTCAGCCGCAGCGCCGACTGGCACATCGGCACGCCGCAGGCCATGCATCTGCCCGCCTGGCACCGTCTGGCCTCGTCGCCGAGGCGCGCGTGAAATTCGCTGAAATCCCTGATCCTGATTTTTGCGGGGATCCATGCATCCTCGCTGCGCTGATATTCAAGAAAACCTGTAGCCTTGCCCATTTGCTTCACCCTTTCCGTATTCTTCGCCTATGCGTTTCTCAACTGCCGCACCGCCGCTTCCGAGGATCCGGATGCGACATCCTTGAAGGCTTCATAAACCGCCTGCTCGTGACGTATGCCCTGCTCCTCGTATCTGCCGATGAGAGTGAGCATGTTCCTGTAGTCCACCGGAATGATCTTTTTGAACAGCGCCACCCAGGAGTCGAAGTCCGCAAGGATTTCCGCAGCTCTGACGGATCCGGTGCACCGCTGGTAATCCGCCAGAATTTCTCTGAGCTCCTTGCGGTCGGCCGCCTTCAGCTCCGTCATCTCGATGAGAGACTTGTTGGTTCTCATGTAAAGGCTGTGCTTCTGATCCAGCACGTAGGCCACGCCGCCACTCATTCCCGCGGCGAAGTTTTTGCCCACCTCGCCCAGGATCACCGCTCTGCCGCCGGTCATATACTCAAGTCCGTGATCGCCGCAGCCCTCGCACACCGCAGTGGCGCCCGAGTTTCTCACCATGAATCTTTCCCCGGCCACGCCGCTGATATAGGCGTATCCCGCCGTGGCTCCGTACAGAGCCACATTGCCGACGATGACGTTCTCCGATGCCTTGAAGGCTGCGTTCGCAGGCGGCACCACCACCAGCTTTCCGCCCGACAGTCCCTTGCCGAAGCCGTCGTTGGCGTCTCCGGTCAGCTTCAGGGTCAGACCCTTTGGAATGAAGGCGCCGAAGCTCTGGCCGCCGCCGCCCTCAAGGGAGATCTGAACGCTGTCGTCCGCAAGGGAGGACCCGTATTTTTCGGTGATGCAGGATCCCAGTATGGTGCCCAGACTGCGGTCGGTGCTGGAGATCTTCACGTCGCGCAGCTCAAGCCGGCCCTGACCGTTCCATTTGAGGAACTCGGGCAGGAAGATCCTTTCGTCCACGGTGTTTTCCAGTCTGAAGTCGTAGACCTCCTCCGGAACGAAATGTCTTGTTTCCGCCTGCGCGCAGGACCGATCAAGAATGAGATCCATTCTGACCATTTCCGCCCGGCTGGTGATCTGCCGATCCTTGAGCTTCAGCAGATCGCTTCTGCCCACCATCTCCTCCACGGTTCTGACTCCCAGTGAGGCCATGATCTCCCGCAGCTCTTCGGCGATGAAAAGCATAAAGTTCATTACGTGCTCCGGCTTGCCGCTGAAACGTTTTCTCAGAGTTTCGTTCTGGCAGGCGATGCCCACCGGACAGGTGTCCTTGTTGCAGACCCGCATCATCATGCAGCCCATGGAAACCAGCGGCGCGGTGGCGAAGCCGAACTCTTCGGCGCCAAGAAGCGCGGCGATGGCCACGTCCCGGCCGCTCATCAGCTTGCCGTCGGCCTCGATGACCACCCGGCCCCGCAGCCCGTTTTCGATGAGGGAATGATGAGCTTCGGCAAGTCCCAGCTCCCAGGGCAGACCGGCGTTGTGAATGCTGCTGGCCGGAGCGGCTCCGGTGCCGCCGTCGTAGCCGGAGATCAGGATCACCTGCGCTCCCGCCTTGGCCACGCCGCAGGCGATGGTTCCCACGCCGGCCTCGGATACCAGCTTGACGGAAATTCTTGCCCGGCGGTTGGCGTTCTTCAGGTCGTAAATCAGCTGAGCCAGATCCTCGATGGAGTAGATGTCGTGATGAGGCGGAGGAGATATCAGCGAAACTCCCGGAGTTGAATACCGTCTTTCGGCAATCCACGGATAAACCTTCTTGCCTGGAAGATGTCCGCCCTCCCCGGGCTTGGCGCCCTGGGCCATTTTGATCTGGATCTCCTCGGCGTTGTTCAGATATTCGCTGGTCACGCCGAATCTGCCGGAGGCCACCTGCTTGATCTTGCTGTTCTTCTCGGTTCCGAAACGGGCCGGATCCTCGCCGCCCTCGCCGGTGTTGCTCTTGCCTCCCAGACGGTTCATGGCGATGGCCAGGGTCTCGTGAGCCTCCTTGGAAATGGATCCGTAGCTCATGGCGCCGGTCTTGAAGCGTTTGACGATCTCGCTGACCGGCTCCACCTCCTCCAGCGGGATCGGATGGTCGGATCTGACAAAATCGACAAGTCCCCTGAGAGTATGCGGCTTTTCGTTGTCCACGATGGCGGTGTACTCCTTGAACATCTGGTAGCTGCCCGCGCGCACCGCGCTCTGCAGCGCGATGATGGTCTGAGGATTGTAGAGATGATCCTCCTTGTCCGCGCCGCTTCTCAGGCCGTGAAAGCCGGTGCTGTCCAGACTGGTGTCCACGGCCAGTCCCATCGGGTCGAAGGCCCGATCATGGCGAAACAGCACGCCCTCGGCGATCTGCTCCAGCTCGATTCCCCCCACCCGGCTGGTGATGCCGGTGAAGTAGCGGTCGATGACATGCCTTGAAATGCCCACCGCCTCGAAGATCTTGGCCGACTGATAGGACTGCAGGGTGGAAATGCCCATCTTGGCCGCGGTCTTGACAATGCCGTGGAGGATGGCGGAGTTGTAGTCGGCGATGGCGGTGTGGTAATCCTTGTCCAGGATCCCCTTGTCGATGAGCTCGGCGATGCATTCGTGGGCCAGATACGGATTGATGGCCCGGGCGCCGAAGCCCAGAAGGGTGGCCATCTGATGCACGTCCCGGGGCTCGCCGCTTTCCAGCACGATGGAGACGGCGGTTCTTTTCCTGGTCTCCACCAGATGCTGCTCCGTGGCGGAAACCGCCAGCAGAGACGGGATGGGCACATGGTTCTCGTCAACGCCGCGGTCGGAGAGGATCACGATGTTCACCCCCCGGCTGCAGAGACGATCCACATTGACGATAAGCTGGGAAATCGCCTTCTCCAGGGAGGTGTTCTTGTAGTAGAGGATGGAGACCACGCCGCTTTTGAAGCCTTCCTGATCCAAGGATTTGATTTTCATCAGATCCACGCCGGTGAGGATCGGATTGTTGATCTCTAGCACCCGGCAGTTTTCCCCCCGGGGTTCCAGCAGGTTTCCGTCCGAGCCCACGTAAACCGAGGTGTCGGTGACAATCTCCTCCCGGATGGAATCGATAGGCGGGTTGGTCACCTGGGCGAAAAGCTGCTTGAAATAGGAAAACAGCAGCTGATGCTTTTCCGACAGCACCGCAAGAGGAATGTCATGCCCCATGGAGGCGGTGGCCTCGGCGGCGCTGGATGCCATCGGCAGGATCTGCTCCTTCACGTCCTCGTAGGTGTAGCCGAACACCCGGTACAGCCGATCCCGCATTTCCTGGCTGTGGGTCGGGATCTTCTTGTTGGGGATTTTAAGCTCGGACAGATGCAGCAGATTAAGCGACAGCCATTCGCCGTAAGGGTATTTGCGGCAATAGTGCTCCTTGCACTCCTCGTCCAGCACCAGACGGCCCTTCAGAGTGTCGATGAGCAGGATTTTGCCCGGCTGCAGACGGGACTTCTTCACTATGTGCTCCGACCCGATGTCCAGCACGCCCACCTCGGAGGAAAGGATCAGACGGTTGTCGTCGGTGATGTAGTACCGCGACGGACGCAGGCCGTTGCGATCCAGCGTGGCGCCGGCGATCTCGCCGTCGGTGAACAGAATGGCGGCCGGTCCGTCCCAGGGCTCCATCATAGTGGCGTAGTAATGATAGAAATCCTTTTTCTCCTGCTCCATGTAGGCGTCGTTCTTCCACGGCTCCGGGATCGTCATCATCACCGCAAGGGGCAGAGGCACCCCGTTCATCATGAAGAACTCCAGGGTGTTGTCCAGCATGGCCGAGTCCGAGCCCGAAGCGTGGATCACCGGAAAGGTCTTGTCGGCGTATTCGTCCAGCCACGGAGTATGGAGAGTTTCCTCCCGGGCCAGCATGCGGTCGTGATTGCCGCGGATGGTGTTGATCTCGCCGTTGTGGGCGATGAGACGGTACGGATGTGCCCGCTCCCAGGACGGCGTGGTGTTGGTGGAGAAGCGTGAATGCACCATGGCGATGGAGGTTTCGTAATCCCTGCTCTGCAGATCGGCGTAGAACCTGCGCAGCTGGCCCACCAGGAACATACCCTTGTAGACGATGGTCCGGGAGGAGAGGGAGTTGATGTAGGTGTCCTCGGCGCTCTGCTCGAATTCCCGCCGGCACACGTAAAGCCGGCGATCGAAATCGATGCCCCTGGCGCAGTCGTCAGGTCTTCTGATGAAGCACTGTCCGATATAAGGCATGCAGTCCAGCGCCTTTTTGCCCAGGATCGACGGATCGGTGGGCACCTCTCTCCAGCCCAGAATCTCAAGTCCGTTCTTTTCGCAGTTCACCTGAAACAGACGCATGGCGAAGGTGCGCTTTCTCAGTTCCCGGGGCAGAAAAAACATTCCCACGCCGTAATCGCCGGCCTCGCCCAGGTCAAAGCCCAGCGGCTCGACCGCCTTTTTGAAGAAGCCGTGGGAGATCTGCAGCAGAATTCCCACGCCGTCTCCCACCTCGCCGGCGGCGTCCTTGCCCGCTCTGTGCTCAAGCTTTTCCACGATGGACAGAGCATCGTCCAGGGTCCGGTATTCCTTCCTGCCGTCGATGTTGACCACCATTCCGATACCGCAGGCGTCATGCTCCTGCGCCGACGCATCAGGCATGAGGCTGCAATGATCGTGTTCGTATACAGACATTTCTAAACTCCGTTGCACACTTATGAGCAAAGTTAAAATCAAATCCCGCGGAAGGTTTTCCGCCTTTCGTCCTGGGCTTTTCCGGTCTCTGATAACCGCAGGGTCGCTTCTGTCACCCTTTCACCTGACGTTTACCGCGCAGGAAGTTCTTTTTACGACACAACGCTGTCAGATATCCTTTTTTCTGAGCGTGACGTTCCGGTAGGAGCGCCGAACCCAGATATTCATAGCTTTACTGTTGACAGCGCCTGTTCCAAGGATTATCAGAATTATAATTCTCCACCTGATACAAATAAAATACTATAATAACAACATAACGATACCTTTTAAGCATGACAACTTTCGAGAGTTTAGGAGAAATTATGGACCTGAGACAGATCCGCTACTTCATGACAGTGTCCGAGGAGCTGAACATCACCCGGGCCGCCGAAAGGCTGCACCTGTCCCAGCCGCCCCTGAGCCGGGCGCTGATGGAACTGGAGGAGGAGCTGGGGTGCGTCCTGTTTGTCAGAGGCAAGCGGCATCTGACGCTGACGGCCGAGGGTCTGGCGCTTAAAAGAAGAGGAGAGCAGCTGCTGACGCTGGTGGATATGACGAAAACGGAAATATCCGAAATGCAGCACGGCATCAGCGGAACCATCTACATCGGACATGTGGACAGCAACGGCCCCACGCTGGTGGCGGGATGGATCGAATCCTTTCGAAAACTCTATCCCAACGTGACCTACAACCTATGGTGCGGAAACGTGGACGATCTCACCGATCGGCTGAAGGCGGGCCTTATCGATCTGGCCGTCACCATGACGCCGGCCAGCAGCGATCTGCTGGAAAGCTTCAGGGTGTTTTCGGAAAACTGGGTCGCCATCATCCCCTCGGATCATCATCTGGCAACATCACCAGCGCCCGCGGTAACGCTCCAGGAGCTGGCTGAAAACGATCTGATCATCTCCTCAAGACGCTCCCGGGAGGAGGAGATAAGAAGCTGGTTCAGGGAGGTGAAAAAGGAGCCCCGTTTCGTGATCAAATCCGCCCACTCCTCCAACGCCGCCAAGCTGGTGAGCCGGGATCTGGGGATTGCGATTTTCCCGGCCTCGGTGGCCAAGAACATTTCCTCCGACGCCCGGGTGGTCATCAAGCAGATCGCTCCCGCCAAAAACGTGGACTATCTGCTCTCCTGGGACAACGAAAGACACCCCAACGCCCTGGCGGCCAAGTTCATCGGCCATGTGAAGGAACTGACGTCAGCAGAAGGAGTGAAAAGGAGCTGAGAAAAGCGGCGGGAAATGGCTACCTCAACAAATAAGAAAGAAATAATAAAACAAATCAATGTGATATTCATCACAAATATAAATTTTTATCAAAAAACTACGTGCATTCGGCCACACTTTCATGTTTGGTAATATAAATATAGTGTATACTTTAACCTCAGAAGAAAAAAATTATTGCTAGATAACCGAACCATTTTGGTACAAACTATACTTGTATTAGTATAGACACATATGGTAGTATACCTACATGTACTGTAAAAAGGACAACAGATATGTGTGAACATCCGGGAAAAGAAATAGAGAAAAGGCTCAAAACAACGGGAATGACTAGAAAAGAACTAGCCACAAGAACCGGTGTCACAGAAAAACATATTAACACATTAATTTCGGGAGAAAGGAACATTACCCCTAGTTTTGCCAAAAAATTAGGGTATGTCTTTCATGTTGACGAAACAGGTTGTGAAGATCCGAAGGAAAATGCAAAATACTGGCAAGGTCTGCAAAACAATTATGATATTTTCATACTAGAGGAGCGTGAGAAAAACAATATCACTACCGAGGAAATTGTGGTATTAGATTACTTAGAAGACATCGTTAATTATTTGATTGATATAGGAAAGTTATCACAAAACTTAACTAGAATAGAAAGAATTCTTGAGTTAAGAAAAATGCTACAAATCAGCGATTTATCACTAATACCCAAACTTCCATGCAAGGGTGCAGCTTTTAGAGCACAACTAGCAACAAACGTAAGGATTAATAGATATGTACTTTTCGCATGGCAATACCTGTGCGAACTGACAGCAGATACAAAAATCGCTAAGTCAGAACTTGATTTGGATTTACTGAAATCAAGGTTAAACGAAATTAAACACTTAATGCTTAACGACTTAAAAAATGGTTGTTGTAAGTTAAAAGAAATTTTTGCCACGTGTGGGATTATCTTCAATGTAGTTAAGCATTTCAGAGGAGCTCCTGTACAGGGATACATCAAAAAAACTGATGATAATAAGCTGATACTTTGTCTGACAATTAGAGGTGGAAGAGCGGACACATTTTGGTTTACGCTATTCCATGAAATTGCTCATATCCTTAATAGAGACTTTGAGAGCAACCCAGTTGATTTTGATTCATCCGACAGTGAAATTGAAATCAAAGCTGATAGATGGGCGCGAGATTTCTTGATACCAACAGAAAAGTACAGAACATTTATAGGTCTGAGGCGCAAGCCGACATGGCAAGAGATAGAAATGTTCGCCAGTGACACTGATGTGCAGCCATACATTGTGTTAGGAAGACTTCAGAAAGATGGATTCTTAGATTGGTCTGACTATGCAAGCAAGATGGTACACTATAAGTGGGCAGAATAGAAATTTTTAAATGAACAATTTAGGAGGATACCATGTGAAAGTTTAGCACTTGCAAAAAACTAATGGATGCACAACAGTAGTTTGATTCTTCTGTAATGCATCCACAAATTTGATTTGGCAAGATGTACTCCAACCAAAACATTACTCAATTTTATTGTAGCACACCTCGCCTAAAAGTCAAATCGTTTTAAAGCGAGGGACAGTTACGCTCGTGGACAATATACATCACTTGTTTGTTGATAAATATCCAACATTCTGGACCTCGTTTTAGTTGCAATTTAATGGCTCAAAGCAAAATTTTATTGCTGATATCTACATTAACTATGTCCATGATATGAAATATCAATAATCTTTAAAAAGAAATATTCATCGTCATTATATCCGTAAGCCTTTCTTCTCAGTGTCTTAATCTTGTTATTGAAG
>JAFURY010000075.1 GCA_017480795.1 Succinivibrionaceae bacterium
CAATATGTTCTTGCGTTAAAGATGAAGTACGACAGCGGCCTATGGGATACTCTAGTGGTTCCATTAGTCTACAAACATTTGGGGTTAGCTATGCCTTACTAACAGATCTGCAAAAACCCACAATTTTTAGGTACACTCAATAGGAAGTTCCATTCTCTCCGACTGATCCCAGAGCGTGAAGAACTGAAGAGTTGTCTCTTTCAACAGTCATTTGCCCGTCAAACCCTGTAATTGCCAGTTTTGTGACATTGGTCAGTTCGAGTTCATCTATCTTGTTGATTTTGACGGCGGTGTTGACTCCAATCCAACTTATGCTCTGAGTGTTCCGATCGAACCCTGGAGCGGTGTAGATTTCATCCTCGGTCCAGTTGCTGTTGTTCTCATCGCAGGTTGCGAGTACAGTTTTGGGGTTCTGATTGTCATCAACGTAAGAGAACCATACTGCTTCCACAGAGCAGGCATCCTGGTTTTTGCTGTCGCAACTGCCGTTGAGCAGAGCATAGGAACTGGAACCGTCGTCTTTTGTTGCATGCTCAGAAACGCCCGCTATTGAACTCTTCAGGTTATTGCTGAAATTCTCGTTCATTTGCATCCATGACTTGATGTCGCAAATCGCTTTCGGCACTGATGCGCTGTCAGTGTCCGCTTCAAGCGTCCAAACCTTATCGGCTGTTCTGACACTTGCAACAGAGGCAATTTGGTTAACCGGAGCGCCGTACAAAGGATACCAGGTTCCATATTCATCCCATATGTGCCAGTACCAAGGCTGTTTGCCGGTCGGATCCGCCAAAGCTGACTGATCCTGACTCATCAGAACCTTTGAGTATTTCTTGACGAAGTCATTCTGGTATTGAGTCCAGTCATGAGAAACCAGACCATAGATATCATCGCCCCAGCAGTAAACATTATGCAGATCGCTTGTGTCTTTGTTTTCAACCAAGGCGCAGAATGACCAATATCCCGGAATGATCTCTTTAACTGCAGTTACTGTATTAGGAAAAGCGACCTGAACCGGGTAAGGCACCGCCTTGAGGAAATTAGAAAGGTCGATACCCTCTCTGGACTTGACGCCTTGACCTACCAGATGTTCATCTTCAGGCAGACTGTTGCCAAGCTGCATTACGGTGTTGTCACCCCAACAGTAGAGGCTGCCGTCTTTTATCAGGGCGCAGGTTGATGAACTGTTTGCCGCAACGCTTTCCACATCGCTAAGATACTCTGTTTTTGATGACGACTGCTTGCCTTTTACTACTCTGGCGGCGTAAAGGACAGGCGTAGAAGTGACTTCGCCAATTCCCGCCTGACCCTGCCAATTGCCGCCCCAGCAGTACAACTGACCATCGTATGTCACAGCGCACACATGGCTAGATCCTGCGTCAATCTGTTTGACATTGGACAGCAATGTGCCATTTGACATTTTTACAGCCACCGGAGTTGCGCTGAAATTGTCAATAACGCTGAATCCGCTTTCCACAGGTTTTCCGTCAGTATCTTTCGGATACAGTTCGCCAAGTATGCCCGCCGAGTTGTTGCCCCAGCAGTAAACATTGTTCTTCTTGTTGATGCCGCACCTGAAATGGTCGTTGTTGACACCGGTTATGGATTTGAGGGAGGTGAGAATATCGTCACTGTAAGTGTCTATCGATTCAGCGATTTCTTTGGCCTTCTTGCCTTCGGTCGCTGCCATTATGGTGTCGACATCGGGCTTGACCGCATCCTTGATCGCAATCAGATCATCCGATGTGAATTCCGATGAACTGCGCGCGGACAGATCTTCAAGAGTCTCTGGAATAAGCCCGCTTCTAACCATCAGTTCGCCGGTAACAAGAGCCTTCTGACTCTGTTCGGTGATATTTTTAGGATCGTTGTAATCGCTTTGCAGAACTGCCGGATCAAGACCAAACGAGCCTGCAATTTCAGCCATCTTGTTGCTGAATTCGTTTGTCGATACGGAATCAGCGCCGTTTTTAGGATCGTATGAAAGGGTGGCGATGGTGGTGTACGGCGTAATTCTGGCGAATCCATACTTGGTCTCGTTTACATCGTTCTTGATTTCCTGTTCTTCCAGGAAAGCGAATGATGACATTACAGACTTTTTGGCAAGGGCAGTATCGCTTCCAAGAGTTATGTTCGAGGTCGAATCAGTCGCTTCTGCAAGCACGCGTATCGCCGCGTTTTCGCTGCAGGTGCTGGACGCCAGGCAACTGTAGGCGGTGTTTTTCAGTTTTTCAGCCTTGATTGAAGTATCGATTGAATAGTTGCCGTTTTCTTGTGTAAGAACCATCGGTTCGTCATCGTTGCAAGCGAAGTCCTGATTGAGATCAAGACATACGTTCGCGCCTATCCAATAACCATCGAGCACCTGACCCGAAAGGGTGAGATGCACTTCGGAAGCTGCAGAGATTGTCTGATTCTCATCTTCGTCTCCATCCTCGTCCCCATCGGTGTCGGTGTCAGTATTTTCTTCACTGCTTCCGTCAGAATTGTCATTTGATTGTTCATCCTGTTGCTGCTCGCTTTGACTGTCAGGATCTGTTGAGTGGTGGTGTCGATGGTGGTCATGACAGCCCGAAAGCGTCAGCATTGCCGACAGGATCAGTATCTCTACGGAAGATAGTTTAAAATTCATTATACTCACCTCTAAATAGGTTCAGTTTAAAGTATGGTCAGCTAAACATTTGCACTGTTGCCGAGCTTCTTCTTTATTTTGATAGCAATCATCTTTGAAAGATGGACACAAAATATCTAGGCTAAAATTTTAGCCGTAATTTTTTTTGTGTGATTTGTGTCACAATCAGTCATGTTTGTTTGCATTTGCATTGTGCGACCAATGAACATTTGTTATGAGAAGCAAAGTTGAGAGCGACAGGTACTGCCAGGCCAAAATTCATGAACCTGACTCGCATTTGGCACTGTATGGTTGCGTGGATGGTTTATGCGACTTTTCCTTCCTTGCATCATGCCAGTCGACGCCGAGCCAGGACGCAGTTCACTCAGCGTGGGTCTGCAACGGCATCCGCAAGGTCAGCCGGTCTGATTGCGCAAATCATCCCGGTGCTGATACAGAATTCAAATAAATGGTATAAATCACATTTAGACATATTGACGCTATACTATCCTGGTGTTATTCTATTCCCAGTTGTGGCTAACTGTGATTTTAAACATGCTTTAAACTCGCGGTTATGTCCAGCCTGATCAAACATGCAGCAATGAATTTCTGCTGCTTTTTTTTGGTATAACTATGTCTAATTGTGATTTATAGAGGGTTTTATGACATTGTCCGACAAAGACCGAAACTTCATAAATGAGGTTGCCGAGTATTACCGCAAGACTGTCGCCGAAGGAGAGTCGGAAGGTTCAATTCGGGCCACGGCCCAGAATTTCAATCTCAGTCGCACCAAGGTGAGAAAGATTCTTGTTACCTCAGGCGACCTCCGTTCCGAGCTTACCGAGAGAGCAACAGAACTGAGAAAAGATGGAAAAAGCATCAAGGAGATTGCCTCGGCGCTTGGAGTGTCGGTTGCCACGGCATCAGTCGCACTCCCATACGAGGACAAGTTCGACGGCAGTCTCGACCCTTCCTCCCATGCCTCCGATGTTCGAAATTACCGCAGCAACGAAAGACGTATTGCCAGTATTCAGGTGCGTTCAGGCGCAGGAGCAAACAAATACGACAACCATAACATTTCTAACAGGAGTAGTGACATGAACTTATCAAAAGGAACCAACAACGCTGTCGGAACAGGGCAGAATTTCGGAGCAGACATTGCTGGAACGAACGCAAATCTCCCCGCAGGAAGTGGTTTTCACGACGGAAATGCAGGTTTGAACGCGAATGGAATTTCTGAAACCATCGCTGATGAAAAAAAGAAGGTGATAGCAGATCTTGAAGAAAAGATCAGTTCCAAAGAGGATTACCTTTTTTATCATCATCTTGGAAAAGAGGCTCATCTTGAAATTAGAAGGCTTAAAAATTCGCTTTACTTTGGAACAGGATATGAGTGCGGTCGAACTGATTTTCGCAAGGATCTGATCACCAATAAGTATTTTCAGGGGGATTTGGGCAGCAGGACATTTGACGAACTTGCGCTGACCACTTCGAATGAGAGCAAAGGCGTCATTTCAGCCGACAGAAAATCCCTCCAGGTCATGAGACTTCACCTTGAATTGTGCACCGAAGGAATGGGGGAGGAAAAACTTTCCCGACTTCTGAAACTTGCGGACGTTAAATACGGCAAAAGCATTTCCCGCGATATTGTCGTTCCTGCCTGCATTCCATTGTTTGCGCTGAATTACGTGGTGCAGAGACTGTTCGGATGGCAAAACTCTCATTTGCACAAATTTTATCTGGACGACAAAGTAAACGAGGCCATCACGGATGGCCGCATTGATAACTGGAGCAATTTGGTTGGCGTTGTCTATCGCAGTCCTGACATGAACGAGAACGAAAAGTTCTGGTGTGATGATTACAAGTCGGGAAGTTTTCTCTCTTGGTTAAGAAGCAAGTACACCGGACCATACGTTTCGCTGAGTTCGGGCGAATTGTATGACAACTGTCAGTATGATATGTGCGAATACGAGTCCTGGCTGAATAGCGACGTTTATGTGTGCTACCAGAAAGACGGTGGCGGCGAGCGTATCACGCGCATTGTTTCCGTCGAATCTGCGGAACGCGACCCTCAGGTAAGAAAAGATGTATCAAGTTCTTCAAGATATGAAATCAGAAAACTGAAGGATATGCCGTTAAGCGTTGTCAAACATTGTTACAATTTAAATATTGACCACGAACTGCTTGAAAGACTTCCGGTCAACAGCATACTTGTACCGCAGGATTATGCCGAGATGTCGCGGTATGAAGAACCCGAGCCAGAAAAAATCGCCCCGCAGTTCGATCAAATCATGGAAAGTTTTGAAAATGCTTTGGATGATGATGAGAATCCTTTTGCTGATTTGCAGAATCTGGATTCAAAAACATTAGAGAAGATTGCCATTGCAGACAGCATTAACTCCGAACTTTATCTGCAAGGATTCATCAATCCTTTCGCTGATGAACTTTACTACGCCTATGATTTTGGCGACGGATGGAAAATCAAAATCACCGCCAGTCACGACTGTCCAGATCTGGTTGAAGCGGGAAGAGTGAGCCAGCTGGAACTGGACCGTGCCAACTACAAATGTCGAATCACCTATCGTCCTGTGCTGCTGGCGGCGGACGGCATCATGGTTATGGACGATGTGGGAGGAATTTGGGGGTTGCTGGACTTTTTAGAGAAAATCCATCCTGACTATTCCTCAATGAATGATGTGCAAAGAAAAGACGCCATAATGGAGAGAGAGAATAGTCTTGATTGGGCGAAAAAATATAGCAATTGGCACGAGCATCCGACACTAGAGAACATAAACTTTTTATAACTTTCTAAGCAGACTGTTCTTTTATCAGCTATCAGCAAGTTTCGAATCGCGCCAGGTTAGTTCCTTCCCTGCGCGATTTTTTTGTAGTTTGTGTCCATGCCGGTTGTTTGGCAACGGGGATTGATTTCACCCCGAATTGATGTACGCAACACTGCTTCGCTTTGTTTCATCGCTCCCTGCTAACTGCTTAATTTTCGGCTGTTGTGATAGAATATCCGCAGAGCATAAAGGCTTCCTTCGGCGACGGGTTTGCAACGCGATAACGTGAATTTCAGCCGGAAGCATACAAAAAAATCAGAGTCTTGCGGCGGCGCGGCCGCTGCCTGTATTTGAGCATGAGGGTGTATAGCAATGCGTAAAGAAGATTACGACTACATAGTCGGTTCGGTTACCAGTATTCCAAATTTTCCCAAGAGGGGCGTGCTGTTTCGCGACATTACATCTCTCATAGAAGATGCCAAGGCCTTCAATCTGGCCATTGACGCCATGGCGGAAAAGTATGCCAACAGCGGCTATGTGAAGATCATGGCCGCCGAGGCCAGAGGCTTCATTTTCGGCGCCGCCCTGGCGGCCCGGATCGGCGCCGGCATAGTCATGGTGAGAAAACCTGGCAAACTGCCGCGGGAAACCCTCAGCGAGGAGTATACTCTTGAGTACGGTTCCAGCATTCTCCAGTGCCACAAGGACAGTATCGACACCGGAGACAAGGTGCTGATTGTGGATGATCTTCTGGCCACCGGCGGCACCGCTCTCGCCATGCTCAGTCTGGCCAGATGTCTCGGAGCCGATGTCAGCGAGGCCTGCTTCGCCATCTGCCTAAAAGATCTTCCGGGCAGAAGACTCCTGAAGGAGCATTCAGTGGAAGCCTTTTCCCTCATCGACTACTCCGGAGACTAGCATTTTATGAGCAACTACCTTGCGCTGGCCAGAAAGTACAGGCCCAAGAGCTTTGACGAGATTGTTGGGCAGAAGGAAATCCTTGCCGCCCTGTGCAATTCGCTTGATACCGGCAAAATTCATCATGCCTATCTTTTGAGCGGCACCCGGGGCGTAGGCAAAACCACACTGGCAAGAATTTTCGCCAAGGCTCTCAACTGCGAGCAGGGTATGAGCTCCCATCCGTGCTGTCAGTGCGAAACCTGCCGTCTCATTGACAGCGGCGGCTTTACCGATCTTATCGAAATCGACGCCGCCTCCCGCACCAAGGTGGAAGACACCAGGGCGATACTTGAGAATGTCACCTACAAGCCAACCTCGGGCCGATACAAGGTTTATCTCATCGACGAGGTTCATATGCTTTCGGCAGGCAGTTTCAACGCTCTGCTGAAGACTCTGGAAGAGCCTCCCGAGCATGTGAAATTCATTCTCGCCACCACCGATCCTCAGAAGATCCCTGCTACGGTGGTTTCCCGCTGCATTCAGCTCAAACTGCAGGCTCTGACAGTAGAGCAGATCGAGGCTCAGATCAGAAAGGTTCTTGAGCTGGAGCAGGTGACCTTTGACGACGCCTCGGTGAAACTGATTGCGGAGGCGGGCAACGGCAGCATGCGTGACGCACTGTCCATCACCGATCAGGCCGTGGCGCTGTCCGGGGACAATCTCAGGCATGATGCCATTTTGTCCATGCTGGGCCGCATGGATCGGAGACTGTATCTTGATCTGATCCGCTCGGTTTACGAGAAGCGATCCGCCGACATGTACAAGATCCTGGACAGCATCGATGCCTATACCCCGAACTACCTCAGCATGCTGGACGATCTGATTTCGCTGGTTCACCAGGCTTCGGTTTTTTCAGCCATCGGCGGCGCGGGGGTCAGCATTTTTACCTATGACATGCAGGATCTGAATGAAATCTCATCCGCGCTTTCGATAGACACGCTGCAGCTTTACTACCAGATTCTTCTGAACTCCAAACGCGATTTCCTGTATGCTCCTTCTGGACGGGCAGCCATGGACATGGCGCTTATCAGGCTTCTGGCCTTTACCGGCGGGGCGCAGAGCGCACCGCGCGCCGGAAATTCCGGAAGAGCACCAGTGGGACAGATCGGCGCGACAGCTCGTCAGCCCACCCAGCATTTAAGTCCTGTGGAAGCCGCAAGACAGCAGATCAGCGCCAGTCAGAACGCTCCTGCCGGCTTCCAGAATCTTGCCGTTTCTCAGGCATCGGGTCAGGTAGCCCCGCAGCGTCCTTTGGCAAACAGCAATCCTAATTCAGGGGGCTTCCCTCATCCTGTTCAGCGCGGAGGCAACGGCGCACCGTACCAGAATCAGAATCAGACTCAGAATCAGAATCAGAATCAGGTTGCTTCAGCCCCTGGGTTTGAGCCAGTCATGCCCCACCATAGCGGACAGACTCAACCGCAACCGCAGCCTTCTTTTTCTGCAGGAGCCAATCCGGCGCAAGTCGCCAGAAATCAGGTGGTGATGCCGTCGCTGTCAGAACTGATTCCGGGAAAAGTGGAAAAACTCGTGCTTCCTACAGATTTTGAGCAGAATCAGAATTCAGGTTCGAATCAGGTTCAGAATCCTGGTTTGACCCTTGGTTTGAATTCTGATCCCGGCATAAACCAGAATATTAATCAGAGTCGTCCCAGGCCTGATGAATCCGGGACCGGATATTCCATACAGCCGGTAAACAGAAAAGTGAAGTCATCTTCGGAGAGAACCTCTGAGGATATTCTCCGCGAGATGGAAGAACTGGTACAGGCAGTAGACCCCTCCGACATTCCTTGGGACAGCAATTTCACAATCATAGGGTTGCCTGAGCCGCGTGGCGGGAAAGATATTGCATCCGTGTCTAACGTTTCGCCTGTAGGACAGGAGGAATTGGCGCGCGAAAATCCGACTCCTCCTTCCATTGTGATTCCGCCGGACGGCGGTGCACAGCCGCCTGCATCATTGTCCGCTTCCCCTGAGATTCTCGCAGAGCCGGAAGAACTGGCTCCTGCTACATCAGCTCAGGCGGAGAACTTTCAGCGGCAGATGGCGCAGCAGGCAAAGAACGATGATCTGAAGTCTGCCGCCGGTGCTTCAAAGGCCGAGGAGTCGAAGCCAGCTACCGATACGTCCAAGTCCGAGGTGGAGCAGCCTGCTACAGATGCATCAGAGACCGATGAACAGAAATCTGCCACCGACGCGTCAAAGACCGTGAAGTCGAAGTCTGCTGTTGGCATCTCAAAGACCGAAGGTAAGAAACCTGTCGTCGAGGCGTCCAATACTGAGGAACCAAAACCTGTTGTCGATGTATCAAAGACCGAAGAGCCGAAGTCTGCCGTCGAAGCGTCCAAGGCTGAAGATCAGAAACCTGTCGTCGATGCGTCAAAGACTGAGGATCAGAAGCCTGTTGTCGAGACGTCCAAGACTGAGGAGCCGAAGTCTGTCGTCGAAACTTCAAAAATCGATGAACCGAAGTCTGACACCGAAGCGTCCAAGTCCGATGATTTTAATTCTGCTCCGGTGGCTGCTCCGGTCGTTGTGCGGGAGTCGGTTGCTTCTTCCGCCAACTCTGATGTTGCGTCCGTTGCCGCTCAATCGGACAGCAGCATTTCCAGTTCTCATGAATCCGTTCCTTCAGAAGTTTCTGCTGCCACTTTTGAGCAACAGCCGATGGCGGGAGAAGTGAACCCCGGCGACATCAGTCAGGCAAAAAAAACTGTTCAGGATGTTGATTCATCCGGCCCTGAAAATCAGAACTTTGCCGCCGGCGCAAATCAGTCGGCGGTTCCTGAAGATTTGCCGTCATATCGGGAACAGCCACCTGCTGGCGAAATGCCGCCTCCTCCAACGGATTATTACCCGCCAGAGGAGTCTCAGATGCCGGATCCGACGGATTACGGTTTCGCGGAGCCCGATGCTCCATCCGGCCAGGGCGGAACCGGCGAGGCCGATCGGCTTGAGCAGCTGCGCCGGGCTCATCGGATAACCGTTGACAACGAGTATATGCCGCCTGAGGCTATTTCCTACATAGTCGGCAAGGATCCGTGGCTTGACATGATCAACTCGAAGATCACTGATCCTATGCTCAAGATGATGCTGATGCGCGCTGTCATGGAGCAGCAGGATGGCAGGATTGCCATCCGTCTTGATCGCAATACCTATCTGGCCATTACCGACGCCATGAAGTCAGAACTGGAGAAGATGCTCGACAGCCGCATCGAACTGATTGTGGATGAAAACGTTTACGCAGCCTCTCCTACCGGGCAGGCTCATCAGATCTACGCCAAAATCAAGCGCCAGCAGTTTCGAAAACTTAATGAGAGCGATGCCTTCAAGCAGTTTTGCAGCAGCTTCGGCTGCGTGCCTGATATCGAGAAATTCCATCTGCTGAGGAAAAAGAAAGCCTGATTTCTTTTTGCCGGCTGCGGGATCGTGATAGAATTGTGCCGCCGTCGCAAAGAGACGGCATTGTCCTTATGCGTCCGCCGGTCCGGCGCATCGCAGTTTCTAACGGTTTTTTTGGATCCCCCGCTTCCTGCGGGGAGGTTTTGTTCAAGGAGAAAAATATGTTTGGCGGTTTTGGCAATATCATGAAGCAGGCGCAGGTAGTCCAGGAAAAGATGAAGCGCGTCAAGGAAGAGATCGAAAAGCTTGAGATTGAAGGTCAGGCAGGTTCCGGCTCCGTCAAAGTTGTTATCAGCGGCAGACATATTGTGCGCAAGGTCACCATTGATCCGTCTCTGAAGGATGACGATATCGATATGATCGAGGATCTGGTGGCCGCCGCCTTCAATGACGCCACCACCAAGCTGGAGGCCGAATCCAAGGCTAGAATGGAAAAGGCGTCCGCCGGACTTCCTCTTCCAAAAGGCATTATGGACATGCTGTAATCATGCAGTTCAGCCCTTTGCTTGAGGATCTGATCTGCAAGCTGCAGTTCCTGCCTGGAGTGGGGAGAAAAACCGCTCAGCGCATGGCTTTTTCTCTGCTGGGGCAGGAACGCAGTCGCGGTCTTGATCTGGCGGCATCCATGTCCGCGGCCATGACCGGCATTCAGCGCTGTTCCTGCTGTCGCAATTACTCTGACGAGCCGGTGTGTCCCATCTGCGCCAGCGCCAAGCGTCAGGACGAAAAAACGCTGTGCGTGGTGGAGAATCCGTCAGACGTGGCCATTATCGAAAAGACCGGTCTGTTCCAGGGAGTATACTTTGTGCTTCATGGCCGGATTTCGCCCCTTGAAGGCATAGGCGCCGAGGATATCGGTCTTGATCAGCTGGAGCGGATGCTGGCCGCCGGCTCCTTCAAAGAGGTCATTGTGGCTCTCAATTCCTCGGTGGAGGGCAACATGACCTCCTTCATGATCGCCAAGATCGCCGGAAATTACGGGCTGAACGTAACCACTCCGTCAAGAGGCATTCCGGTTGGAAGCGAGCTTGATACCATGGACGAGGGCACGCTGTCCTATTCCTTCACCAACCGGAAAAATCTCTGAACCGGTTTCCCTGTGGCAAATTCTTCGGGCTGTACGCCCCTTAAAAAAATTTGCCTGTTCGCGCTTGAAATATCCCTGACCTATCCATATATAAGCAGTAGTCAATTGTAAGTATTGGTTTGATTTCCTAGAGGATATTGTATGACTGCAGAAAAGCACGTATTTCAGACTGAAGTGAAGAAGATGCTGGACCTTCTGGCCAACAGTCTTTACTCCAACAAAGAAGTTTTCCTTCGCGAGCTGGTTTCAAACGCATCGGATGCCGCCGACAAACTCAGGTTCAACGCTCTTTCCAACGCCTCTCTGTATGGCGACGATGCCGAACTTAAAATCCGTGTCAGCGCCGATCGCGATGCCAAGACCATCACCATTTCCGACAACGGCATCGGCATGACCAAGGAAGAGGCCATCCAGCACCTTGGCACCATCGCCAATTCCGGCACCGCCGAATTCTTCGGCAATCTCAGCGGCGACGCCTCCAAGGATTCGCAGCTTATCGGCCAGTTCGGCGTGGGCTTCTACTCCTCCTTCATTGTTGCTGACAAGGTAACCGTCAAATCCCGCGCCGCCGGCGTCGAGGCCGACAAGGCTGTATGCTGGGAATCCACCGGCGATGGCACCTTCGAGACCTCCGACATTACCAAGGAAACCCGCGGAACCGAGGTTGTGCTTCATCTCAAGGAGTCCGAAACCGAATTTTTGAGTTCCTGGAAACTTGAGGACATCATCAAGAAATACAGCGACCACATCGGCATTCCGGTAGAGATCTACAAGGAAGTCCGCGACGAGGACGCGCCTGAGGAGAAGGATGCCGAAGGCAATCCTGTTCCTCCGAAGATGATCTGGAAGTGGGTGCAGATCAACTCCGCCACGGCTCTCTGGACCAAGAATCCGAAGGATGTTTCCGACGAGGACTACAAGAACTTCTACAACAGCATTTCCGGCGCCTATCAGTCCGACGAGCCTCTTGCCTGGGCCCACAACAAGGTTGAAGGCACCATGGAGTACACCTCCCTGCTGTACATTCCTCCAAAGGCTCCGTGGGATCTGTTCAACCGCGAAAACAAGCACGGTCTGAAACTCTATGTTCAGCGCGTGTTCATTATGGACGACGCCGAGCAGTTCATGCCGACCTACCTGCGTTTCGTCAAGGGTCTTCTGGACTCCAACGATCTGCCTCTGAACGTGTCCCGTGAAATTCTTCAGGACAACAAGATCACCTCCCAGCTGAGAAAGGCCTGCACCAAGCGTGTTCTTGGCATGCTGTCCAAGATGGCCAAGGACGAGCCTGAGAAGTACAAGACCTTCTGGACCCAGTTCGGCGCGGTTATGAAGGAAGGACCTGCCGAGGATTATGACAACCGCGAGGAGATTCAGGGACTTCTGCGTTTCGCCTCCACCTCCACCCAGAGCAGCGATCAGAGCGTGTCTCTGGACGACTACATCTCCAGAATGCCTGAGAAGCAGAAGAACATCTACTATCTTGTTGGCGAAAGCTACAATGCCGTTGCCAACAACACCCACCTTGAGGCTCTCAAGAGCAAGGGTATCGAGGTTCTGCTGATGTGGGATCGGGTTGACGAGTGGCTCATGGCTCATATGACCGACTACAAGGACAAGAGATTCATTTCCGCATCCGCCAGCGATCTGGAACTTGGAGACCTTGAAAACGAGGAAGACAAGAAGAAGGCTGAGGAGCAGTCCAAGGAGTTTGAAAGCACTCTGAAGAGATTCAAGGAAGCTTTGGGCGACAGCGTAACCGACGTCAAGGTATCCACTCGTCTGGTCGACACTCCATGTCTGGTTATTTCAGACAATTCAGTGGGCGCCCACATGGCCAACATTTTCAAGGCCATGGGTCAGCCGGTTCCTGAGACCAAGTACTCTCTTGAACTGAATATGGACCATCCGCTGGTAAAACGCGTTGTTGACGAGCCGGACGACGATCGCTTCAAGGACTGGGCAAAACTTCTGTTCGGTCAGGCCAAGCTTGCCGAGGTCGGTTCCCTTGACAATCCGTCAGAATTTATCAAACTGCTTGACAAATTCCTGGTGTAAGGTATAATCCTCTATGAAAAATGCATGATGTTTTCATGATTTTTTCTTCTCCATTTTTTGATGCCCTCTTGCCGGAGGGCATATTTGTTTCCGGATGCTGAGCAATGCGTCTGAATAAACGGAAAAAGACCGGGCCGGGAGTCCGGTTTTTTCGTTTCTGGAGCGTTTGTTACGGACCGGACGGCGCGGGCGAGGGTTTTATGATCGGCGCCGATTTCATCTGACGGGAGCATGCAGACGGATGCAGAGCAGTGCGGAGGAGCGGCACCTGCGCTTCTGCATGATCTTGATAGAGAAACTGCGCGATTGCTGTCTGACGTTACAGAGGATCAGGGGCGTCGCCCAGACGGCATGCAGCGCAGTTGCCGGGACTTCCGGTGGGAAACCGGAAGTCCCCCTGCGGCTATCCCTGCCTGCTGGCTAGGCTATGATCCTCATGCCTACGGATATCGCTATGGCGTTGATGAAATCTATGAACAGCGCTCCCACCATCGGCACTACGAAGAAAGCCTTGGGGGATTTGCCGTTGGCGCCGGTAAAGGTTTCCATGTTCGCCATGGCGTTGGGCGTTGCTCCCATGGCGAATCCGCAGTGGCCGCAGGCGATGACGGCGGCATCGTAGTCCCGTCCCATGATATTGAAGGTCACGTAGACGGCAAACAGAATTGTGACCACAGTCTGAATGAACAGAATTGTCAGAAGCGGCAGAGCCAGGTCGGCCAGCTCCCAGAGTCTGAGATTCATCAGCGCCATCGCCAGAAAGAACTGCAGGCTGATGTTGCCGATGGTCTCTACTGCCTCAAGACTGATCTCCTTCTTTCTCATGTCGGCAAGATTGCGGATAATGGCTGCGATGACCATAGGTCCGAGATAGGCAGGCATGGTGATGTCGCAGTCCTTCAGCATCCTTATAAGCGCCGTTCCAATGGCTACAGCCATGGCGATGCATATGGCTCCTTCCATGAGACTGCGTTCGGTGATTCTGGTGCCCGGTCCCGCCACCGGACCGTATTTCTCATTTCCGCCGGCTTTGGGCTTCAGCTTTTTTCTAATCAGCAGGAACCTGCCCACCGGGCCGCCGATCATGGAGCCAGTAATAAGACCGAAGGTGGCGCAGGCCACTGAAATGGACAGACCGCCTGCCAGACCGTATTTTTCCAGCTCAGGACCGAAAGCGGCAGAGGTGCCGTGCCCTCCGGACATGGATATGGATCCGGTGGCAAGACCCAACAGCGGATTTTCGCCAAATATGATGGCCACCGAGGTTCCGGCGATGTTCTGCAGAAAGATCAGCATGATGGAGGCGATGATGAACAGCACCACCGCTGGCCCGCCGGTTTTGAGCATTTTCGCTGAGGCCATAAATCCTATGCTGGTAAAGAACACCATCATCAGCAGATCCTTAAGATCGCTGCTGAAGGCGAATGCGAAGGTATCGGTGAGGTGTCCCGCCAGAGACACAAGAGCAAACAGCATTCCTCCGATGACCGGCGACGGTATGAAAAATTTCTTCAGGGCCGGCAGCAGTTTTTTGACCCCGTGACCAGCCAGCAGCAGAACCGCTGATGCGCCAAGAGTTGCGGTGGTGTCCAGAGTTATTGTGTAGCTCATGTCTCGAAAACTTGTCGTTTGAACAAAAAGAAACCCGGAAGCAAGCTGGGCTGTTTCCGGGCGGGTGGCGAGATCTTTCAGCTCCGGTTACTGTTCATCGGAATCGTTGGTCTCCTCCCCAGCGAATAGTTCGGCCTGGACCGGCTCCTGATGCGACGCAGGCTCGGCAGGCGAAGCAGGGGAGGCATTCTCAGGAGAATCCGAGGAAGCGGCTTCCTCTGTCTGCTCCGGGGCGGCTGCGCCCTGTGTCGAGTTATCCGCAGCGGATTCTACAGCGGTATCTGTGGTCATATTACCTGCGACTGCATCAGAGTTCTGATTTTCAGTTTCGGCAACCTGGGTATCAGACTCGGTTTCTCTTGTTTTGCGGCCTCTTCTGCCAGCGGCGCGACCGCATCTGGTTTTTCTGCCGGTATTCTCTTCCGTCGACTCGCTGTCTGCCTGAGGGCGGTCGGCTGCGTTTTCGGCTTTGGAGTCATCCTCAGATCCGGCTGGCTCCTGGACGTCGTCTGACGGGGCGTTCTCAGAAACATCAGACAGTGCGGTGGTATCCTGCTCCTGCTGATCCCGGTCGCGGCGTCTTGAATTACGGCGTCCTCTCTGGCTTTTCTTTTCGTGTCTGCTTTCTGGTGGTGCGGCTTTGGCAGCGCCAGCGCCTGCGTCAGCGTCCCCTGCGTTCTCTGCCTCAGGGGCGCTGTCGTCAGCAGCTGCAGTCTGTTCCTGCGGTTCAGGACTGCGATGGAAGGTCTCAACCGTCTCATGGTAGTCGCCGCTACCGTTCTCGCTCCAGTTTTCAGCCTCGTTGTCGTCCAGTGGCTTGGCCTTGCACAGATCGGCGGCCGAGGAACGGTAGTCCTCCGGAATTTCCTCTTCGGCAAAGCCGACTCCGTCAAATTCTGAATCCGACTGCCGGTCGGTTTCAGATCCGTCCTCGTATTCGAAATTCTGGCTGTCGCTGGCCGCGACATCCTCTCCTGCTCCGTCAGGGTGGGCGGCCAGCAGCACGTAACCGTTTCTGTCGTCCCGGGCGGCGTGGAAAATGTTCTGAGCCTCAAGACAGTAAACCGGATAAACCTCCTCGCTGTCTTCTGTGGTGAAGATGACCTGGCGGTTTTTCTGGGCGAAGTCAAAGTCGATGTAGCTGAACAGATTGGTCAGCAGTTCGGCGGACAGTCTCTGATGGATGTCGTCTATGAGGATGACATCCTCCTGCTGCGGGGAGGAGATGAACAGCAGGGCCAGATCGACAAGTCTGCGGCTGCTGGATGATTCGTCCGCGTAGGAGAGGCGGTATTTGCGGTTCTGGAAGGAGTGCTCGAAGATGAGCTGGGAGGTTTCAGTTTCGCCGCTGTCGCTCAGCCCGATCAGATAAAGCGAGCCCTTTTCTCTCACCACAAGCCCGGCGCTGCCTTCAAGACGCGCGAGGTCTGAGGCGTCGACGCTCCGGGGCAGAGGAGCGCTTTTGACTATGATGCCTGAAATGTCGGAGCCGAAGGTGCTCAGCATGGAGTGCAGATCGAAGATCAGATTGTCCTGATTCACCCAGAGTTTCATGCTGTGGGCTACTCCCGGTCCGCAGGCTCTGGTTACGAAGGACGAGAGATATTTCTGGAGATTCCTGAAAAGATGAAGCCCTGAATCCTCCCGGAACGATACTCCCGAGAGCTTGTGCAGCAGCGACTGGCATGGCGCCAGATCCTCGGCGTAAAGTCTGAAGCGCTGGTGATCGTCCTTTGAGAAGGCATCGCTGCGGGCCAGAGTGAAGGAATTGTCCTCGTCTCTGCCCATCAGCAGCAGCGAGGTGCCGTTGGAGGCCAGCTCGTTGATCCATTCGCGTCTGATGACGCCATCGGCAAGATTCGCCTTCAGACCGTAGGAATAAACCGTCGCATCACAGGAAAAAATGATTTCCAGTGTGGTGTCGCGACTGCGGTTGCTCCGGTCAAGACGGTTGTACCAGCCCGATGCGTAGCCTGGAATTTTTCCTTCCGCGGCGATGTCGCTGATCAGAGTAAGAATCGAAAGCAGCGAGGTTTTGCCTGAGGAACTTTTTCCGCAGACCGCCATATGGCTGATTACCGGTACCTGGCCGACATAGAAGCAGTTTCTGTCATTGTTTTCCGCTATGAGACTGGCGTTGATTTCTCCGTCATAGCACCTGAAATTCTCTGCACTGAAGCCGATGAGCATAATAAAATCCCGTTATATTTCATTTCGCATATTTGCCGCTATTCTATCAAAACTAGGGGATTAAAAACACATTTTTGCCCTGAAATTGAGTCGCCGGTTCAAGGCCTTTGCGACGGGATTCTTTTTCGCCTCCCTCAACGTTGTCCGTCCGCAGGCCGGATGTGCCGATTTTTCATGCCAAAGGTCCGCTTGTGTGCTATCCTAGACCGCAATCTCCGCGATGCGTTTTCCATTCCCGCCGGTTTGGAGGCAACGGACGTCGGACCCAGGATTTCCTTCTGTCGTTCGCCCCGTTCCGTGATGTCTTCCTGGTTTTCCTCGGATCCCGTGATTTTCCTCCGGACTCATGTTTTTTGCCGAATCGGCATCAGAGCCTGATTTTGCCGGATCTGCGACCGACGTCCGGAGCCGTTTGAATATTTCGAGGTTTATATGCAGAACAACAGGGCATCCTGTCCACGCTACCCGGTTTTGACCTGAAACTGCTTTGACCAGATGTCAGCCAATTTCGCTCCTTCTCCATCCCTGACATTTCATTTTGTCCCGACTCTGTAATCCACCTATCCTGAACTGTAATCCATGCAATAAAATAC